>JBHJNU010000130.1:0-11194 GCA_050330515.1 Flavobacteriaceae bacterium | reverse complement strand
AGCGGTCCGGACGGGACTCGAACCCGCGACCCCCTGCGTGACAGGCAGGTATTCTAACCAACTGAACTACCGAACCGTGGCGTTTAGCGGATGCAAATATACACCCCTTATTCAATTGACCAAACTATTTAAGCTAAAAATAAGTTGTGTTCATAGAAATTTGTGCCGTTCTACCATATAGGTGTTCAAGACCCTTGAGAAATCGGCCCGAACATCGACTTCTACATATTTTATTCGGTATTGCGCGCATTTCAACGTAAGCGTTTTAACGTAGTCGGCAACCCCTCTTTCATAGGCTTCTTTACTATTTTCGGCATACAAATCAATGTAGTCGCCGGTCTCTACATCTAAAAACCGTTTTGGGGTGTTCTCAAAATCAAAATGTTGTTCTGTGGATCGATCTAGTAAATGGAACAAGACTACTTCGTGCTTGTTATGCTTCAAATGGCGAAGGGCATCGAAGAGCTTCTCATCGTTCGTGGTGGTTTGAAACATATCGGTAAAAAGAAAGATCAAACTTCTCCGCTTTATCTTTTCCGCGATTAAGTGCAAACTGGCATAGGTCTCGGTCTGTTTCATGGGCGCGCTTTCCATACCTATTTCGCTGAGCTTGGCCAACAACATGTGATGGTGCCGCTCGCTTCCCTTTTCAGGGGAATAATAGTTGTAACCGTCAGCGAAAACACTTAAACCCACCGCATCTCGCTGTCTTTTTAGTATGTTCATCAAGGCTGCGATCGCCAAGATCCCGAAACCGATCTTATTCAGGTTGCCCACCGATACTTCCTTTACTTCTGGATAGTACATCGAAGCCGAACTATCAAGGATCATATGGCAGCGTAGATTGGTTTCCTCTTCGTATCGCTTGGTATAAAGTTTGTCGGTCTTGGCAAAAAGCTTCCAATCGATATGTTTGGTGCTTTCACCCTTATTGTAAATTTTATGCTCGGCAAATTCGGCCGAAAACCCATGAAACGGACTCTTGTGAATGCCACTTATAAAACCTTCCACTACTTGATTGGCAAGCAGTTCCAGATTTTGGAAGAGGGTCGATTTTTGTAACTCTGATTGAAGGTTCATGGCCATAAAGATAAGGAAGACGACCGGACTTGGTTCAAAACGGCCCAACAAAAAAATCCCGCACTTGGCGGGATTTTTTATATGATTAGCACCCCGTTAGGGCCTACCCATTTATAGTAACGCGTCTATGGCGTCAGTATATACCTTCTTTGGAGAAACCCCTACTTGACGGCTTACGATCTCACCATTCTTGAAGACCAATACGGTCGGTATGTTTCGCACACCATACTTGGCGGCGAATTCTTGATTTGCATCAACATCTACCTTACCCACAACCGCCTTACCTTCATATTCATTACTTACCTCATCGATGATGGGCCCTACCATTCTACAAGGACCGCACCAAGCGGCCCAAAAATCGACCACTACGGGTTTATCGCTTTTCAATACTACCTGATCGAAGGTCGCATCTGTTATTTCTAGTGCCATGTTTGTTTTTTTAAAGATTATGTAAATTTAGTCAAATATTAATCGGTTTACTTACTAACGCTGAATACGTTTTGGCTATTGCCCTATCGAGGGAATTTATAAGCAACTGCGTTGAGGCCCATCAGCACCATCTGGCCTGTTGACAGTGCGAACTTTTGAATTTAGGCAAGCTCATAGAACGACCTTAGTTCAATTTATAATGTACATCATTTTCTTCAAGCTGCAGCAAAAGCTCGCTAGAAATGTTCACTTTCTGCTTTCTACTTGATAGATTAACCTTTATTTCCTCTTCCATACCATAAACGATAAAGTTCAGGGTGTGATCACCCTTGTGTGTTACCAAGGTATCTTTCAAATGCTTGATGCTCTCCGCCTTCAAGGTGTCAATATTCAGTTTTATGGTCAGTTTTTTGGCATAGGTTTCCATTACCTCTTGCAACAGCATGAAACTGTTGAACTGAATTCTCGGTTCTGATTTTTTACCCGTTTCACGGTTGATCCAACCCTCACGGACCATTATTTTGATGTACACGAAAGAATTGATCATCAAAAAATGCCTGAACTTAAGATACTCCTCGCCAAAAATTCGGAACTCGAAGGTGTCGGTATAATCTTCCATGGTAAAGGAGGCCCAACCTTTTCCGTTTTTAGAAGTTCTGTGTTGCACATCGGTTATTACCCCGGCGAAACTAAGTTCACGGTTGATATGGTTTTCCAGTTCATTTGCGCTGGAGACATTGGCATTGCAAAAGGCGTTGATCTCGGTCTTGAAGTCGTCCAAGGGATGGCCTGAAATATAGATTCCCACAACTTCTTTTTCGCGTTTCAGTTTCTCCATGGTACCCCATTCTTCACATGGTGGCACCTCAGGCTCTTGGATCTGCGCTTCCGATATGCCCCCGAACATATCCATTTGGGAAGAATTCTTGCTTTCTTGAAATTTCGATGCCGATTTGATTACCTTCTCCAAAAAGGTACTATTATCGCCATCAGTATGAAAATATTGCGCCCGATGGGTTGATTTGAAAGAATCGAAACCGCCCGCCACGGCAAGGTTCTCGAAGGCCTTTTTGTTGGCCGCCCGCAGATCTATACGCTTTGCCAAATCGAAGACCGATCTGAACGCACCTTCCTTTTTTCGGTGCTCTACAATGGTTTCGACCGCTGCGCGCCCTACTCCCTTTATCGCGCCCATTCCAAAACGTACCGCGCCCTCTTTATTGACCGCGAATTTATAGTACGATTCGTTCACATCGGGGCCTAAAACTTGCAGGCCCATGCGCTTACATTCTTCCATGAAGAAGGTAACCTGCTTGATATCGTTCATATTATTACTCAACACCGCGGCCATATATTCGGCCGGATAATGCGCCTTCAGATAGGCCGTTTGATAGGCAATATAGGCGTAGCAGGTAGAGTGGCTCTTGTTGAAGGCATAGGCGGCAAAGGCCTCCCAATCTTTCCATATTTTTTCAAGGATGTCTTCAGGATGCCCATTGGCCGCCCCACCCTTCAAAAACTGGGGCTTCATCTTTTGAAGTACCGCGAAGATCTTTTTTCCCATCGCCTTTCGCAGAACATCGGCATCGCCCTTGGAGAAGCCCGCCAATTTTTGCGAAAGCAGCATCACCTGCTCTTGGTACACGGTAATTCCGTAGGTTTCCTTCAGGTACTCTTCCATTTCGGGAAGGTCGTACTTGATCTCGGCCATTCCGTTCTTACGTTGTATGAAATCGGGAATATATTCCATTGGACCAGGTCTGTACAAGGCGTTCATGGCGATCAGGTCATCAAAAACGGACGGTTTCAGGTCCTTCATGTGCTTTTGCATCCCCGGAGATTCATATTGGAATATCCCTACGGTATCCCCCCTTTGAAAAAGCTCATAGGTCTTTGGATCATCTAACGGAAAATCATCGGGCACCAGTTCTATACCATGTTTTGCCTTTACGATCTTGACCGTGTCTTTGATCAGGGTCAAGGTCTTCAGCCCCAAGAAATCCATCTTCAACAAACCGGCACTTTCTACGACGGAGTTATCAAATTGCGTCACGTACAGATCGGAATCTTTGGCCGTAGCCACGGGCACATAATCGGTGATGTCGCCCGGAGTGATGATGACCCCACAGGCGTGAATACCGGTATTTCGAAGCGAACCTTCTAAGATACGGGCCATTTTAAGGGTCTGGCCCTCAAGGTCATCGCCCTCGGAAATAGTCATCAGTTGATTGACCTTCTCGTAGTCGTCCGCCCGAAATTGCTTTCGAAGTTCCGCATCGGTCTTTCCAAAGATCTTGTCGAGCTTTGACATGGTAGGAATCAATTTTGCGATCCTATCGGCGTCTCCCAAGGGCAGATCCAATACCCGTGCCGTATCACGAATGGAGGATTTCGCCGCCATGGTACCGTATGTAATGATCTGGGCCACTTGGTTGGCGCCGTATTTTTTGATAACATAATCCATTACACGACCGCGGCCCTCATCATCGAAATCAATATCAATATCGGGCATCGACACACGATCCGGGTTCAAGAAGCGCTCAAAAAGCAGATCGTACTTCAAGGGGTCGATGTTGGTGATCTTCAAACAATAGGCAACTACCGAGCCAGCGGCAGAACCCCTTCCCGGCCCTACGGAAACATCCATATTGCGGGCCTCGCGAATGAAATCTTCCACAATTAAAAAGTAACCGGGGTAGCCAGAATTTTCGATCGTTTTCAACTCAAAATCGATACGTTCCTCAATTTCTGGCGTAATCTGTTCATAGCGTTTTTTCGCCCCTTCATAGGTGATGTGCCGCAAATAGGCATTCTCGCCCCGTTTTCCGCCATCAAGGTTATCTTCTGCCACTTTAAAAGCCTCGGGGATATCGAATTTTGGCAAAAGCACGTCGCGGGCCAACTCAAAAGGTTCGATTTTATCTAGAATTTCTTGAATGTTCAAGATCGCTTCCGGCACATCTTTGAAAAGGGCCTTCATTTCCTCTTGCGATTTGAAATAGTATTCTTGATTCGGTAATCCGTATCGATATCCACGGCCACGGCCGATCGGGGTTGCCTGTTTTTCCCCATCCTTCACGCAAAGCAGTACATCATGCGCATCGGCATCTTCCTTGGAACAGTAGTAGGTATTGTTGGTCGCCACCATTTTCACATGGTGCCTTTTGGCAAAGTCCATCAAAACCACATTGACACGGTTTTCATCTTCTTGACCGTGTCGTATAATTTCTATATACAGGTCATCGCCGAACTGGTCTTTCCACCAAACCAGGGCTTCCTCTGCCTGGTTTTCCCCAACATTCAATACTTTACCCGGTACCTCTCCATAGAGGTTGCCCGTTAGAACAATGATGTCATCCTTATACTTTTCTATGACCTTACGGTCAATTCTGGGCACATAGTAAAATCCGTCGGTATAGGCGATCGATGACATTTTGGCCAGATTATGATAGCCTTTTTTGCTCTTCGCCAAGAGCACGATCTGGTAGCCGTTGTCCTTTACATTTTTGTTGGTATGGTCATCACAGACAAAGAATTCGCAGCCAATGATCGGCTTGATCTGTTTCTCGGTAAACGGTTCGCCTTTTTCCAAAGCTTCGGCATTGCGTTGCGCAACACCTGCATTATGCGCCTTGATCTCCTTTACAAAATGGAAGGCGCCCATCATGTTCGCATGATCGGTTATCGCCACGGCGGGCATGTTTTCCTTGGCCGCCGAGGCCACCAAATCCTTCACGGCGATGGTGGATTGTAATACCGAAAACTGGGAGTGATTATGTAAATGGGCAAAGGGGGCATCTTCAAGACTTGCAATGTTCTCTTTGATTTCTTCTTGCGAAACCCCACCTGTATCCTTATCCCAAAGCGCATCGGCTATCTTTTTCGATGCTTTTTTGAGGTTGATATGCTTTAGGCCGCTACGTTGTATCTCGTTCGGATTGGCTTCTGAGAAATTCCTAAAATAATCTGGCCCCACATCAAGCTTTTCAACACTATATTGTTGTCTTCTGATAAGCTCTAAGAAACATCTGCTTGTGGCCTCGACATCGGCGGTGGCATTGTGGGCCTCACCAAAAGGTTCTCCGAAAAGATACTGGTGCAGTTCGGTCAAGGTAGGAAGTTTGAACTTTCCGCCCCTACCCCCTGGAATTTGACATAGCAAGGCCGTTTCTTCGGTACAGGTATCTAGAACAGGAAGATCCTGCAACGGATTTTCAATCCCCATACGATGGAATTCGGCCCCCATAATATTCAGGTCGAAGCCTACATTCTGCCCAACGATGAACTTCGTTCTGGCCATAGCGGCATTGAATTTGGCCAGGACCTCTACCAAGGGAAGACCCTCCTTTTCGGCCAAAGCGGTAGAAATACCATGTATCTTCTCGGCATCAAAAGGAATATTGAACCCATCGGGCCGTACCAAATAATCTTGCTGATCCAACAGATTACCCATGGCATCGTGCAACTGCCAAGCGATCTGGATACAACGTGGCCAGTTGTCGGTGTCGGTTATGGGAGCGTTCCAGTTTTTTGGTAGGCCGGTGGTCTCGGTGTCGAATATCAGGTACATAGCGGTTGCGTTCATTTGCGAATGCAGGCCCTAAAATTAGCCAAAAGTTACCGTAGGTACGAAGGGTAGTTGTGAGGAGTTATCAACGGTGGGCTAAAAATTGTTTATGGTACGGTGCGTGTTACTGATACCTTTTTGTGCAAATTTATAAACCGGCGTCTGCTTACGAAAAATGCCGGCTTACGCCGATTTTAGGCAAATTCCTTCAAAAAACCTTCTATAATTCATGTTATTGTTCGTTTTTTTTTTTTACGTTTACGAAATGCCTTACGGTTTTGCGCAAAATCATAGACCAATAAGGTGCTAACTTTTGCTTTATTACTCGGGCAAATGTTTAGTTTTTTATTCTAATTTAATTAACAAATTTTTAAAATGAAAACGACCAATATTTTATTGTTAATTTTTGTCCTTATTACTTCGTGTACAAATCAAGATATAAAAGACAACTACGATTTCAGAGAGTCAAGCACCACAGCAGAGGAGCACACTACAGAAGTTTATGTAGCAAACACAAGTCTGTATAAAGAAACTGCTGCACTTCTTGGTAAAGTCATGACAGATTCCAAAGTAAGAACTGCCGTGAACAACAAGTTGAAAGAGGTTGACAGTTACGGGGAATTGGCCAGCCTTGCTTATCTTTTGGGCTCTGATAAAGGTTTAAAGAAGGAAGAAAACGCTTAAATCTAAATCTATGACTGCATCTAAAACGGATAACGGCTTAATTCTGGATGCTGTTTTTAATGAACTGGTCAAAAGTGATTCTGATTACTTACAACTTGAAGAAATTGTAGGGGATATCAGTAATAGTGATCCCACTTCTAAGTCAGATGCAGCTGAGAAACTAGCGGATTTACTTGCCGCACACCATCTGCAAATATACTTCCCTTACGCAGACCAAATAATTACGGGTAAAAATATTAGAAATGATTTTTACGTTACTTTTGACCCCGTTGTTTATACTGATGTGAATGAAGGTTTCAAATATGTTGAGGACCTTAGCAAACAGGAAGGTTATCAGCTCGTTTCAATTGGAAATATCGACAACAGATTTTTGGACGCAAATCCGGTCTATGTTGTTGGCCCCATTGACGAATGCGACCTGCCCGGCAATAAATGCAATTATGTAGATTTAGAACCTGCTTCAACTATGATTGCGAATAAAACAGCAACTACCGCAAAAGCGGCAGTTTTATTGACTACCAACCAAGACCACACAAAAATTGAGGAAAAAGATATTTTGAGCACAAGATTTTCAGGATTTAGATTTTCAAATGGGGATTGGCTGGGTTTCGCTGCAACCCATCAAAAATTTGTTTTAAAAAGAGGTTCGGGTAGCTATTCTATTTCATCTAACGGTATAATTACAGCCTCTTTATCTGCCTTCGATGTTGGCGGGGAATATCGAATTAAAGCGCGAGGAGCTAAAAAAGGCTGGTGGTATGACGTCAATGAAACTTTTGATGATGACTGGAACATGACCGAGAACGAACAAGCCTTCGCAATTTTTACCAAACATCATTTATCGGCAATTGCATCCAAAGAACTTCAAGTTAAAGGTGGAATTGCATTAAGCGGTGGTCAACCCACCCCAACGGCAGAAGCTACTTCCACCAACAAATTAACAGTAACCGTTGGTGGAGCTATATTCAGGTCTAACATACAATTATCAAGAAGACAAGTATTAGCCACAATTGTTGGTACGGGAATTACAGGAGCAGTAAGGGATGGAACCAACTGGAATGCCAAAAAAACAGGAATATTCCATTTTTACTTTAAACATTATTTAACCGATTTTTAATCTAGACTTTTAACTAGGGTCACATTACAAAATGTGGCCCTTCTTTTACGCCATGTGTATGAAGAAAACCAACCTAGCTTTTTTACTTGCACTTGTATTAACGTGTTATAATCTTGTTGCCCAGCAATCAGATAACTTGAAATCAAGAGTTTACATTTCCATGGGCTATCCTACATTTCCTGATTTAACGATTCAAGAGCGCAATTTATTCTTCTCTTTGGGTTATCAATATAAGTTTGCCCCAAGTTTTGGTGGCGAACTTTTTTTATTAAATGCTTCGGCAAACAGTAAATTAGATTTTTTCAACGACAAATCAAAGGTCATTGCTTTTTTAGATAATGACATCGATCAAGCATTTTCTATAGGCCGGGGCAATATCTCAACGTGGGCCTCAGGCCTTAAACTGCATTGGTATTTCTTAAACAAAAAAGAACACCAACTTTCTTTTAACTTTGGGGCAGGGTACTATTTGTCGTCTTCTACAAAACAATCATTGCCAGAAGTAGTTTACCAAATTGATCCAATTAGGATCCTAGATGTTACCCCCCTAGAAAGTTCGGGGCAACGCAATAAATTTTTCATTACCCCAGGCTTTAGCTATAATTTTGATTTACATCACGGATTTGGTGTGGGTATTGAGGCCATGGCCCTCTTTGAGCAGAGTTCCGAAGGTATTATTATTGTGCCGGTTATACCTAATTTTTATGCATTAAGTTTTGCGCTAACCAAAAGATTTTAGCAAAAATGAGATATTTAACATTTTTTTATATCACATTACTATTAATTCAAACGAGCCAAGCCCAAAATAAAGAAAAATATGAATTCTCAGTAGGCTACGGTATTGTAAAAAATAGCTACCCAACCCGTAATAACGTACAAGGCTTAGGTTACGATACCCCTGCTTTTGGTAAAGCTTTTGAATTTTCAATGGATATATTGTTATCGGAGAACCGATATTTAGGCCTTGGTTACTCCCTTCAATCTTCTTCTAGGACCATAAACAACAGTGTTGAATTGAATTTTGAGGGCACCAGTGCCGGCTTAGGTATTTTGTGGGATAATTATCGTCTTGAAAATGAAACACAGTTTTACGATCTGCACTACAGGCAGGTATTTTCTAAAAAACTAAATTTAACCTTGGGATTTTTTTATTATCGCCGATTTAGCGGCGACCTTGACCTGAATACCGACCAATTTGACATAGCCTATTTTGTTCTTAGTGACCAAAAATTTAGAGGTGATGATTTTGGCCTTTCTTTAAGCGGCATGTACATGCTTACCTTAAAAGAATATTTAAAAATTGGCTTACAAGCAAGGGTATACTACAGTTTTTCGGGTACGGAAGCATTTACGGCAACGCCAGTAGTTCGTTTCAGTTTTTAATTCCTATTTTTTCAGTGGGTGTTGTTTCTTAAACTGAGATAAACATGGGTTCCGGTCTCCTAAAACCAGCCAATTCATACTCCGCTAAACTACCGAAAAAAGGCTCTTTAAGGGCAAGGTCGCCAAAGGGCAGGGCCAGTTGCACCTTGACGTATCTGGGGTACCGCAAGGACTTTACCAAATAACCATGGATGTGGACGGTAAGGCAACGGTAGGCAAACGCCTGCTAATCGCCAGGCCGTAAGGGCCATTTGAACCATGACAAGCGGCAAAAGGGGTTTTATGACAAGGCCCCTTTTGCTATCTTGGTCTTCAAAACAGTTATGCATTATATTTACCTATAAAAAAGAGATGAAAAAGAAGTATACTTATTTTTTGCTTACCGCTCTTTGTGCGTTGTATTCCTGCAATGAGGATGATGGTTTCCAATGTCCGGCACCCATTGGGGAATTGAGCGCCCAAGTGCACGAGGAATTCAACTTTAGGGCCAGGTTCGTTGAATTTTACATCAGCGAGGAGAGACCGGATGTGGTGGATATAAGAGCCTTGGAAACATCAGAAAACTGCCTTTGGTTGGGAAATTTGTCATTTTACCTTGAAAATAAAACAGGTACAGGTGAACTTGTTAATGGCCGGGCAGGTGAGGTAAACACGACAAGCTTTGCCGAATGGGACGACGATGTAATTCTAGGGCGTTGGGACCTTTATGAGGCCGAACCCCGTACCGCTACGGTGACCAGGGTTGACGATGAAATTATTGAAGGCAGGTTTACCGCGACTTATGTTTATGTGGAATCCCCTAACAATATAACCACATTGCCCGATACCCTGCGCTTTCGGGACGTTTACTTTAAGGCCGAGTTTTTCGACAGGAATCAATGAAGGGCAACAAACCACGAGGTCAAAACGTACCTATTTTCTGTTGATCGCCCTTTGTGCGGTCTCTTCCTGTAGTCAAGACGACGGCAACGCTTGCCCGGCACCACAGGGGGAATTGAGCGCCCGGGTGCATGAAGACTTCCTCTTTACGGCAAGGTTTGTCGAATTATACATCAGCGCGGCGAGAGACCTGATGTGGTGGATATAATAGTCTTGGAAACATCAGAAAACTACCTCCGTTTAGGCAGTCTAGATTTTCTTTTCAATAAAACCATAGTGCCGTACCAAATAATCTTGCTGATCCAACAGATTACCCATCGCATCGTGCAACTGCCAGGCGATCTGGATACACCGTGGCCAATTGTCGGTATCGGTTATGGGGGCGTTCCAGCGTTTGGGGAGTCTGGTAGTTTCGGTGTCGAAGTTGGGGTATATGGTATTGTTGCTTAGGTATTTCTTACTCGGTCAATACCCATTCAATCGGAAGCAATAATGAAAAAGGGCTGGCATTTTAGGCCCCTAAGTTAAAAAAAAGGAATACGAATTTAATAAGGGAAATTCAAGGAGTTATCAACGACATGGATTATTTGGTAAACCTTGTCCGGGAATTGGGGTCGCAAGCGGTCCAAAAGACCCATTGGTTATTTAGCGTTTGGTTTTATCTTGCAGGGGCATATTAAAAAAGACCTTTCAATAAATATTAGTGTGCCTATTGCGAAAAAATGCCTTTATTTTTAGTGGCCTCGAATATTCCCCAGATAGAAAGGTAATTTCAATAAAGGGATTGCATCTGTATTAAGTATTCCTTAGTTTGTTAATTTTTTAGGTTTAAAGACCGCCCTTTTTTTGAGGCGGTCTTGTTTAATCCAAAACAACTAATTCAAAATAAATCAAATGTCAGCGGACAAGATAGACCAAGTTTGAGGCTGTCCTTCTTCTTGCACTTCTCCTTGGCCATATACTACGTAAAGTTTGCCATCAAATACGGCCATGGAGGTTATTATTTCACGGTCGGGACTTTCTAAATTGGTTTCGAGTTCCGTAAAAATGCCGGT
>JBHJNU010000129.1:0-10424 GCA_050330515.1 Flavobacteriaceae bacterium | reverse complement strand
GCCTTTTCAGCCCCCGAGACAAGCATAAGCTACCTTTTTGATTTAGTCGCACGTCAAACCGCTGGTTTTTCGTGAAGTTCTTAATGAATAATTCCATGGATTATGCTCTCCTTTATTATTAATTTCAGTATTCGTAACAAGTTTGTTGTTCTCTTGTTCACCACCTTTATTGCAGGGTTCGGTGTATACTCGCTCACCCAGATTCCTATTGGCGCGGTACCCGATGTAACGAACAACCAAGTGCAGGTCATCACCACTTCGCGCAACCTTTCAACACAGGATATGGAGCAGTTCATCACCTATCCGGTAGAATTGGAGATGGCGAATTTACCGGGGGTCAAGGAAATCAGGTCGATCACCAAATTCGGACTTTCAGTAGTCACCATCGTTTTTGAGGATGATTTAGGTACCTATCTCCCCAGACAGTTGATCGCGGAAAAAATTAAGTCCGCGAGCCAAAAAATCCCTGACGGCTTCGGTACACCCGAAATGGGGCCGATCACCACGGGCCTAGGGGAAATTTACCAATACATTCTCGACGTAAAACCCGGATACGAAGACCGCTACGACCCCACTGAACTGCGTACCATTCAAGATTGGATCGTGAAAAGGCAGTTATCGGGAATAGCCGGTGTGGTAGAAGTGAACACCTGGGGCGGAAATTTGAAACAGTACGAGGTAGCCATAAACACCGAAAAACTGAATGCCATGAACATCACGGCAAATGAGGTCTTTACCGCATTGGAAAAGAACAATAGTGTGGCCGGTGGCGGCTACATTGAAAAAGTGAACCAGGCCTATTTTATTCGTGGAGAAGGCTTGGTGACCGATGTAAAGGATATCGAAAATATTGTGGTCAAGACTGTTGACGGTATACCCGTTTTGATCAAGCATATCGGCAACGTCGGCTTTGGAAGTGCAATCCGGTTTGGTGCCATTACCGGTAACGGGCAGGGTGAAAAGGTGCTGGGCCAGGTCATGATGCTAAAAGATGCCAACTCTAAAAAGGTTATCGATGCGGTTCATCAACGTGTTGGCGAAATATCGAAATCGTTACCCGAAGGTGTTTACATCAATGCATTTTTAGACCGTAGCGAACTTATTGCAAAAACCACGTTTACCGTAACCGAAAACCTTATTTTGGGCTGTTTGATCGTGATTTTTGTGGTGGTCTTGCTGTTGGGCAATTTACGATCCGGCTTGGTGGTCGCCTCTGTAATACCCCTTTGTCTGCTGTTCGCACTATCCTTGATGTATATTTTTGGGGTCGATGCGAACTTAATGAGTCTTGGAGCCATCGATTTCGGAATTATTATTGACGGGGCCGTTATAATTGTGGAGTTCATAGCCTTTCAGATTACCGCAAAAAGCGTTGAATTGGGATCACTTTCTTCTGAAAATCTTCAAATTCGAAAAGATGAGATTACCGTAAAAAGCGCTACCAAAATGATGAATTCGGCCATTTTTGGGCAATTGATCATTCTCATCGTCTTTATACCGATCCTCTCTTTGACCGGTGTTGAAGGTAAAATGTTCAAGCCCATGGCCCTGACCTTTAGTTTTGCGCTTATAGGTGCCATGCTGTTCTGCTTTACCTACGTGCCTGTAGCAGCATCGCTGTTACTGAAACCGACCAAATCTTCAAAGAAGAACCTATCGGCCCGCTTGATGCAATGGCTAGAAAGTAGGTATGCCCCCATTATCCATTGGGCGTTACAAAGTAAAAAAATTGTTCTCGGTGTTGCCTCGGTTCTTTTGGTAGCTACCATCTTACTATTTTCTAGTTTGGGAGGTGAATTCGTACCCACTTTAGACGAGGGCGACTTTGTAATTCAGCCTGTTCTGAAAACGGGTACATCGCTCGGTAAGACTATTGAAACGACCACCAAAATCGAAAAAATACTTTTAGAAAAGTTTCCCGAAGTGAAACAGGTGTTTACCCGAATTGGGGCCGCTGAAGTACCCACTGACCCCATGTCAATGGAAGAAAGCGATGTCATCATTACCCTAAAACCGAAAAGCGAGTGGGTTTCTGCCGATAGCAAAGACGAGCTGGCCAATAAGTTCAAAGAGGCACTGGCTATAATTCCAGGTATGGAGGTCGAGTTTACCCAACCTATAGAAATGCGCTTCAACGAACTTATTACAGGAGTCCGTGCCGATATCGCCATCAAGATTTTCGGTGAAGACCTTGACATCCTCAGCAAAAAAGGAAATGAAATCAAAGATCTGATCGAAAATGTTGAAGGTGCCGCCGATGTTACCGTTGAGAAAATAGTAGGCCTCCCCCAAATGAGTGTGACCTATGACCGCACCAAGATAGCCCGCTACGGTCTGAATATACAAGACCTCAATGAAATGGTTGCCATGGGCTTCGCGGGCCGCACTGTCGGTAGCATCTATGAGGGTGAAAAACGGTTCGACCTGGTGGTACGTCTTGACCAGAAAAACCGCCAAGACATTGAGAACCTGAAAAACCTTTATGTCGATATCCCTTCAGGAGGTAAAATTCCGTTAAGTGAGCTTGCACAGATCAGTTATCAAAAAGGAGCTGCAAAAATTGCCCGTGACAATACCCATAGACGTATCGTGGTTGGTATCAATGTGCGCGACCGCGACCTTCAATCCGTTGTAGACGATGTTCAGCAATTGATTGATGAAAACATTAAACTACCCACAGGCTACACCATTACTTATGGAGGCCAGTTTGAAAACCTTCAAAGCGCAAAAGAACGTTTATGGTTTGCAGTACCCATCGCTCTGTTGTTGATTTTCGTGTTGCTTTATTTTGCCTTCAATTCCGTTAAGGAAGCCTTGATCATTTATTCGGCGATCCCGCTTTCCGCTATTGGCGGGGTTTTTCTGTTATGGTTTAGGGATATGCCATTTAGCATTTCCGCCGGGGTAGGTTTTATCGCACTTTTCGGAATCGCCGTACTCAACGGCATTGTGTTGATCGAACATTTTAAGGAACTCAAACATCAATCTTTCGACTCTTTGGAAGCATTGATCAAACAGGGCACCAAAGATCGTTTACGCGCTGTACTCTTGACCGCCTCTGCGGCCGCATTAGGTTTTTTGCCCATGGCGATTTCGGCCAGCGCAGGCGCCGAGGTACAGCGCCCCTTGGCAACTGTTGTCATTGGTGGACTAGTAACCGCCACTTTGTTGACATTAGTGGTATTACCGGTATTGTTTTCAATTTTAGCCGGAAAGGACTTCCACTCAAAAAAACCGAGCGGGACTATGATCCCCGTTTTATTGGTCTTGATGGCAACGACCTTTTCTTCGCGTCTACATGCGCAAGAAAAACCTATAGGTCTTGAAGAACTCATTCCGCTCGCCAACAAAAACAACGCCTCATTAAAGGCCGCCACTTTAAATGTCGACCAATCGCGGGCCTTGTTAGGAAGTGCCTTCGATTTTGACAAAACTGAAATTTACTATCATTACGACCAGAACAATTTAAGTGTTGGCAACCTTCCGCTGAACGTGCTTGGGGTACGGCAAAATTTTGCATTTCCTACGGTTTATTTCGCCCAAAGAAAAGTGAACAAAGTGAACAGCGACCTGACCGCAAGTGCTTTCAGTATACGCAAAAAACTATTGGAGCGCGATGTAAAGGCTGCGTTCTACCAGTACCAATATGCCAAAGAAAAAGAAGCCATTTATAACCATCTCGACAGCCTTTACCAAAACTTCGCTCATATGGCCAAGCGCCGCTTTGACCTGGGCGAGACCAACTATCTTGAAAAAATTACGGCTTCTTCGAAACAAAGACAGGTGCAAATTGCCTTGGATCAGTCAAGACAAGATGTAGTCATCGCCAGAAAAGGTCTCCTTCAAACCATTCAGAGCGTTGATACCATACTGATCGCAACAACACCGATTGGTCGAATTTCGTTAACACCGATAGACCCCGAAGAATCCGTTGAAATGGGTTTCTATAATAACCGTATTGATCTTTCGGAAGCACAGCGCAAACTTGAGACTCAGCAATTACTGCCCGACATCAGTCTGAACTATTTTCAAGGGACCAATAGTGCGGTTGCCAGTCCGGTTTACGGCTATCAGGCCGGCCTTAAGATCCCCCTTCTGTTCGGTGGCAACGCGTCACGTATCAAGGCATCGAAAATAGCGGAAGAGATTGCTGTAGCAGAATCTAAAGACTATGGAATAAGGCTGAACACCAAATATTCAGAATTGCTCGCCCATCTTGACAAATATGACAAGGCCTTGACCTATTATGAAGGCGAAGGGGCAGAACTTGCAGATGAACTATTAAAAACCGCCACGATCAGCTTCAAAAATGGTGAAATCGATTTTTTCCAGTACATACAGAGTCTTGAAAACGCCTATGAGATAAAACTCAGTTATTTAGACAACCTGAATCTTTACAATCAAACCGTCATCAATATCAATTATTTAACTCTTTAAAACCTTCGTTATGCAACGCACTTTATATATAGTATTCACTACCATGTTAACCTTCGGACTATCAAATTGTGGCAATTCCACAAAAAAAGCAGAGGAGACCATGGTTTCGGATACGGCTTTCTCGAACGCATTGGTTCAGGTGACGCATGAACAATTTAAAAATGCCGGAATGGCCCTGGGAAGTTTACAGGAAGCACAGTTTCCCATAACGGTACAGGCCAACGGAATGATAGATGTTCCACCCCAAAACAGGGCAGTGGTAAACGCGACCATGGGCGGCTATATCAAAACAACGCCCTTACTGATTGGTAATGTGGTCAAAAAGGGCCAACTCTTGGTTACCATTGAAAACCCAGAATTCGTGACCCTACAGCAAGAGTATATGGAGGTCAAACAACAACTCGCCTACCTGCAATCAGAGTTTGAACGCCAGAAAACCCTGATGGACGAGAAGATAACCTCTCAGAAGAGCTTCCTAAAAGCCGAAAGCGAATACAAAACGGCCAACGCCCGTTGCAACGGACTTAAAAAACAGTTACAAATGCTCCATATTTCCACATCGGAAGTAGAAAAAGGCACGATTAGTAGCATTGCGACTATCTTTGCGCCAATAAGCGGAAGCATTACCAAAATAAACGTAACTAAAGGAACCTACGTTTCACCCGCCACCCCTATTCTAGAAATTATCGATAATGACCATATACATTTAGAACTTTCGGTTTTTGAAAAGGATGTGATGCAGCTTAAAAAAGGGCAGCCTATACGCTTCACCATTCCTGAGGCCTCATCGGAAGTTTTTAAGGCCGAAGTGTATTTGATAGGCACCGCTATCGAAGAAAACAGAACGATCAAAGTACATGGGCATCTTCAGAATGAAGCGAACAACAATTTTCTGACGGGGATGTTCGTAAATGCCGCAATTGAAACGGAAGCAATACAGGGCCTATCGCTGCCCGAAACCGCAATTGTAGGGGTCGAAGGTGTCAACTACGTTCTTTTACTAAGAAATGATTCAGATGGTTCATACCAATTTGAACAAGTCACGGTAAAGATAGGAAGTACCAACAATGGCCTGACCATGCTTGAAAATACGGCGCAATTTAAACCCTCGGATCGCTTTTTGATAAAAGGGGCCTTTAACATGTTGGGAGAATAGAGCCGTTCATCATAAGAAGTTAAGCGCTATCACCCCAACCCTACATCAAGGGACATCATTACGATAAAACCGCCGATAAAGCCCATCACGGCCACATCACTGTGCTTGTCTTGTTGGGTTTCGGGTATTACCTCCTCCACCACAACAAAGATCATCGCCCCGGCGGCAAAAGAAAGGGCGTACGGCAAAATGGGTTGGAAGGTAATCACGGCCCAGGCCCCGATCACGGCAGCGATCGGCTCTACCAAGGCAGACGCTTGACCGTACAAAAAGCTCTTTGTTCTAGTAAGACCCTGTCTACGTAAGGGCATGGCCACTGCAAAACCTTCCGGAAAATTCTGCAACCCGATACCCAAAGCAAGGGCTACGGCCCCGCCAATGGAAGCCCCCTCAAAACCGGCCGCCACTCCGCCGAATAGAACGCCTACCGCCAAACCTTCCGGAATGTTATGTAGGGTGATGGCCAAGGTCAAAAGCGTGGTTTTGTGCCAAGGGGTTTTAACACCCTCCGCCTGATTCTCCTTAAAATTGATATGCAGGTGGGGCAACACCTTATCTAACCCGAAAAGAAAAAGTGCGCCCATTAAGAACCCCACTGCAGCCGGAATCACCTTTATAAAACCTTCGCCGGGACTTAAGGCTATCCCCGGCGCCAATAGGCTCCAGAAACTTGCCGCGACCATTACCCCGCCCGTAAAACCAAGCATACCGTCCATTACGGCTCGATTGGGGGTTTTGAACAAAAAAACCAATCCTGCACCGGCCGCAGTAAGGCCCCATGTGAAGAGGGTTGCATAAAATGCAGCCAAAATGGGATTGATAGATTCGAAATAATCAATTACTTGTTGCATATTATTCCGTTATTTTTAGATACAGGTTCGACCCTATTTGATTGGAAATACGAATTTCGTTGCCCCTTACCTTGATGCGTAGCGAGCCATCAAATTCTTCCTTTTCGAGCACTTGGATCGTGTCGCCCAGGGCAATCTTATTTTTATCGAGAAATTTGAGAAAAGGCGGGGAGGAATCCTTTACACCAACACACACGCCCGATGTACCCACTGGAATCTCGTTCATTAGTTTCTTGACCGATTTCTTAAATTCGCCGTACTTCGATGGTATTGGGTCTCCATGGGGATCAACTTCCGGAAAACCGAGGTGCTTGTCTAACTGGTCTATGAGTTTGTCGCTCTTTATATGCTCCAATTGTTCGGCGACATCGTGTACCTCATCCCAAGAAAAATCAAGTTTATCTACCAAAAAAACTTCCCACAGGCGATGCTTTCGCACCAAGGCCAAGGCCGTTTTCGTTCCTATTTCGGTCAAGGAGACTCCCATGTACTTTTTATAGTGAATAAGGCCCTTGTCAGCTAATTTACGGATCATATCGGTTACCGAAGAGGGCTTGGTATCCATCTGTTCAGCTATCGCGTTGGTCGAAACAGGTTTCATACCGCTCTTACCTAAATGATAAATGGCCTTAACGTAATCTTCCTCTGAGAGTGTCATACTATTTCTATTAATACAAATTTACATTTTTATATCTAAAAACAAATTTTTAGATTTGTCTAATTTTATTTTTTTGCTATAACAATATTATTTTTCATGGATTTAAAATTTTATCGTGCCATAATCTTGTTCTTGTTCTTTAACTTAACCGTTAAGGCCCAAAATGCTGTTCTGAAAGGCACTATTTCAGAAGGGGGGAACCCCCTACCCAATGCGAATATCTATTTAAAAGGCACTACAAGGGGCACTTCAAGCGATGAGCAAGGCCTATATCTGATCGACAATATCAAGCAGGGAACCTATGTTCTAACAATTTCCTTGATAGGCTACCTACCCTATTCTGAAAAAATTACGTTTGATACCTCTGAAGAAAAAATACTTGAAATTGAATTGATGTCGACTTCCGAGCAATTGAACGAAACCGTTGTTACGGGTACCTTGAAAGCGGTTAGACGATCCGAGAGTGCCGTTCCGGTGGAAGTCTACAGTCCTACTTTCTTGAAGAAGAACCCAACAGCCAATATATTCGAGGCGCTACAAAATGTCAACGGGGTACGGCCACAAATGAACTGTAATGTTTGTAATACCGGTGATATTCATATTAACGGCCTTGAGGGGCCCTATACCCTGGTGCTTATCGACGGAATGCCGATCGTAAGCGGACTGGGCACCGTGTATGGCCTTTCGGGAATTCCAAATTCCCTTATCGAACAGATCGAGATAGTGAAAGGTCCGGCCTCGAGCCTTTACGGAAGTGAGGCCGTTGGGGGCCTAATCAACGTCATCACCAAAAATGCGCTTGACGCACCTGTCTTTTTTGCAGATGCCTTCGCGACCGGATGGGGCGAGTACAACCTTGATCTCGGCGCAAAAATCGATATCGGCGCAAAGACCGATATTTTGCTAGGGGTCAATTACTTCAATTATGACGAACCCGTCGATAACAACGGTGATAATTTTACCGACCTGACGCTACAACATCGGATATCGGTTTTTCAAAAATGGAATTTTCAAAGGAAGAACGATCGGATATTCTCACTAGCAGCACGATTTTTTTACGAAGACCGTTGGGGCGGAGAACTACAATGGACTCCCGAATTTAGAGGGGGCAACGAAGTGTACGGCGAAAGCATCTACACCCGAAGATGGGAAGTTCTGGGCAAATACCAACTTCCTATGTCCGAAAAAATACTGCTCTCCTTTTCCTATAATGACCACAACCAAAATTCGGTGTACGGCGATACGCCCTATTTAGCAGATCAACGCATCGGGTTTACCCAATTGACCTGGGACAAAAAACTAGGCCGCCATGACCTTTTGGTCGGTAGTGCACTGCGTTACAATTACTACAATGACGACACCCCGGCGACGGCTACGGCCGATGAAATTGTACTTCCTAGTTTATTCGTACAAGATGAAATAGGCCTGGCGAAAAAACATTCCTTGCTTCTTGGTGTGCGCTATGATTATGATCAACGGCATGGGTCTATTTTCACGCCAAGAACCGCTTACCGCTTTAAGGTGACCGACAATAACATGATCAGACTGAACGCCGGTACAGGCTTCAGGGTGGTCAACCTGTTTACAGAAGACCATGCCGCACTTACAGGGGCTCGCGACGTCATTGTAACGGAAGCCCTAAAGCCCGAGCGTTCATTCAACGTAAACCTGAACTACCTGAAAAAAATATATTCCGATAAGGGCTTCTTTGTTAGCTGGGACACCGCTCTTTTTTATACCCATTTCAGCAATGCTATCCTACCAGATTATGACACCAACCCCAACCAGATCATCTATGACAATTTGAACGGAAAATCGGTTTCGAAAGGGCTAAGTACCAATATTGACCTAGTTTTTACATCAGGACTAAAGTTCTTGCTGGGAGCTACTTTTCAAGACGTGCGACAAACCGAAAATGGGCTTTCAACGCTACAGATACTAACGGAAAGGTATAGCGGAACTTGGAACGTCAGCTACGATTTCAAAGGTATTGGACTGAGTGTGGACTATACCGGAAACCTATATGGCCCTATGCGACTGCCCACATTGGGCGAGAATGATCCACGCAGCGAGTTCTCACCATTATGGAGTATTCAGAATATCCAATTTACCTTTAAAGGCTTCAAAGATCTTGAAATTTATGGAGGGGTAAAAAATCTTCTGAACTGGACGGCGAATAGAGGTAATCCGTTCATCATAGCGCGTGCCGAGGATCCCTTTGACCGCAACGTTGTCTTTGACGCCAATGGCAATGCCTTGGCCACGGCCGACAACCCTTTTGGGTTGACTTTTGACCCTTCTTACGTTTACGGTACCAATCAGGGTATTCGCACTTTTTTCGGATTGCGCTACAAGGTGAACTGAATATCCGCCATTTTTAGTCCTGATAGAACATACCACTTGGTGCGAATTCGTACTTTTGAAAGGTGACCGGATACGACTACATTATTATCGGAGCAGGCGCCGCAGGGCTGATGCTCGCCGATGCCATGGGAAAAGATGCTTTTTTCAAGGACAAAACGATATTGCTTTTGGATAAGGACACCAAACAATCGAACGATCGAACCTGGTGTTTTTGGCAAAAGGGTGAGGGACAGTTCGATAGCATCGTACACAAAACTTGGCCACAGATCTATTTTGCCGGTCAACGATTCGCAAAAACAATTGACATCGCACCGTACTCCTACAAAATGTTACGGGCAATCGATTTTTATAACGCACATCTAAACCGTATCCCAAACTATCCGAACGTAACATTTAAAAATGAATCCGTACAGAACTCCAAAGACCTAGGAGGCCATGTAGTAGTATATACCGATAGCCAAGTGTATCAAGCCAAACAGGTCTTCAATAGTATTTTCGACTATCGAATGGCCACTGGCCAGCACAAATATCCTGTTTTGCAGCAGCATTTTATAGGTTGGTTCGTTAAGACCGATGCCCCTGCTTTCGATGAAGAAACCGCCACCTTTATGGATTTTTCCATACCACAGAGGGGAAATACGCGGTTTATGTACGTCTTGCCCTTCTCAAAAACCGAAGCCTTGGTCGAGTACACCTTATTCTCCGAAAAATTGCTTCCCAAAAAGGAATATGAAGATGCCATCGTAGACTATCTACAGCATAATTTAAAAGTGAAGAACTATGAAGTTATTGATCAAGAGCAGGGCAGCATACCCATGACCTGTTATGATTTTAAGGAGCATCACACGGCGAATATACGTTATATAGGCACAGCGGGCGGCTGGGCGAAACCAAGCACGGGCTATACCTTTTCAAGTACCACAAAAAAAGTTCCCGCTTTGGTAGAGCATATCAAATC
>JBHJNU010000128.1:0-17825 GCA_050330515.1 Flavobacteriaceae bacterium | reverse complement strand
TGCAGCGCAATATTGGTGCTCCATTTTTCATTCAATTGTTCGTTCCACAAGAGTTGGGCATGATCCTGTTTGTAATTATCCTCTTCTTTATCATAGAATTGGGTATTCCCGTTTTCATCTGTATATATTCCTGCCGGATTGAAGGTACGGTCACTTTCTAAAGTTGCTACATCTATGCCGAACCAAGCCTGGTAAGTAATCTCATGACCACCAAACAAAAGGGCCTTTATCAACGTGTTATCATCTTTATATGCCCCTTGCAAGAAATACGAATCCAATTCTGAAGATGCCCTATCGATATACCCATCTGAAGTGATTCTTGATAGTCTGCCTGAAATCTCTACATGATCATTGAGCAGACCAGTACTGAATTTGATGTTATTTCTTAGGGTATTGAAACTTCCAAAAGAGGACGAGATCTGGCCATAAGCCTCTTCGGAGAAACCATCGGTCAAAAGATTCAGACTTGCGCCAAAAGCACCTGCCCCATTGGTAGATGTACCAACACCTCGTTGAAGTTGCAAACTCTCGGTAGAAGAGGCAAAATCAGGCATGTTGACCCAAAAAGTACCTTGTGATTCTGCATCGTTGTACGGTATGCCGTTAATCGTGACATTGACCCTTGTTGCGTCGCTACCACGAACTCGAATTCCCGTGTACCCAATACCTGCTCCGGCATCGGAAGTCGTGACTACAGAGGGCAAGAAATTCATCAAGACCGGAATATCCTGCCCCAGGTTTCGAGGTGCGATATCCTCTTTTTTCAGATTGGAATAGGTAACGGGAGATTCATTGTTTACCCGAATGGCCGAAACGAAGACTTCGTCCAATATTTCGACATTTTTATTAGAAAAAAGCTGTATGTCCAAGGTCAAACTTTGAGAAACCACAACTGTTCGTGATTCTACACTTTTTCCGATATAAGAAAAAACCAATGTCCGCTCCCCGGCATCTACACTTATTTCATAAAATCCATCAAAATTGGTAGGAGAAATATTCTCATATCCTTTTATATTGATATTGGCACCTGCCAAAGGATTACCAAGCTCGTCCTTAACAATGCCAGATACTTTAAACATCTCTTGAGCCGACAGGCCCATTGCCAGGCCAAAAACGGCCAAGATGGTGAAAATAGGTTTAAAGCGATGTCTTCTGTTGTTTTTTATTCGTCGCATTGTACTGCCCATTAAAACGGCAGTCGTGAAGGTAAAAAGTGAAAATAGTAGTTTCATCCGTAAAATATTTTTACGAATAAAAGGGGCTATTATTCTTACCTTACTAATTGGTTTTGGTGCTACAATAACACCGGTTATTCAATGAAGATGGTCGCATCGCTGAACAAACAAAGTCTGCGGACCGTCTCGCGCCTATATCAGCCGGCACAAAAGACCTTTTGATCTAGAACGTCCCTTGGCAGCATTACCTGCCCAGGTTCATTGGGTATAATCTCAGCCGCCTCCTTAACCGGTTTCAGAACAAGCCTGATACTAGCTTTCAGATTTAGCACCCCTTTGAGATAGGGCAAAGGTACGTTCAAGACGCTGATTTATCCTAAAAAAAACAACAAATAATTAACTTTTTACGGGAGCCAAAATTGGTACAGAACACGTATCTATTGTATTTCAGTAACTTACCCTTAGCAATGATAAACGAGTCAAAGAACAGGTTTACCTTAAAAATCATTTTTAGCTATTTGGTTCTAGCAATTCTCGGGGCGATATCGGGTTACTTTATGTACACGGAAATACGTACGTACACCTCTTCAGAAACCGCCATGGGCAATGAGAATAAACTACTGAAAACCAGTTCTTTTCTGACCCAATTATACGAAGCTGAAAGTATTTCTAAATTGGCACTACAGACCAAGACAAAAAAAAATTTCAATGCGTATGCACAAAAAATCGATTCGGTATTTTTAGAAATAGCCCTTCTAAAACAATTGACCGAGAGCGACCACCAAAAAGAACTACTTGACAGTGTTCAAAGGCTCCTGCGGCATAAGCTTGCCAATAGCGAAGACCTCATCAATCTTAAAGTAAACAATGACCCGAACAGCCCGCTTGACAAAGCGCTTGATGAGTTCAGGAAAATGGAAGACTCACACGGAAAGTTGACCATTGAAAATTTTGAGAAACATCCTGAAAAATTAACGCCCTATCAACGGCAGGTATTGGAAAAATGGGTGGCCTATCTCAACGCGAACATTCCGGCAGAAGCTGCATCGGCACCTACGGTAGAGGAAATTGATTCCATCATCAATGCCTCAAAATCAATTTTGGCAGAGGCAAAAGTGGCCAATGACAAGGCTCAGCGCTCATTAAGGCTAAAAGAATCACAGATCAACCGAACCGACCTAGGGCTCTCGGAGCAGTTACGCACCATCATGTCAGCTTTTGAGCAAGAAGTATTGTTGAGTTACCATAACGACGGTATGAAGAAGCAGGCCGCCCTGAAACGCAGTATTCGTCTTGCCGGAGCCACCGCCCTTCTTGGTTTTTTGATCGTCGCACTCTTCGCTTTTTTGATCAATAGGGATTTCTGGAAAATACAGACCTACCGGCAGAAACTTGAAAAAGAAAAGAAATACTCCGAATCGCTTTTGAAAAGTAGAGAGCAGTTGATCTCGACCGTTAGCCATGATCTTAGAACCCCCCTGAGCACGATTACGGGATATGCAGAACTTTTGGAGAGCACCGATTTGACAGAGAAACAAATGGGTTATCTAAAAAATATGAAATCGGCTTCTGGCTACGTGGGTAACCTGGTCAATGACCTCTTAGACTTCTCGAAACTTGATGCGGGTAAACTACACATTGAAAACGTCCCTTTTATAGCCGCCCATCTGATTCAGGAAACAGCCGAGAACATTGAGACCTTATACCGTTACAAAAACCTAAAACTGCATTTAGAAATCGGTTCCGAACTTAAAAAAACAGTTCTGGGCGACCCCTTTAGAATTCGTCAGGTACTCAGCAACCTCATTGGCAATGCCTTTAAATTTACAGAGGAAGGGGCGATAACAATTAAGGCGAAAGGCAGAACGGGCAAAGGCAAATCACTGCACCTACAGATCGAAATAGCGGATACAGGAATAGGCATCGCCAAAGAGAAACAACAGCTTATCTTCAAAGAGTTTACCCAGGCGGATGCCACGACGGAGAGAAAGTATGGCGGCTATGGCCTAGGGCTTACCATCTCGAAAAAATTGGTTGACCTACTTAAGGGGTCCCTTTCATTGGAAAGTAAGGTTGGCCATGGTAGTACATTTATGCTACATCTTCCTTTGACCTTGAGCGATCGGATCATTAAGGAACACGTCAAGGATGCTCCTTACATGATCAAAAAAATACGTCTTCTGATTATCGATGATGATACGGCATTACTTCAGATGTTGAGAGAATTGACCGAAAGTCTTGGCATTGTAGCGCATACCTATTCGAACTTTCTGCAAGTGGAAAAGGATTCGCACCTAGATTATGACCTTGTTCTTACCGATATACAAATGCCACAGATTACGGGTTTCGAAGTTTTGAACAAGCTACAATCAGGAGCGTACATACATTATAAAAAACAACCTATACTTGCCATGACAGGCCGGCGGGATCTAGGCCCTGAAGCGTATACCTCGATCGGTTTTGCCCAGGTACTACAAAAGCCCTTCTCAAAAGGTGAGCTAATCGCTGTTCTAAAACTTCTGGGCTTCGAAACATTGCAGGTCGGGGAAGAGAAACCCATTAAAGCTATAAACCATGAACCGGATATTTACAGTCTCAACATTATCCATTCGTTTCTCGGCACTAATGAAGATGCCATTTTTGATGTATTACAGACCTTTTTAAGGGATACAAAAACGAATATGCACTTATTGGAGGAAGGTGTCAGAACAATTGATTTTTTGCAGGTCAACCAAGTCGCACATCGCATGCTGCCCATGTTCAGGCAACTGAAAGCAATCGGTGCCGTACCTATTTTGGAAATTTTGGAGCTCGCGAAAAGCGATCATTTAAACCCAACCTCTTTAAGAAATCTTTTTGAAAAACTTCAGCACCACGTATCGGCCCTGGTTGGCGCGCTAGAGACCAGGTTAGCTACAAGTCCAAGTTATAGTGGTTGATCTTATTGTAAAGTGTCTTTCGGGTCACCTGTAACAATTTGGCAGCCTTCGACTTATTGAAATTGGTTCTTTTCAAAGCTTTTATGATTTGGTCTTTCTCGAAGTCAGCTTTGGAGAAATTTTCAGGTAAGGTGGCCTTAACATTGGGTTTTAAAACCTCTTTTGGTAATGCCTCAAGCTGCACCTCATCGGTTGTCGTTAACAAAACGGCCCTTTTTATGACGTTCTGAAGTTCCCTTAAATTTCCGGGCCAGTGGTATTGCCGAAAAGCATCCCAAACCTCGCTCGAGAAACCGTGAACATTTTTATTAAGGTTCTTGTTCGCCTTTGAAAGAAAATTGTCTGCGAATAGTACAAGGTCTTCAAAACGCTCTTCCAAAGACGGAATTTGAATGGAAAACTCGTTCAGCCTATGAAACAGGTCTTCCCGAAAAGTACCCCTTTCGACCGCCTGGACCAAATCTTCGTTCGTTGCGGTTATGATGCGCAGGTCAATTTCGATTTCTTGGGTACTACCGACCCTTTTTATCCTTCGTTCCTGTAGTGCCCGAAGCAATTGTACCTGATTCTCGTACGAGAGATTTCCTACTTCATCTAAAAACAAGGTGCCGCCGTTGGCCGCCTCAAAATTTCCAATCTTATCTTCTACGGCACCCGTAAAACTTCCTTTGATATGACCAAAAAATTCACTGGTAGCCAATTCCTTAGGTATCGCCCCACAATCAACCGCGATAAAATTAGAATCTTTTCTCAGACTGTTGTCATGAATGGCCTTTGCCGTGACCTCTTTTCCCGTACCGCTTTCTCCTGTAATGAGCACCGACATATCGGTAGGGGCGACAAGTTTTACGTATTCTTCCAATTTTTTTGATGCCAAACTGAGGCCTTTTACCACTGAGGTTGCTTCCGTAACGCTGCTACCGGATACCTCTGATAACGACTGGTCTTTTAAGGAAGTCGTTGCATTAGTTGAGAGCGTATTCAACGCGCTTTCAAGCAACAGTACAATCTCATCAGGTGTAAATGGTTTGGAGATATAATCAAAAGCCCCTTTCTTCATTGCGTCAACGGCCGTGCCAACCTCTGCATAACCGGTCATCAGTATAACCTGGGTTTTTGGGTTCACTTTTTTGATATCGGCCAATAATCGAATACCGTCATAGTCGGGTAGGCGCAAATCGGTAAGCACCAAATCAAATTTCGTTTGCTCGAATTTTGATTTTGCTTCGGGCGCACTAAAGCTGATTTCTACTTCGTACCCTCGTTTGGTCAAGAATTGTTGCAACATTTGACAAAATGCCGCATCATCCTCTATGATCAAGATTTTAGGCATAAAAACTGAGTCATTTGGTGTACATACGTAAAAGTAGGTCTTGAAAGCTGATTCTTGATTAAAATTATCTTAAATGACAAGCATGGTACTATGTACCTCTAAATTTCAAGAATACCCCTAAAGCACCATTACTAAAAGATATTCAGTCAATAAATAGAAAATGTGCGCGAAAACAACAAGTATCGGAAGCCCGATGCCATACAAAAAAACCCCACTTTTTGGTGGGGTTCGATCCGCCATGAACAGGCGCTTATAACGGTACTATTTGGGGTTTGTCTTTACTTGTTAGTCAATGTTAAAAAGAAAGGGAATGTACAAGTACATTCCCTAACCGACCAAACCAACTTGATACAAAACAAATAACTCAAGTTTACTCTTAAATCTCTATCCAGTTACCTTCGGCGTCAGCATACAACGTTCCGGCAGTACCATCTTCTAAAGACACTTCCAATTTAAACTGATTCGCTTCATTGGTATATGCCTTATTGATAGTAGCTGTAGGATAATTTTTGGCTACCGCAGCTGAAACCGCTTCTGGCAATTCTTCTACCGCAACCTCAGTGAAATCGTCTTGGGCCACAACAACCTCAGTTGCTACCGCTTCCACTGTTGTCTCCGCGTCTTGAGCGAAAACCGATACACTTCCGAAAGCCAATGCCGCTACAAAAAATAATTTTTTCATGATTTTATATTTACGTTCTTAATTAAACTCAAAGACTATATAGAAAATATGATACCAATTTTTATGAAATATATAAACTACTGAATATCATTTGTTTAAAAAAATAATTGACTTTAAGCGGTGTGTAAAATTGGGTAGCATGGTCTTCAAACGTGTAAAAAGTAAACAGGGAGCACCCTATAAACTCTATTTGCAAAATTGCTGTGTTACCCTTAAAAACCCATTCAGAAAAGGATTACCGGATCTCAACGCAAAGCATATTGCCTAACTACAAGTTGCCTTTCATTAGGGCTACTATGGTATTCTTTTGGGTAATCAATACCAAAAGAAAAAGCCCCGCAATGCAGGGCTTTTTAGATCAAACTAACTCAACATATTACCTTGGAGAAAATATTACATTTCAATCCAGTTACCTTCAGCGTCAGCATACAACTCAGCTGTGGTACCATCTTCTTTTGAAACTTCCAACTTGTACTGCGCTGCTTCGTTAACATAAGCTTTAGCGATAGTAGCCCCTGGGTGAGCAGTTTCTAAAGCTACAGTGATAGCTTCTGGCAATTCTTCGATCGCTACCTCGGTGAAACCATCTTGGGCTTCAACCATTTCGGTTGCAACAGTCTCAGCAGAAGTTTCTTCCGCTACCATTTCAGTTACTACTGCCTCAACAGCTACTTCTTCCTCTTGTGCAAATGCAGTCATTGTTCCTAAAGATAATACTGCGATAAAAAATACTTTTTTCATTTTACGTGTTTTAAAAAATTAGATTCTATTTGTTTTGTTTATCAATTAGAACCAAGGAAAAATGATGCCATTCAGAAATTAGTATAGAAATTAGATTTATAGTATTGATTGTCAAGTATTTAGTACTTCAGGTGCTAAATTTCCGAATGTATAGCAGTGGGTAAAAAAGAAAAAACTGTGTACAATTTATACACTTTTTCTTTTTTACTTCAACACGTATACAGAAGAAAACCTGTATTTACTTTTTTACCTGATGTGAGGGCTTTAAAAGGTCGTTTACCGTCTTCACTGGGTTAAAGGTCGGAGACGACACCTCTACAAAAATGGTGTTCCAAAAAGCCATTGCGCCGTTCCAAAGTCCGGGTAGCTCCAATGCCTTCAACTTTCTTCCCTCTTGTGTCTTTTCTGTGATAAAACCTTGCTTATGGTCAACGAAATTTGACAGGTCGTACTTTTGCCCTTTGTAATTTCGCACCCCACAAACCAAGTCTACGGGATTAAAATGGGTGGAATTTTTCAGAATATTCATTTGAACAGGATCAGATGCATCGATCTGGGCCGATTCAATAATCTGAAGAGAGGCAGTACCGTTAACATCCTTGATCCAAAAAGGTCCTCCACCGGGTTCGCCCTCATTTTTCACCATACCACAAATTCTTATAGGCCGGTTCAAAATGGTTTTCATGATGCTCTGTTTTTCTTCGGTTGTTGCAGTGGCGAAATCAGCCGAGAACCTAGCGTTCAGTTCTTCTTTGAGAAATTGTTCGATTTCAGCTAATTTCGATTGCGCTGCTTCACCTTCATCCAAAAGTTTGGCATACCCAAAGGCCCTTTCTTGAACATTCAACAAAACACCGGCCAAGAGTTTTTTGCTTTTGGTAACCTCATCGGCCTGGGCGGGTACAACTACATTATCAATGTTCTTGATAAAAATAATATCCGCATCTTGTTCGTTCAGGTTTTCAATAAGTGCCCCATGCCCCCCGGGGCGGAACAGAAGCGAACCATCCGAATTGCGAAAAGGAGTATTGGCCATATCAACGGCAACGGTATCGGTAGAGGCTTTTTGAAAGGAATAAGCAACGTTAAATGTGGTTTGGGTACTTGCGGTGACCCTTGACTTAACCGTATCGAACTCTTTTTTGAACATTTCGCCATGCTGTTCTGAAATCGTGAAATGCAATTTCGCCTGGTTTCCATCTGATGCGTAATTTGCCGCTTCGATCAAATGCTCTTCAAACGGTGTGGCGGTGTGCTCGCCGTAATTATGAAAAGGTAACAAGCCCTTAGGATAGAACCCGTAGTTCAAGGCATTCTCAGACAATAATTCATGTATAAACATATAAACATGTTCACCACCTGATGTTGACTTACCCGATATTCTTGATGCTACCAGATCATAGAAGGGAAGGTCTTTTAATCTTTTTGAAAACTGCTCGATTTCTTTATCGCCTGTTCGCCGAATATAATCTTCGAGAGACTCTTTAGATACATCATAGGCGTCCAGAAAATTGAACAAAGCCTTAAACATACGAGAAGCTGCGCCCGAAGCGGGTACGAACTTCAATAATGACAACCTATTTTTGGCAGCATCAAATCGGCTTATGAGCTCTTCCTCCTCGGAAGGCGGGAATTTTGAGATTCCATCACCTACCACGGCGGCTTTTTCCAAATCTACGAACGGAATGCCTTCTTTAAAGGTTTCTATTTGGTCCAATACCTTTTCTTGTGGTACCCCTTTTTTGGTAAGTTGTTTTAGGTCTTTTTCAGAGAGTAACTTCATGATTCAGTAGTTTATCGATGTGTTCGACAGCAGTTGTAAGGCGTTTTCTTTTGCTTCCGCTCAAAGTTATAAAATTGCGCTTGTGCTTTATCAAAGTATCCTTGAAATAGTTGAACATCTGTTCACGTTCATTCGGTTTATCCCTAAGGTCGTCTTCCTCCCAAGGAATATCGATATCGGTCAGCAAATAAAGATGGTATGCGTTCTCAAGGGCGTACTTCTCTAAAACGGGATCACAATGCCCAATATAATAGGCTTCGGAATAAACTTTGGTTTCTAATAGATCCGTATCGCAGATGAGAATTTTTGAGGCTTTTTCGGTCAATCGGTTTTCCAGCATCATTTGACCCGCGGCGATGGGTAAAAGATCATGCGGCTCGCAGGTTTTACGCTCATTGTTCCATTTGTTCTGAAGGTACTCACGGGCATATTCGGGCACCCAGACGGTGTTATAATGCCGCGCCAGCTGCTCAGATAAGGTTGTCTTGCCCGTAGATTCTGGGCCGAACAATACTACTTTAACAAGGTCTGAGGGTTTTTGTTTAAATTTTTCTTCCATAAAAGATATGCTTGCACCGCAAGGATGGTAAATATAAGATATTGGAATGAAAGCATGCCCCAGCCGCGCGCGGCATATAAAGGTATCGTAATTACATCGGCGATGATCCAAAGTGTCCAGTTCTCCAATTTTTTCAATGCCATGTACCACATAGCGGTAAAAAAAATTCCCGATGTGAGTATATCGATATAGTTCGAAGCCTCTATTTTGTAGTCAAATGCCCTATAAACACTATAATTTATGATCATGGTCAGCACGAAAAGGGCAACACCTATCTTTTTCTCTTTGAGCGTGGTTCTAGAGATATGCACTATTTTTTTGTCATCTTTTTTCCTTGACCAGTTCCACCACCCAAAAATGCTCATCGCCGACCAATAGAAATTCATCATCATATCTCCCAACAGGCCATCCCGAAAAAATAGGTACACCGTGATGATGGTTGCGATAAGTCCGGTTGGGTAGACCAAGATATTTTCCTTTTTCGCATACCAAACGCTCAAAATACCCGTGACCAAAACTATGGCCTCAAGAACTATTGTATAGGTTTCCTTTCCCCGATAGGCATCTAAGAAAAAATCAAAAACTTGGCTCATAGTCGCTTCGGTCAGATTTGACAATTTTCATGAAAAGAAGTCCCTTGTCCATAAGTTCAAAAGCGGTTTTTATTTCTGGTTTAAGGGCGGCCATCACAAGATCGAAATCGCCATAGACTTGAGTGCTTAACGGATTTTCTAAAATAGTCAGCCCTGATGCCCTTAGTTTTTTGATAAAGTTGATAATATGTATTTCAAAGTCATCTTGTAATGGTGAAAATGTAAGTTCTACCGAGATCTTCATAGTTAGATTTTGGGTTTGGTTAAATTTATGAGCAAACAATTACATAAAAAACGAATCAACAATCAGGAATTTTCATTGTTTAAGGGCATAAACCCCGGTAAATCCGTCAAATTCCATAAACTTGATTTCGTAGGAGGTAGACTTGCCCTTATAAAGAATTTCTCCTGTAGTTCGCATATCGGTCAATGAAAAATCGGCTATGTTGATATGGTGCAGAAAGCTTAGACCGGGTTCGGCGTATATCTTATATAGTGACTCCTTACATCCCCAGACGATCGTCAACTTTCTAACCAAAGCTTCGGTATTGGCAATGGTGCTGTACTCTTCTATTGGGGTGAACTTATGGGCGATCCGCAAGATCTTATCACGCTGCATTTCTATATCAATACCTACCTCCTTAGCTGAACTTATGATAATTCCGGTAAAGTGGTTGGAATGGGTTATGGAAATTCTGTTGCCATCATTCAAATGTGGTTTTCCCGTTTCGTCATAAAAAAGATCGGCATCAACATAGCCTGCCAAAGCCATCAGATGACGAATACTTAAAAACCCCCGCCGATGCATTTCAGATTTCATCCCCACCAACCGGTTTTGGCAATTTTGGGTCAAAACAACCTCTTTGGCCAGGTCAGCTTCGGCTTCGGTAATCTTCCAGATATATACCTTGGTAGCACTGTCAACCGTTAATGTATTGTAAAGGGGCATCTTATTCCGCTATAGTTTTATACCTTTGCCACCGCAAAAAGACCAGTTTTTACTGGAATAACGAAAGTAAATATAAAAAAGAATATGAGCACCGAAACTGTTCCTTACGTACCTTTTAAAGTAAAAGATATTTCCCTTGCGGACTGGGGAAGAAAAGAAATCAACTTGGCAGAAGCCGAAATGCCCGGACTAATGGCGCTTCGTGAAGAATATGGCAAGGAGCAGCCTTTAAAGGGGGCCCGCATCGCAGGATGTCTTCACATGACCATTCAGACCGCGGTGTTGATCGAAACCTTGGTGGCGCTCGGAGCTGACGTAACCTGGAGCTCTTGTAATATCTTTTCAACCCAAGACCATGCGGCGGCGGCGATAGCGGCCGCAGGCATTGCTGTCTATGCTTGGAAGGGTATGAATGAAGAGGAATTCGATTGGTGTATTGAACAGACCTTGTTCTTCGGTAAGGAAAGACATCCCCTGAACATGATATTAGACGATGGTGGAGATCTGACCAATATGGTCTTAGACCGTTTTCCAGAACTGGCGGGTGCCATTAAAGGGCTATCGGAAGAAACTACAACGGGTGTGCACAGGTTGTACGAACGGGTTAAGAACGGTACCCTACCCATGCCCGCGATCAATGTGAACGATTCGGTTACAAAATCTAAATTCGATAATAAATACGGTTGTCGTGAAAGTGCGGTAGACGCTATACGAAGAGCTACGGATACCATGCTTGCAGGCAAGCAGGTTGTAGTGTGTGGTTATGGCGATGTAGGTAAAGGTACCGCGGCGTCCTTCAGGGGTGCCGGATCCATAGTGACCGTAACAGAAATAGACCCTATTTGCGCATTACAGGCATGTATGGACGGTTTCGAGGTTAAAAAATTGGAAAATGTATTGGGCAAGGCAGATATCGTAATTACCACCACAGGAAACAAGGATATTGTTCAATCACAACATTTCAAGGCCATGAAAGATAAGGTCATTGTTTGTAACATCGGGCATTTTGACAACGAAATCGATATGGCGTGGTTGAACGCGAATTACGGCAGTACGAAAGACGAAATAAAACCACAGGTAGATAAATACACTATTGATGGAAAGGACATTATCATTCTTGCAGAGGGAAGACTGGTAAACCTGGGTTGTGCTACAGGTCACCCCAGTTTCGTTATGAGCAATTCGTTCACGAACCAAACTTTGGCCCAGATCGAACTTTGGAAGAACAGCCACAGCTATAAGAATGACGTCTACATGCTACCCAAATACCTAGATGAAAAAGTGGCCAGATTACATTTGGCGCGTTTAGGGGCCGAACTTACCGAATTACGAAAGGATCAGGCGGAATATATCGGTGTTACGGCCGAAGGTCCCTTTAAACCAGAATATTACCGTTACTAAGCAAAGCGGGATCAATGATTGTTAAAACCCTTGCCCGACCGGTAAGGGTTTTTTGTCTCTAAAATAAGTTCGAACGAACGGCCCGTTTAAAGTAGTTAAAAAATTGTTATTCTGTTTATCAAATAGTTTTTATGATTAAACATTTTGTAAGTTTACCTTCCCTCAGGGCATTGTAATCAAAGGCAGGGAAGAAAATAAAAGGTATGTTCGGATTGTTCAAAAAAAAATCGCAAAAGGAAATTCTACAGGAGAAGTATAAAAAATTAATGGAGGATGCACATCGCCTATCTACTACAAATAGGAAGCTAAGCGATGATAAGGTTTTCCAAGCTGAGGAAGTTCTAAAACAAATGGACGAATTAGCTTGATAAATAAGAAATTTTAGCTTTATTTATCCTGAATATAAGATTTTACATGAAAATAAGTAGTATATGGATGTAATGGAAAGAGCCGCAGAATTCGAGGCGAGAAAAATGTCTGGTATGAGTACAAGTGATAGAGTGTCTTCTTCGAGAGAAGTGAAGGCGTTGATTTTAGAGATAAATGAAATTTATAAAGAGACCAGGCAGGTTGAACTGATGGATACTATGAAGCGCTTGACAGTTATCAAAAAAAAGATTGAAAAACGGCTGAACAGCAGTCCCATAGAATAATCAGTTCTATACATAATCTCCACGTTGGATATAAAGTGCGCTATTCTTGTTATGAAACTACTCGAAAAATTAAAATTTTCTCCTTCACTACCTACAAGAAAAGAAAAGCCAGTGGTCAATTTTCCCATTTATGACGTAATGATCAACGGTTTAAATGGTGAACCCATACTGCTTTCCGATTTTAGGGGAAAGCATATGCTTTTGGTGAACGTAGCCTCAAAATGTGGATTTACCAAGCAGTACAGTGGTTTGCAAGAACTTAGTGATTCGTATAAGGACCAATTGGTTGTACTAGGTTCGCCCTGCAATCAGTTCGGCGGCCAAGAACCGGGTACGGCGAGTGAGATAACCAATTTCTGTGAAGTTAATTTCGGGGTACGTTTTTTGTTGACCGAGAAATTAGATGTTAAGGGAAACCAGCAACATCCGCTGTACCAATGGTTAACAAGCAAGGAAAAAAATGGGAAAATGAACAGCACGGTCAAATGGAACTTCCAAAAATACTTGATCGACCCTGCCGGTAATCTGGTAGATGTATTTTATTCAATTACCGACCCAATGAGTCGTAAAATTACCAGATACCTAAAATAAAACTTTCGTATGGGTAAGTCGAAAAAGCCTGACAATGTGGTTTTTGATGAAAATGAACAACGGTATACGGCATCAATGACGCCCTATGCAACCAGTTTGGGTGCCCCGGTAATAACAACCACAGATACCATCGCCTGGAAAAACCGAAACGTTCACGCCGTCAATAAACTCATAGGCGCCAAGTACCTTGAACTAAAAGCCGAGTACGAAGCCATGATCGAAAGGTTTGAATATAACAACCTTGTTTACAGTGCAAAATTCAACTTTGAGCCTGTAATCGGTTATACATATCATTTGTACCGCAACAAAAACCAAGAGGCATTTTTATCTGTGATTGCCCCGAACGAATGTAATTTCGATTACATCGGCACCTTCAAATTGAACGCCGATAAGATGTGGGAACGTATCTTAATTAGTTGACATTGAATGAGTAACGTCTTTACTTTACAAGAACTAGATCGTATCATTGAAATGGCCTGGGAAGACCGCACCCCCTTCGAGGCCATCGAATTTCAATTCGGCCTGCCTGAAAAAGAAGTCATTAAGGTCATGCGGGCCAATCTTAAGGAAAGTAGTTTTAAGCTATGGCGAAAACGCGTTAATAGCGGCGTAAGTCAAAAACACCTCAAAAAACGGAATCCTGAGATCGACCGCTTCCAATGTTCGCGACAAAAAGCGATTTCCGGCAACAAAATCAGCAAACGTTGATTTCCAAGGCATTGGATACCGATATCTTGTTTCCGACTTCCTTTAGCGAAATATGGCAACGGGTCGCCGGCATCGATGCAAGAAAATACGGCCAGACCAGAAACTACGTTGATGGGGCCGTTACCTACCTGTCGCCCTATATTTCAAGAGGTGTCATCTCTACAAAACAAGTTTTAGCTTCGCTATTGGCACAGGGGCACCGCCCTTTCGAAATTGAAAAATTGATCCAAGAACTGGCATGGCGCGACTATTGGCAACAGGTTTGGATAAGCCAGGGAAATGCGATCGACAACGATCTGAGACAGGCCCAGCAACCCGTATCGAACCATGCACTTCCAACTGCCCTTATGACCGGCCGTACGGGCATTACTGCGATCGACACGGCCATAACGGATCTTTATACCACCGGATATCTTCATAACCATCTGCGTATGTACATTGCCGCTATAAGCTGCAATATGGCTCAGTGCCACTGGAAACATCCCGCGCAATGGATGTACTATCACTTATTAGATGCCGATTGGGCAAGCAACGCCCTAAGTTGGCAGTGGGTGGCCGGATCCAACAGCAACAAAAAATATATCGCCAACCAAGAAAACATCAATACATTCTGCCGAACCGACCAAACGGGCACTTTTCTTGATATGGACTACGGGGCCCTCGCTACAATGCATATTCCAGAATTACTGAAAGCCGTATCAAAGAATACATTGACCACCCCCCTTCCTATCAAGAAAAATATCGATATCGATACTACCTTGCCAACTTGTCTTTATAATTTCTATAACCTAGACCCTAACTGGAAAAAAGACCAACAAACGAACAGGGTACTTTTACTTGAACCCTCTATTTTTGAAAAATATCCCATCTCCAAAAAAAGCATCGATTTTATGATGGCCCTGGCCAAAAACATTGATGGTATTCAGGTGTATATAGGCGAATACAAAGCATTGGTAGAAGAATACGGTCTTAAGGAAGTTCATTTTAAGGAACATCCGCTGAATACGGTATATAGCGGTATCGAAACGCCACGTGATTGGATGTTCGACGTCAACGGCTATTTTCCCTCATTTTTCGCTTTTTGGAAAAAATGCAGGAAACAACTCAACTAATAAAAACGAACTATGCATTTTACGAAAAAAGATATTGAAAACATGGATCGGGTGCAGCGCATCAAATATATCAACTCGGTTTCGGGTATAAAACCTGCCAACCTAATAGGTACCATTTCCGATGAAGGCCTCACCAATTTGGCCATTTTCAGTTCAGTATTCCATTTAGGAAGTGATCCCGCACTTTTAGGTTTCATTACCAGGCCAACGGACGTAGTACCAAGGCATACCTACGAGAACATTTTGCAGAACGGTCAATATACCATTAACCATGTAAACAGCAATTTTACGAAAAAAGCGCATTATACTTCAGCGAAACTATCGCGTGACCAGTCGGAGTTCGAGCATTGCGGGTTTACAGAAGAGTACCTACAAGGTTTTAAATCACCTTTTGTCAAAGAGAGCACCTTCAAAATGGGCCTGGTTTTCAAAGAAGCTATTGACATCAATTTGAATGGAACCATATTGGTAATCGGCGAAATAGACCAATTGATTATACCCGAGAACGCTATTGACGAAGATGACGACATCAATTTAGCGATGAGCAACGGAGTGGGCATTTCGGGTCTGAATACCTACTACGATCTAAAGAAAATAGATCGCTATCCGTACGCAAGGGCCAGCGAAATACCCGATCTCAAGTTTAGGGAATGAAAAGATCCCCGCTTCCCCAAAAGCTATGCCCCGTATGTGAAAGACCCTTCACATGGCGAAAAAAATGGGAAAAAGAATGGGATAACGTGAAATACTGCAGCGAAAAATGCCGAAGGAACAAACCGAAATAAAAGGGATCAATCTTATCTTTCCTAACCAGCTATTTAAGGAAAACCCCTTGTTGCATACTCGCCTTCCCATCTATCTGGTAGAAGAGTTTCTCTATTTTAAACAGTATGCTTTCCACAAACAGAAAATAGCCTTTCATCGGGCGACCATGAAGTTCTATGCCGATTATCTAAAGGCGGGTAACCACCATGTTACGTATATCGATGCCCAAAGTGAAATTTCCGATATCCGCAAATTGATTCCCTTTTTAAAACAACAAGGCATAGCCCACATTCATTACCTGCACCCGGCCGATAATTGGTTGCAGAGGCGTTTAACGAAAGGATGCCAGGCGTACGATATTGAAACTACCATACTTCCCACCCCAATGTTCTTGAATAGCCCAGAGCAGTTGAACGACTTTTTTAAGCCGGAAAAAAAGAAATACCATCAAACCAGTTTCTATATTGAACAACGAAAAAAACGGAACCTATTGATGGATACCGACGGCAAACCAGCAGGTGGTAAATGGACCTTCGATACGGAGAACCGTAAAAAATATCCCGCGAAAAAAACACCTCCTCCAATTCAATATCCGAATGATGATGCCTACGATATCGAGGCAAGGGAATATGTTGCGCAGCACTTTTCAACGAACTACGGTGAACTTACAGCTCAGCCCCTTTACCCCAACAGCTTTGCCAAGACACAAGAATGGTTAAGGCACTTTTTAGATTATCGTTTTACCGATTTCGGCATCTACGAAGATGCCATAGTTGCGGAAAACTCTATTTTGAACCATAGTGTTTTGACACCAATGTTGAACGTTGGCTTGATTACCCCTAACGAAATCGTAGCACAGAGTTTGAGCTTCGCCGCCGAAAATGATATCCCCATAAATTCTACCGAAGGTTTTATACGTCAAATCATAGGATGGCGTGAATTCATTCATGGGGTTTACGAGGTAAGGGGAAGTTATGAACGTACCAAGCATTTTTGGAAGTTCAGTAGAAAAATACCTAAATCGTTCTATGATGGCACAACGGGCATTCTGCCCTTAGACCAAACCATCAAGAAAGTATTAAAAACCGGCTACTGCCATCATATTGAGCGCTTAATGGTTTTGGGCAATTTTATGGTGCTCTGCGAATTCGATCCTGATGAGGTTCACCAATGGTTCATGGAACTGTTTATCGACGCATACGATTGGGTGATGGTACCGAATGTTTACGGCATGAGTCAATTCGCCGATGGCGGATTAATGTCGACCAAGCCCTATATCAGCGGAAGCAACTATCTAATGAAAATGAGCGACTATAAAAAAGGAGGTTGGGAAGATACGTGGGATGGTCTTTTTTGGCGTTTTATGCACACACACCGCAGCTTTTTTTTAAGTAACCCCAGGCTAGGTATGCTGGTCAACCTTTTCGATAAAATGCCAAATGCGAAAAAACAGCATCTTTTAAACCTTGGCAATACTTTTCTAACATCATTAAACTAGTACGGCCATGAATTTAGAACTGCTTCGGCTACTCTGCGATTTCGGACTGTTGGTGCTCATTTGGTTGGTACAACTCGTAATCTATCCAAGTTTTCTGTACTTCGATAAAGAAAGCCTGTTGGCTTGGCATAAAAAATATACCGCCGGTATTTCGGTGGTTGTTATTCCCTTACTCTTCGGCCAGTTGGCCACCGCTCTACTGCAGCTGTTTGAAGGGGCCACCTTCTATAGCGTAGGCAGTATACTGTTCATTGGCGCGGTTTGGGTATCTACCTTCACTCAATTTGTGCCGATTCACAGTATAATTGCACAAGGGGTATGCGATAAACCCGTGTTGCAAAAA
>JBHJNU010000127.1:0-59488 GCA_050330515.1 Flavobacteriaceae bacterium | reverse complement strand
TTTTTTTTGCATTATCATCAATGGAAGCTATTACCCCTTTTCGACATAAAATTAAATTTACTCCAATATTTCTATGAACTCACCTTACAATAGAGAGGGTTTTTTAGATCCTAGATGAGGCGAAATACAGATTTTATGTTCCTACATGTGTTAGCCAAATACATATTCTTAACTATTCTTGGCCTATGAAATAATTGCTGCTTAACCGCGTTTAAAATTTACATTATGGCATTGTGGCTGAATGGCAAGGCAAGACTCGGCAAGAGTCTTTAAAATGGTTCGAATCCATTCGATGCCTCCAAGGGGTTTTGATTGATCAAGATTATTGGGGAATACACCAAAAAAAGAACTGTCATTGCCACGTTTTTTTAATTTGCCTACATTGGGTTTATGAAGCGACCGCTGGTAAGCATATTGATTCCCTTTAAGAATACATCGGAATTTCTTTCAGAATGCCTGCAATCAATCATTGATCAAGAGTACCCACATTGGGAAGTTCTTGGGGTAGATGACCATTCCACAGACAAATCCCTCGAGTTGGTAACTTTGTATTCTAAAATCGACCCGCGAATACGGGTATTTCAGGGCAATGGCAATGGTATTATCGAAGCGCTTCGTTTAGCCTATGCCCGAAGTAATGGCGAACTTATAACAAGAATGGATTCAGATGATATCATGGCCCCGATTAAATTGCAAACCATGGTTGATGCCCTTGCAAAAAAGGGCAAAGGTCATCTAGCCGTGGGGCAAGTGACCTATTTTTCAAAAAATGGGGTCGGTGATGGCTACCGCCGCTATGAACATTGGCTCAACCAGTTGACCAAAAAAGGAGAGAACTTTAGCGAAATCTATAAAGAATGCGTTATCCCCTCCCCATGTTGGATGGTTTATCGAGAAGACCTTGAAACCTGTAATGCCTTTAGACCGAACCAATATCCTGAAGACTATGATCTGGCCTTTCGCTTTCGTGAAGCTGGCCTCAAGACAATTTCTTGCGATAAGGTACTGCACTTTTGGCGCGATTATGATACACGTACCTCAAGAACGAGTGAGCACTATGCACAAAACTATTTTCTAGATATTAAGCTGCACCACTTTTTAAAACTTGATTATGACCCCCAGAGGCCCTTGGTCATTTGGGGAGCGGGTAAAAAAGGCAAGTCCATTGCAAAAGGTTTGATCGACAAGGGTATTTTCTTCGAATGGATTTGTGATAACCCGAATAAAATAGGAAAGTCTATTTACGGTATACCCATGAAAGCGTTCAAGTTTTTAGATGGAATCGAAAATCCGCAGAGCATTATCACCGTGGCGAATGGGCACGAGCAGGCCAGTATTCGAACCTATCTTGCCAACTTACATCTACGGCCCATGGTAGATTATTTCTTCTTTTGTTAGTGCCAATTGTAGCATCAGCTATTTAAATAGTGCGGACTTAAATACAGAAAAAATGCGAACGTATACCAACGAAAACCGTATTTTGACTTTAACAAGACCAATTCTTATGCCTAAAAGGGTATTGCCCTTGGATGTATTTCCTTATATTTGTCAAATCAAATTCAGGAATGCAGTTTAAATATCCGGAACTTCTTTGGGCGCTATTTCTCCTCCTGATTCCTATTATAATACATCTTTTCCAACTCCGTAAGTTTAAGAAAACTCCCTTTACCAACGTGAAAATGTTGCAAAAGGTCGTCTCAGAGTCGCGGCGCAGCAATAATCTCAAAAAATGGCTTTTACTATTTACGAGGCTGCTCTTGCTCGCAGCACTTATCATTGCGTTCGCACAGCCTTTTTTTGCTGAAAAATCGGCACTTTCAACAAAGGAAACGGTGATCTACCTCGATGACTCTTTCAGTATGCAGGCCAAAACGGAAACAGGAACCTTGCTTTCCGATGCGGTGCAGAACTTATTAGGGGCGATTGCCGAAGACAAGAAGTTCAGTCTGTTCACTAACCTAAAAACGTTCACTAAAGTTACCGCAAAAGAGGTTCAAAATGAATTGCTCACCCTTGACCACACCGCTGAGCAACTGAGCCTAGACCAAATTTACCTGAAGGCCGGCACATTGTTCACCAATGACGAGTATAGCATCAAAAACTTGATCGTAATTTCAGATTTTCAACAGCGGATGACCACCTCAATTCAAGAGTCGGTTGCTGGAATAAAAATAAACCTGGTAAAGGTATCTAAGCCACTGCTGGGGAACATTTCTTTAGATTCTGCCTTTCTCAGCACAAGCAATCTAGAAAATATAGAAATTAAAGCATTGTTATCTAGTAACTATCGATTAGAAAGTACCCCCGTTTCATTGTTCAACGAAGGGAAACTAATTGCGAAGACAGCCGCTACTTTTAAGGAAAATAACAAGGGGGAAGTCGCATTCACCATTCCTGCAAAAGATGTAATAAAAGGAAAAATAGAGATTTCCGATACTGGATTGGAGTACGACAATCATTTGTATTTTAATATCGATGTAAAGGAAAAAATAAAAGTATTGGCCATAGGAAGCGCCAAAACCGACTATTTGAAACGGATTTTTACCGAAGATGAGTTCCAGTTTACGGCATACGAACTGAAGAACCTAAACTACAGTGATTTAGACAGTCAGAACTTAATTGTACTTCATGAGCTTGATGACATTACCAATGCCCTGTTGACCAGCCTTGTCTCATTTTTAGGGAACAACGGCCATTTAATAGTAATACCATCCACCACAATAAATCTTGTATCATACAACGACTTCTTGTCAAAATATAATGCGACCAACTTTGTTGAGCGTATGAGTATAGAACGAAAAATTACCGACATCTCGTTTTCGCATCCTATTTATCGCGATGTTTTTGAAAAGAGCGTTACCAACTTTCAGTACCCGCAGGCAGGCCAGTCATACCGCATAAAAACCACCGCTCCTAGTCTTTTATCCTTTCAAGACAAGCAACCGTTTCTGCTCGGTACCGAAAACCTTTTTGTTTTTACCGCATCACTATCGGGCGAAAATTCCAATTTCAAAAACTCTCCGCTTATCGTACCCACCTTTTACAATATCGGGATCAATAGCTTGAAATTGCCTGATCTCTACTATGTGCTGGGTACGGAAACAGAACTTGACATGGCCTATAAATTGTCTAAAGACGCTATTCTAAAGGTCTCGAATGAAACGTACGAGTTTATTCCCCAACAAAAATCATTCGCTGATAAAGTCTCACTGTCTTTTTTCGAAAACCCGATATCAGATGGTCTTTACAGGGTAATGGACAAGTTGAACGTACTAAAAACGCTTAGCTTCAACTATTCTAGGGAAGAAAGTGAACTGATATACAATGATCTATCAAATTTAAATGCCGATTCAAAAAATGAATCCATTTCCACCTTATTCAGGCAACTGCAAAATGATAGTGTGGTGAACGAGTATTGGAAATGGTTTGTTATTTTAGCATTAATCTTTATGGTGATCGAAGTGCTTATCCAAAAATATCTAAAATGAACCTAGTTTTAAAGGCAGCTACCATAGTAGACCACAATAATAAGGAACTGCATTTGAAGAAGCGCGATATCTTCATTAAAAATGGAATCATCGAAAAAATCGCCGCGAACATACCTATTACGAACGGCAGTAAAACTGTAGCGCACAAAAACCTTCATGTATCCATAGGCTGGTTCGATACCAGTGTCAGTTTTGGCGAACCCGGTTATGAAGAAAGAGAAACCATAGCGAACGGATTGAGCACCGCCGCAAAAAGTGGCTTTACCGATATTGTGCTTAACCCGAACGCCCACCCCATGCCCGATAGTAGTTCTGATATCGTGTTTTTGAAGAATGCCGCCAAAGATTTTGTGACCGGCCTTCATCCTTTAGGAACCTTGACCATGAAAGCTGAGGGCAATCACCTTGCAGAGCTGTACGACATGCAAAATTCGGGGGCAGCAGGTTTTTATGACTACAAGAGTGCCATTGAAAATTCGAACCTTCTGAAAATCGCCCTACAGTATGCACAAAATTTCGGGGCACTCGTACATTCTTTTCCTTTAGACAAAAAAATGGCCGGAAAGGGAATCGTCAATGAAGGGGAAGTTTCAACCAAAATGGGCCTAAAGGGCATTCCGGCACTTGCGGAAGAACTTCAGATCGCCCGAGATCTGTTCATTTTAGAATATACGGGCGGCAAATTACATATTCCCACAATCTCCACGGCCGGTTCGGTAAAATTGATCGCCGAAGCCAAGAAAAAGGGTCTAGATGTTAGCTGTAGCGTCGCGTTGCACAATCTTTTCTTTACCGATGACAATTTGGCCGACTTCGATGCTGATTTCAAGGTAATGCCCCCCTTACGAACAAAATTGGATGCCAAGGCCTTGTTGGATGGAGTAAAAAAAGGCAGTATAGATTTTATAACCTCAGACCATACACCCCTTAATATTGAACTAAAACATGTTGAGTTCGACAACGCCGACTACGGAACGATAGGTCTAGAAAGTGCCTTTGGAGTTGCAAACCAACTTTTCGGAATGGAGACCGCGGTACAACTTTTGGCAAAAGGCCGAGAACGCTATGGGTTAAAAAATCCCGTAATACAGGAAGGTGCAACCGCAAACCTCACCCTTTTTGACCCAAAAACCGATTACGTATTCGAAAGTGAAAACATATACTCTTCTTCTCAGAACAGTATGTTTCTGAAAAGTACCCTAAAAGGTGAAATTTTAGGTGTTATTTGCAACAACCGAGCACAATTTTAATTAAATTTAAAAACATAATCGAATAACCAACCTTAAAACATAAGATTTATGGAACAATCAGTAAAAGAAGAAGGCAAAACAATTGCAATAATTGCGTACATCACGCTAATTGGCTTATTGATAGCCTTCATAATGAACAATGAAAAGAAAAATGAATTTGCAAAATTTCATATAGGGCAATCGGTACGGGTGGCCATTTTGGGCTTAGCCAATTTTGTTCTTGGAAGTTTTCTGCCCTCGGGCTTGGGTATCATATCAACGATAATTTCCTTAGGTGTTCTAGTTTTGTTCATTTTGGGTATTGTAAATGCGATAAACCTAAAAAATCAACCTTTACCTATTATTGGGACAATCGGCGAATAAAATTCTATTCATGAATGATTAAAAAAGAGGCTTTCTTCAAGCCTCTTTTTTTTTGCCTAAAATCTACAGTTCGACTACTTTTGGTGTATGAGCATAGAAAAAGAAGGAAAAACCACTGCGATCGTATCGTATTTGACCATTATAGGGGCGTTGATCGCGTTGAGTATGAATTCAGAGCCAAAAAACGAATTCGCCCGTTTTCATACCAGACAAGCTTTCGGACTTCATTTAATGTTCATTGCTTTCGGTATACTTTCGAACAATTGGGGAAACCTATATTCCTTTTTCGGTTTATTTCTCTGTTATAGCATTTTATGGATCTATGGTTTCTTAGGTGCCTTGACGGAGAAAAGACAGTCCGTTCCCATTCTTGGCCCTTATTTTCAAAAATGGTTCACTTTTATCCCATAGCGTATTATGACCACTGCCCCATTATCTTTAGAGCACCTGATCCAACCATCATCAATCTCCCAAGGCAGACCTCCGGTGCTTTTTATGTTTCATGGTTATGGCAGTAATGAAGAGGACCTATTTTCGTTCGCCCCAGAATTGCAAAAGGAGTTCTGTATCATCTCCGTTCGCGCCCCCTACCCCATGCACCCTTTCGGAAATGCTTGGTATGCCATAAACTTCGATGCCCAACAAGGTAAATGGAGCGACGATGATCAGGCAAAGGAATCGCGCGAAAAAATAATCAAATTTATCGAAGAGGCCTGTAAAACCTACGGTTTAGATACTTCCAAAGTTACCCTCCTGGGGTTCAGTCAAGGCACTATTCTAAGTTACGCCGTGGCACTATCCTATCCTGAAAAAATAAGGAACGTAGTGGCTTTAAGTGGTTACATCAATGAAGCGATTCTTTTAGAAAATTACCATCATAAAGAACATCGAAACTTGAAGATATACGCTTCGCATGGCCAGGTGGATCAAGTCATTCCCCCAGAATGGGCCCAACGTGCTCCTGAAATACTCAAAAAATTGGGAATTGAACATGTTTATGAAGAATTTCCCGTTGGCCATGGGGTTTCACCACAGAATTTTCAGGCTTTCAAAAAATGGTTGGAAGATAAAATTTAGTTGCCAATAGGGTAAAGAAGATGGTCGATCAACGTAAAATCAACCCCCAGGTCATCCTTAAGTTCATATTTAATAAAAACTTCCCCCCAATACTTTCCATCTGAAAAATCGGCCAAAATCCATTTATGGTTCAGTATCTTAATTTTGTTCAGTTTGAAATTGCCTACCATACCTTCATAAGGTATAAGCGGGTTGTTGCCGGTGCTCTCATTGGTTTCCAATAACTTATCGGTAATATATCGTGCCGGGTTTTCGAGGCCCAAATGATCAAAATAAGAAAGTTCATCATCATTATATTCCAACGAGAAATACTGCATTTCTAAAACCTGCAGCCGCAATTTCTGAAGAGAATCTTCCAAAGCAACTATGCTCTCCTTTGATTTGTCTATCTGGCTGTCTTTAACTTTCGACATTTTGCCCCCGCTCACGATCAGGTAAAGCGCTATCAATGCGGTGAACACAAAAAGATAAAGGAATATATTTTTCTTCATTTTATACTGGTTTATACGGTAATAACAAGATTATCATAAGCCAAGTGAACATGATCTGGTAAATTTTTCTCTACCTCGTCATGAAAGCCCAACAAATGACTGATATGGGTAAAATAGGTGGTTTCAGGCTGCACTTTGGCTACAAAACCCAAAGCTTCCTCAAGGTTGAAATGTGAATGGTGGGCTTCTTCACGCAAGGCATTGATGACCATTACCTTAGAGCCCCTTATCTTTTCCATTTCAATATCCTTTATTCGCTTAACATCGGTCAAATAGGTAAAATCTTTAATGCGGAAGCCAAAAACCTGAAGGCGATTATGGTCGGCCTCAATAGGAATAACAGTAGTATCTCCGATTAAAAAGGGATGGTCATTCACAATCTCGTTGATGGCGACCGCCGGAGCACCCGGATACCTGTTTTCATCGGCGAAGATATAATCAAATCGTTTCATGAGCGAAGCAATGACGCGTTTATGGGCATATATGGGAACATCGCCCTGTCTGAAGAAATAAGGTCTGATGTCATCAATACCCGCCGTATGATCGGCGTGTTCATGGGTAAAAAGTATGCCGTCAAGTTTGGCTACCTCATTAGTAAGCATCTGCTGTCTGAAATCAGGACCGCAATCGATGACATAGTTGTAATCGGCCCACGAAAGTAGTACCGAAACGCGCAATCTTTTATCCTTTGGATTTGCGCTCAAACAAACCGGATGTTTACTTCCTATCACGGGAATACCCTGGGAGGTGCCCGTGCCTAAAAAAGTAACTTTGAGTTTATTGTTCATTACTGTCAAAATTAGAACATATTTCTAAAAATCGCTTTTCTTTTTGTAATGTTTATCTATTTTCAACGAGATTCATAGATGTTGAATTCATTGATCCACCAGCGCGTTTTATGCAAACAATAATGGAATATGAAAGCCGTTAAAGAATATATAAATATTCGAAACGTTTGTTAAATAGATAGTTCAATCTTGTTAACTTTGTTACAGAAAGTTGATCCCTCCAACGGGTGGGAAGGCTTTGAAATTGTATTTTTCAGCCTTGTACTAACAGAAAAACCAAAAAAATGTCTTCAGTTTTAAACCGAGATACCGCATTTGAAAACATACCTTCCATAAAGGCCAAGACACTTCGAATAAATTTGAATCCTGATATTTATGGAACCTTCGCAGAAATAGGTGCAGGTCAAGAAACTGCACGTCACTTCTTTCGATCCGGCGGGGCATCGGGTACCATTGCCAAGGCCATGAGCGCGTACGACAAAGATTTCAGCGACGCCATTTATGGTATAGAAAAAGATGGGCGCTATGTTACCCAAGAAAGATTGAAGACCATGCTGGCATACGAAATGAGTCTGATGGAAGAGCGAATTAGCAGGCAGAACCACCCTGACCGCTTATTTTTCTCCTATGCAAATACCGTGGCAACTATTGATTTTTCAAAACGTTACAAAGGACATGGGTGGATAGGTATTCGGTATCAATTAGATCCGAAACAAAAAGAATTGGACGAGATTATACTTCATGTTCGGTTCAAGGAGAACGAGGCAAGGTTGCAACAAGAAACTTTGGGCATCGTGGGCGTTAACTTAATCTATGGTGCTTTTTTCAAGTACCATAAGCCCAAAAAAATGTTGAAATATCTTTATGACCATATTGATAAGGATACCATTGAAATAGATATGATCAATTTCTCAGGACCCAATTTCAAAGATGTCGATAACAGGTTAATGAGTCTTCAATTGATAAAAAACGATATGACCGATGCGGTTATGTTCGATCCTGAAGGCAATAATCTTTTGCCTGCAGCCGTACTTTATAAGAAAAATATACTGGCGTTGAGGGGCAGTTTTAGGCCGGTTACCAAGGTCAATCTTGACATGTTCAAAAAATCTTATGACATTTTTCTACGTGATTCAGCCGTCGATATGGAACAGACCATTGTTATTTTTGAGATAACACTGTCGAACTTAAAGGCTTCTGGTGAAATTGATGAGCAAGATTTTATGGATCGAGCCGAATTACTTTGTTCGCTTGGCCATTCGGTAATGATTTCGAAGTTTCAAGAGTACTACAAACTGGTCGAGTATTTTAACAACTATACCAAACAGCGTATCGGGCTCACTATGGGTGTAAACAACCTAGTTGACATTTTTGATGAAAAGTACTATCGACATTTGAGCGGTGGTATACTCGAAGCTTTTGGCAAGTTGTTCTTTAAAGACCTGGTCGTTTATCTATATCCAATGAAAGATGCGGATACAGGGCAGATCATGACGAGCAACAACATCAAGGTGCACCCACGTATGAAAGAATTGTACAAATTTTTCAAATACAATGGAAAGGTTATGGACATCATTGACTATGACCCTGAAATTATGGATATCTTTTCGCGGGACGTTCTTAAAAAAATCATGAACAATGAACCAGGTTGGGAGGATCAGTTACCTGAAGGTATTGCTGAAATGATAAAGAACAAAGGCCTTTTCACCAAGAAATTGGAAGAAAACGAAAAGGTTTAAGCGTCCTACCAAAAAAAACTTATTGTCGGAAGAGATTTTTTTTGCTATTCCATCTTCTCCTTAAGAAGCTATTTAAACTTTTTATCGTTAAGCGACTTAGCTATGCATTGACCCGTTTAGCCTTTTTTAATACATGACAAGGCAACCCAAGGCAAAAAAAACCTAAGTGGGTGAAAAACGGAATTTTTAGATAATCGAAAAACTATAGATCAGTTCTATAGTAATTGTGAGCTGTGATCCTTCGTTTTAACCTTATCTATAACCTTTGTCACTATTCCTTTCTCATCGATTACAAAGGTCATTCTATGAATACCATCATACTCCCTGCCCATAAATTTCTTGGGGCCCCAAACACCGAAGGTATTGATCACAGTTCTATCTTCATCGGCCAGTAAAGGAAACGGGAAGCTGAATTTATTTTTGAAATTGGCCTGTTTTTGCTGTGAATCAGCGCTAACTCCAAGCAGTTCGTAGCCTTGGGCCTGAAGTTCACTGTAATTATCCCTCAAATTACAGGCCTCTGCCGTACAACCGGGTGTATTTGCCGCAGGATAGAAAAAAACGATCAATTTTCTGCCTATGTAAGCAGATAAATTGATAGTATTGCCATCTTGGTCACTGGCCGAGAATGCAGGCACTTTATCACCTATTTTCAATGTTTCCATCTCAATTGATTTTTAATTTATGTTTAAATATTATTTTATAAAATTAAACAAAAATGACTAAAACCGAAAAGATTGAATTCACAATTCGCACACTTCATGAATTGTACCCTACCATTCCTGTTCCCCTAGTTCATAAAGATCCCTATACATTACTGATCGCTGTGCTAATGTCGGCACAAAGTACTGATGTTCGGGTCAATCAGATTACACCTCTTTTATTCGAAAAAGCTGATAATCCATATGATATGATCAAGTTATCGGAAATGGAGATTCGTGAGATCATAAAACCCGTTGGGCTGTCGCCAATGAAAGCAAAGGGCATACACGGGTTGTCTAAAATATTGGTTGAAAAATATAATGGTGTGGTTCCTAGAGAAATTGAACTACTGGAGGAATTTCCCGCCGTTGGCCATAAAACGGCCAGTGTAGTGGTATCGCAAGCCTTTGGTATTCCGGCCTTTCCGGTAGATACGCATATTCATCGACTTATGTACCGATGGGGATTTTCAAATGGGAAAAACGTGGTGCAGACCGAAAGCGATGCTAAGAAAATATTTCCTAAAGAACTGTGGAACGACCTTCACCTGCAGATTATATGGTATGGCCGTGAGTACTCACCTGCAAGGGGTTGGGACTTGAATAAAGATATTATTACCCAAACAATTGGAAGAAAAAAAGTAATCGAAGCCTACCATAAATCAAAAAAGACCCGCAATTAGCGGGTATTTTTTAGTTCAAAATAGTTTCAAACTTGAAGCTTTTATAAGCTGTAATGTGAAACGACCTTGAAAAACTCAGTAAAAACTGAATCGCTTCAGCAGACGTTTTTGTTAGTTCACAATTTTGTTGCTCTCTAGTGTAAATTTTTTCCATATTGAGTTATCATCATGTTATGATAGGATAACGCAACTAAAATTAAAATATTGTTATTATGAAAAGGAGAGACCTATTAATTTGTCAAAATGATATTATGTTTATCAATGATCTTTCTTAGGTTGATCAAGGCATAGCGCATTCTTCCTAGGGCTGTATTAATGCTAACACCAGTGTTTTCGGAGATTTCCTTAAAGCTCATGTCTTTATAAATACGCATCAAAAGCACCTCTTTTTGATCATCGGGCAGCTCTTCGATCAAGTGTATCAAGTCAGAATCAATTTGATCTTTGATAATTTGCTTTTCAGCATTTAGTTTGTCATCGCTAATGACCGAAAAAATATTGAAATCATCATTACCCTCGAATTTGGGCATTCTGCTGTTCCTTCTAAAATGGTCTATAATCAAGTTATGTGCTATACGCATAACCCATGGCAAAAATTTCCCCTCTTCACTATAAGTACCTCTTTTCAAGGTTTTGATGACCTTTATAAAGGTGTCTTGAAAGATGTCTTCTGTAACATCTCGATCCAATACTTTAGAATAGATAAAACTTGTAATGCGCTGGTTGTGTCTATTGATGAGTATTTCTAAAGATTTTTCATCTCCACTAATGTAATCTCTAACTAATACTGAATCGTCAATCTGTAATTCCATGCTTGTAGGTTTTTCGGTAAATGTTTGGGACTTTACGTCAGATAGTCTTTTTTGGGTCATCTTTTAGTTTTTTTTGAGTGTAAGTTAAAAACGTGGCTATTTGGCTTTGTTTTCAATTATGACCTAAAACTATATAATACGGGCGGAGAGCAAAAAACATTGTTGTGTAACAAGCGGTTTTTGATGTGAAAACACACATTTACAATTTTGAACAAAATAAAACCCACTGAACGGCGTTGCCTTGTCAAAGCTTATTGAAGGTGGTTTACTAATGAACTAGTAGAACATCGAAAAGACAGTCATCTTCATGCCATTATATTACATTTATTGTTAATATCATGCAGATCTAAGCAATCGAATTGAAAACAGAAAGCCCTGACAATGCTATTGTCAGGGCTTTCTTCTGCTTATTATCAGATGACTAATTTATATTTGTTTCGAACTTAATCCCCTGTGCCTCGGTGATTTTAAGTGATTTTGAATAATTCAGTAAGAATTGAACCGTTTGAGGTTGGGCTTGAACTAGTTTACAATCCTTAGTTTCTGTTGAGTAAATTTTTTCCATATCTATTTAAAGTTTTGTTTCACTAGTAAAACGTCACATTAAATAAATATAATCAAACCGTTCGACCTACAGTATAAAAATTCGTTTATTAGACCTAGGGTAAACTTAGTTCGTTAAAACGATATCGTTCTCTTTAATGATCTTTCTTAGGTTAATAAGGGCATAGCGCATCCTTCCTAACGCTGTATTGATACTTACTCCCGTATTTTCCGAGATTTCCTTGAAACTCATATCTCTATATATACGCATTAGAAGTACCTCTCTCTGATCTTCAGGTAACTCCTCAATAAGTGCTGAAAGGTCATTATCTATCTGATCCTTAACAAAACGGCTTTCGGCATTCAATTCTTCATCGCTCATCAACGATAAAACACTGCAGCTGTCAGCACCATTATGCATCGGCATTCTGCTACTCTTTCTAAAATGATCGATAATTAGGTTGTGCGCGATACGCATTACCCAAGGCAAAAATTTGCCTTCTTCATTATAAGCACCGCGCTTTAGGGTGCGAATAACTTTTATAAAAGTATCTTGAAAAATATCTTCTGTGATACCCCTGTCATTTACTTTCGAATAAATAAAGCTGCTGATACGTTGGTTGTGCCTTTCTATAAGCGCTTCAAGAGCTCTTTCGTCTCCGCCTATATAGCGTCTTATAAGTATTGAATCTTCAGTGGATGTTTGCATAACAATTACTTTTGGGGTTAAAATTAGTTACCCTTTCTTGCGAAAGGATCCGTGGGTTATTCTAACTATTTTAAAAAAGTAATTGTGTTGCTATAGGCGTTTTAACGATTTAGTGAGCTCAAATATAGAAAAAAAATAATAGCTCGTTAAAAAAACTATAAGAGAAGCTACGATTTTTATAGCAATCGTCGCAAAATTGGCAATTGAAAATGGCTTATTGTATCTTCGCGTTCCTATTAGAACATATGGCTGCCCTTATTGAAGTTAACCCGAAAAACTATATTATAATCAAAGGTGCCAAACTGCACAATTTGAAAAATATAGATGTAGTTATTCCAAGAAATAAATTGGTTGTTATTACAGGACTTTCCGGTTCAGGAAAATCTAGTTTAGCCTTTGATACCTTATATGCGGAAGGTCAGCGACGCTATGTGGAAAGCCTATCTTCCTATGCGCGCCAGTTTTTAGGGAAGTTGGATAAGCCTAAAGTGGATTATATAAAAGGAATCGCACCAGCAATTGCCATCGAACAAAAAGTGAATTCCACCAATCCGCGCTCCACTGTTGGTACTTCAACAGAAATATATGATTACCTCAAATTATTGTTCGCACGAATAGGAAAAACAATTTCACCCATCTCTGGGCAGGAAGTAAAAAAGAATACGGTAACGGACGTAATTGACTATGTAAAAAGTTTCGACCAAGGTAGGAAAATGCTTCTTTTGGCCCCCATATGCATAAAACCCGATCGTGACACCCTTAAAACACTGCAGCTATTTTCAAAACAAGGTTATGCACGGATCAAGTATAATGGGGAGGTAATTCGAATAGACGAGGCACCCACGACCATAGGAAAAGAATTCTACCTAGTGATCGATCGTATCATTACCAAAGATGACGAGGATTTTTACAACCGCCTCGCCAATGCCGCAGACACCGCCTTTTTTGAAGGCCAAGGCGCTTGCATCATCGAAGAGCTTGAGAACAATAAACAAACCCATTTCAACAATAGGTTCGAGCTCGATGGCATGTCTTTTATGGAGCCTAACGTACACCTGTTCAGTTTCAACAATCCGTACGGGGCCTGCCCGAAATGTGAGGGTTACGGAGATATTATCGGCATCGACGAAGATCTCGTGGTTCCGAATACTGCTTTATCGATCTTTGAGAATGCAGTGTTCCCCTGGAGGGGAGAAAGTATGGGCTGGTACCGTGACCAACTGGTAAATTCGGCCTATAAGTTCGATTTTCCGATTCACAAACCTTGGTTCGAACTCTCAGAAGAGCAAAAACAAGTGGTATGGGAAGGTAACGATCATTTTATTGGTCTTCACAAATTTTTTGAGCAATTAGAGGAAAAAAGCTATAAGATCCAGAACCGGGTTATGCTATCTAGATATCGCGGAAAAACTCGCTGTACCATGTGCAAGGGCAAACGCTTAAGGCCCGAGACGAATTTTGTTAAACTAGGTGGAAAATCGATCTCAGATTTGGTAGAACTTCCAATAGAAAGGCTCATCGAATTCTTTGAGAAACTAATTCTGAGCGAGCATGACCTACAAATCGCTTCACGCTTGCTGAAAGAAGTCAACACCAGATTAGGGTTTTTACACAAAGTGGGATTACGTTATTTGACCCTGAACAGAAAATCGAATTCCCTTTCCGGGGGGGAAAGCCAACGGATAAACCTCGCAACTTCACTAGGAAGCAGTTTGGTAGGCTCTATGTACATCTTAGATGAGCCTAGCATTGGGCTGCATCCAAAAGATACCGAAAATCTGATTGAAGTTTTGCTTTCGCTTAGAGATTTAGGAAATACCGTTATTGTAGTGGAGCATGACGAAGATATTATGAAAGCGGCAGACGAGGTCATCGATATTGGGCCAGAGGCAGGTACCCATGGTGGTATGGTCGTGGCACAGGGTACATTGGCAGAGGTCATGCTGACCTCTTCGTTAACCGCAAGTTATTTGAACGGTACAGAAGAGATTGCGGTTCCGAAAAAACGCCGCACCTCAAAAAACTACATTACGATCAAAGGCGCGCGCGAAAATAATCTCAAAAATATCGATGTCACCTTTCCCCTAAATATGCTGACGGTTATTACGGGTGTATCAGGTAGCGGTAAAAGTACTTTGGTAAAAAAGCTACTATACCCCATCATACTTAAAGAAGTTGGAGGTTATGGTGAAAAATCGGGACAGTTTACCGCGGTGGAAGGAAAATATGAATCGATCAAGCATGTCGAGTTCGTTGATCAAAACCCCATTGGCCGGTCTTCACGTTCCAATCCGGTGACCTACATTAAGGCCTATGACGATATCCGAAATCTGTTTGCTTCACAAAAGCTAAGCAAGATAAGAAACTATCAGGCCAAACATTTTTCATTCAATGTAGACGGTGGTCGGTGCGAGAAGTGCAAGGGCGAGGGCGAAATTACGGTAGAAATGCAGTTCATGGCCGATGTGCATTTAGAATGTGATACCTGCGGTGGTAAACGTTTTAAAAAGGAGGTACTCGAGGTCAAGTTTAGAGACGCCAGTATTGACGACCTTTTAAATATGACCATTGATGACGCCATCGACTTCTTCGAAAGAAACGACCAGAAGAAGTTGGTAGTGAAATTAAAACCACTTCAAGATGTAGGTTTGGGATATGTTACTTTAGGGCAGTCTTCCTCTACCCTATCTGGTGGTGAGGCACAGCGCATTAAACTGGCATCCTTTTTAGTTAAAGGAAATACAACTGACAAAGCAATGTTCATTTTCGACGAGCCAACCACAGGCCTCCATTTTCATGATATCAAAAAACTTTTGAAGTCATTCAACGCCCTTATAGAGCGTGGCCATTCCATCATTGTGATAGAACATAACCTGGAACTTATTAAATGCGCAGATCATATTATTGACCTTGGCCCAGAAGGTGGCGATAAAGGCGGATACCTTTTGGCCTTCGGCACACCGGAAGAGCTTATCAAAAGTAAAAATTCTTTTACCGCTACCTATCTGAAGGGAAAATTGTAACGATAAAAGTTCCGTTACCAAGAGCCAAGCTCTAGCCTAGTACCCGAATTCAGGAGCAGACTTCTTGAAAAACCCCTACTCTTAAAGGCAGCCTATAGTTCAAAGGAATTACGAATGCATATTCTCCGAATATTTTTGTAAAAAAGTATCGATACTTTTTATTAAACTGGTATGTATCTATCAAAAAACATGCTTGTCTATTTTTTATTTAATTGATATTCAGATATTTAAAATCTTAATAATATTTTTGGCACGCTGTTTGGTATATACAACTCGAATGTAAATAGTTGCATTCGGGAACTTAAAACCTTATATCATGAGAAATTTAGTACTCCTTTTTACGGCGCTAGTTTTAGGTACTTCAGCTACCTTCGCCACCACAGCTGATACTAAGGTTGCAGAACGCAATGCTTATAGATATAACAATTCTTTCATTTTTGTGGAAGAAGGTATCACATTCGCAGTCTATCCCGATGGCGAGTTTGACTTTTACATCGACAATATGGTTTCTGGAAGAAGAAACAACGTAACCTTTAATTCCGGTTTCGATTATAGTCCCTTCGCCCAGTATGATGATTATGGTGCGGTGATCCAAGTAGAGAACATACCTATCTTCTATGATTTCTACGGGCGAGTGACACAAGTTGGTGGTGTAGATATCAACTATCGCAACGGACGGGTAAATCGATTGGGTAACATGTACGTGTTCTATAACCGAAACGGTTTCTACGATTACCACACAGGTTTCATCAACGTTTACAATAGAAACTATATCTATAGACCGTTCCATAGCTTTTTTGTGAGACCATCTGTAGGATTCTGTTTAGTATTCAACGATCCCTACAGAAGATATTACAACCCAATACGCTACACCTATTACAGCCCTTATCGTTATAATGTAAGGCATGCGTATGCAACGGTTGGTAAGACGCACCGGTACAATGAAGTACGAAGAGAACGTGAAACCATCTATAGAAATGATAATAGGGTCGCCGTACGTGAGCATAGAACCAGTGCAAGAGATAATAATGATGCCGTTTCAAGATCAAATAGAACGGTTGCGAAACGAGATGGGGTCAGCACGTCGAATCGCACATCAAGAAATACCGATGTTGCCCGTTCAAACAGAAGTACTTCTGTAGATAGAACAACTATGCAAAGAAGTAATTACAAAAAGGCGACTGCAGGTACTAATGAGAGTGAGCGAACAGTGAAAAGATCGGTTAGTGCTACGGCCAACCCTCAGCGAACCACGGTAACCAAAAGAACAGTTACCCAAACGCCGACAAGCAGGAGTACGGTTGAGCGAACATCGCAAAAACCTGCTGAACGAACTACAGTTGTGAGAAGCAGTTCAAGTCAAAGGACAGTAGCAAAAGCTCCTACCTCAAGTAGAAGTAGTTCAGCTAGAAGTGCATCTTCTGCAAGTTCAAGAAGTAATGGAAGTGCCACAAGCACCAGAAGCTCTAGAGTAAGGCAATAAGATAGTTTTAGGTTGGTTAGTTGTTTACCCCGCAGCAGGATTCGTCCGCTGCGGGGTTTTTTAATATATTCAATATCTAGGTCGGTGATTAGCCACATTGGTGTGGGAAAATCACTAGCAGTTGATTTGTACGACATTCCAGTTGTACTTCGTACGGAACATCGAGAATCAATATATTGGTAATCATAGATTAATTTAAGTATTCTAAAGCTTTCCTTATTTTTTGATTAAGGTCATTGAAACTTAATGTAAGTGGGCCTAAATTTGAATCGAAAACAGTAATCAATTCTTCGCAAATTTAGGCCTTTCTCCACTAGGTAATGATCTAGGGATGCGCATGTCTATGTTCTAAAAAGCATAGTTGAGATCCTACAATTGTTCGATTTAAATCCATTGGTCATTAGGCGTGCTTACGCGATCCCATTCGCTTTGCCACTTATTTTACATCAGCATAAACCAGAACCATGAATTTGACTTCCAAAATCAAAAATACTACCTTCCCTTACGCTCAGTGCAATACTACTTGATATCAACACGGGCTTATACTTCTGCAACAAGCACGTATTAAATTTTAATAAAGCGCTCTTGCCTTCCATCTGGAAAACTAATTACATAAATACCCGACCCTAGATCACCGATATAAATTCTACTTCCTTCCGTAGTAAACCTAACTAATTGACCGGCATAATTAAAAATCGCCGCCAACCTAATTTGTTCAGGTGGCCCTTCGATAGTTAAATAATCTGCCACGGGATTTGGGTAAATACTTATGTTATCAGGATATACCCTTATGGTCGCCATAGCGCTAAACGAACCTTCAACTGAGGTAACAACTATATTGGTAAAACCGATTGCAACTCCGGTAATGTTGCCTTCCGCGTCTACTTTAACGATGTCTTCATTTTGACTTGACCAAACAACAGATTGGTTGCTAGCATTACTTGGCCGGATATCTGTTATCAATTGTCGCTGCTCACCAACTGCCAGGTCAACGGGAGTTTCTATCATAATTCCTGCCACCGCTACGCTCTCTTCATAAACGTTAACTATGATTTCAGCCGTAAAACTACCATCAACAGTGGTTACCGTTATTTTTGCGGTTCCTTCTGCCATCGCCTTAATATTTCCTTGTTGATCCACCTTAACCAATGAAGGGTCTTCACTTGACCAAATAACAGATTGATTACTGGCACCGGTAGGTTGAACTTCGGCCGTTAGTTGCAACTCTTGACCAAGAGCTATGTCAACTTCTGAGTAGTTTAGCGCTACTCCCGTTACCATTACAGGTAAAACGGTTACGCTCGCGATAGCACTGTAGCTGCCATCGACGGTGGTAACCGTAATATTTGTGGTTCCTGAGGAAAGCCCCGTTATACTTCCTTGGGAAGATACTGACACAACATTCGGGTCTTCGCTTGCCCAAATCAGCTCCTTATTGGTTGCGTTCCAAGGCTGAATTGTAGGTGTTAATATCAATGATGAATTTTGAAAAATATCGACCTGAGTTAGATTTAATGTAATGCCAGTTACTGCCCTAGGCCTTACATTTACATTAATCACCGCTTCATATAAACCATCGACCGTTGTAGCGCGGACAGTTGCAAGGCCTTCTGCCTTGCCTACCAAAATGCCTTCCGAATCTATGGAAACTATAGCCTTATCGTTAGAAGTCCAATTGACCGCTGTATTGGTTGCATTATTCGGCAGTACAATAGCGGTGACCTGAAAAATTTCGTCAATAAGTACATTAACATTTTGCTGCTGCACAACAATACCATTAACAGGTATATTTGCAGAACTTACAGTAACCGTAATTTGGTCGGTAAAACTGCCATCATTGGTCGTTACTTGAATAGTTGCAACTCCAATTCCAACACCAACGATAGTTCCTTCGGTGTCAACGGTAACTATCGATTGGTCACTCGAAGACCAAAGAACTGATAAATCATCTGCATTCGATGGAAATACATTCGGGTTTAAATTTATATTCTGGCCTACCTCAATGGCCATATTTTCATCAAGGTAAACACCACTAACTGATACATTGATATCTATTGACATCACGCTTCCAGGTATAACCTCACTAGGTAAATTACCTTGTCCATCACTAGGTTTTCGCCACCCGACGGCTAAATAATCACCAAACCCTCCCTGCTTCATGAGGGCTTCAATATAATGTACTTGACCCTTTACCAAAGGAATCTGTGCCGACCGTTGGGATGTATACTTATTCCATTCGCGCGAGTTGGTAAATGCGTTATGAAAGGCAATTGTTTGAACATTTTTCATTTGCTCATCAGGACTTAAATTCAATTGCACATTATCGTCACCGGCAACCCAAAACGTGTATACACCTGTTTCGGGAACACAAAGGTAACCGCTCAGTCTAACACCATAATTGTCTCCAAACCTAGATGGTGTTTCAAAAATCCCCAGATTAGCAACCTCGGATGGGTTCTCAGGGAAGTTAGGCGCTGTAAGCAGCTCATAAATACGCGTGCCCGGAATATCGTTATACTTTTCCATCAAAAGCGACCCTGTGGCTTGACAATTATCGGCTTCATTCACAACAGTGATCAAACTATGATCCGTAAAATTACCATCACTTGTTGTTACTGTGATAGTCGCTTGCCCAACGCTTAATCCAGTTATAATTCCTTCTTCGTTAATAGAGACTATTTCAGGTTCCGATGAGGAAAACAATAAGTCTCGGTTGTTTGCATTGGCCGGCCTCAGATTTGTTTGCATCTGAAAAGCCAGTCCAATTCCAATATTCATTTCATTTGGTTGTAAATCAACTCCGGAAACACGGATAGGAGCAGTAGCGGTACTTCGAACAAGAGCAACCCAATCCAGGTCAAATTCTGATGGGGGTAAACCTATATTTAAATTATTGCCGGCAGAAAGGTTGGTCACCGTGCCATCCAATAATGCACCTCCCGTTCTGGGGTTAAACCATTTCACATCGTAATCACCTATCAGGTCAATGGTTGCGTTTCCTATTTGAGTGCCAAGCACATAAACAACATAGTTATCATAGGTATCTCCAAAACACCAACTTAATTCAACAAGTTCGTCTTGGTTATACATCGAATGAAAAGGAAGATTATTGTCATGAAAAAAATCATACGCATGCTTCATTTGATCGAAAAACGTTTCATAAATACGCAGATCTTGCTGTGTCACATCAAGATCTCCAGGAGCAAAATGTTCCACTCCCGCGGCACCTGATGTGAATGCAGCCCAGAGTGAACGTTCTCTAAAAATCTGGTCTAAACCCAATACCGAATTAAAGCGATACGCTTCATCATAATTAACTACCCATTTTCTTCCAGCAAGTGCAGATTCGATACGGAATCTTTCTGTATTCAATTTGGCTCTTTGAACCCTTGTATCGGTAAAAACCCCTTGCATTGAAATGCCGGTAAACGAGTTAATTCCTTGAATATTCTCAAATATTGTAACTACTGAACTTGATGGTCCGTTGTGAACAACAATACCGTCATTATAATAGGCCAAATCATCGATATACGATGCGAAATCTAATTGTTGTTGGGTTGTAAGAGGTCTTCCCGCAGGGCCTGCCCATGTTACTTGCGGGTCATTTTCCCTATCCCAACCACTTTCCTCCCCAATATTCCATGTTAAAGCATTTAAATATCCAAACCTCGCAATAATCTCTCTAAAATAAATTTTTCGCGCGTCAGAAAACATTGGATCTCCTGAAGCTACGTTGGTCTCGAAAAAAGACTGGTTCGTACTTTCAGTAAAAACCAAATGGGCCATCATCCCCTTCTCCATCATATGATCGAAGACCAGTTGCCATTGGTCCATTTTCGACACATCATATTTATAATAACTACTGGAAGGTTCGGCCCATGGGGAAGCCCGATCCCCCTTTCTTTGAATTACAAAATACATAGAATTAAGGCCTCTATCGCTTAAATAGTTGGTTACGCCAATAAGCCCTTTACCTTTTCCACCCTGCCATGTGGGATCTCCGGGAATCCAATCGTTAAGATGGCTTTCATAGGCTCTTGGAAAGTTGATTGCATCATAATTATCAAAATCGTTGAATTCCAATAGATTCTCAGGAGAGTTTGAACCAATTTTTAAAAAATATTCTCCATTTGACCATTGCATAAAGTGTTCTCCTACATATTCTAGTTTTCCTTTACCCCGAAAATCTTTTCCAGCTTTATCGGTTTCTGCTATCTGAAAAGTACCGGTATCAGCGTCAATGGGTGCCAGTGGTGTACCCGCCAATTCATCAAAACTGACCGCTATTAAATCACCCGTTCTAAATGAGGCAGTATACGTCCAATTACCCATCTCCAACGCCGTAAAATGACAGCGCCATTTAGTACCTGAAACAGAGCTTGATTCCCCGGCGTTACCATCTGCGGCAAAATATCCAGGAACCCTATAAATTTTGCCAGAGGGACTTATAAATGTCACGTTTAACCTATAATCTTTGAACGTGGAATCATTTTCAGATAGTTCAGGGCCATCCCAGGTAAAGGTTAATTTGTGGAAACGTTTGAATTCTCCAGAGGTATCAGCCAATCCCACAAAGCCCTGATTATTGGTCAATGTTGATTCCTTGCCCGAAAAATTTGAGCCAGGAACAATTGGTAACTTTTTGGTACCGCGTTCAAAAATAGTTGCCGAAAACCTCAGGGAATCCGAACTTAAATTAAGTTGCCCAAAAACCTTATTACCACCAATGGCAATAAAAATTGAAAAAACAAGCAGAACCGCTTGTTTAAAGGGGTAACACAAGTTAGTTCTCATTGCATCAAGTGTTTCTTCCAATTAATCATCAATACTGTTTTCAAATAAGATTTTTCTGTTCCTAGCGCTGTTCCGCAAGTCGAAAAAATGGTTAAGATTCGCTTCACTGCAAAAAGTTTAAATCAGGGTAAAGCAAAAATACATTTTCGATAGTTTAATGTTCTTTGTTTTTGTAAAATAATAGGTCAATTAATCATTGAAATCGATAAAATCCCACTTTTAAATATTTTTTTAATGTCACAGAAGTGATATTCCATGAAAAAGCTACCCAGCACCGAAAAATAATAATAAAAACACCATCCCTACCCTATTTTGATAATGTAGTTTTTTTTAACAGTAGAAAGCAATGGCAACACAATTCGAATAGCATAAGCTAAACTGCATTACAAACTAATGTCTGATGAATGGGTTATGTTTTAAAGGTGCAAAACAACAATCGATTATATGCTATCTTTTTTTAGTCAAAAAACGTGACAAAACCTTAAAAACATCTTCAGAAATACGAAAACGGTAAAGTACGCCCACGTAGCAAATTGTTATCAACGAACCCTTTACTAAAATATCGATTATAGGATATAGGTTAAAGTTCAAAAAATAAAAAACTAGCCCAACACTAAGTGAAAGCATGAACACTTTAAATGTATCAGTGGTAAAGGGCTGCATTTTGAATTTCACTTTCACAAAAATCAATTTGATGGTGTTATAAACAAAGAAGGCCAAAAAACTTGCAATGGCAGCCCCATCGATCCCGAATTTGGGTATTAACCAGAGGTTGAAAAGTACCGTAAGAAGAGCCAAAAACACTCCCATTAAGAGGGTAGCCCTATAATATCGCGAATTATATAGTATCGAATTTACATTGCCTAATAAGGAATCGTAGACCTTGATCAAGCCGACTATGAAAACAACCGTAAATCCACCTCTAAAAGCCTCAGGAAGCAACAGATACAGGGCATTAACATTGCAGACGATCAACAAAAAAAGCAATGCCGATGTAATGAAAAGCGTTAGGGAGCTTTTACGGTATAATCGCTTAAGGCCACCCAAATCCCCGTTATTCATTAGCGTGGCGGTCAGTGGATAGGTAATTTGGTGCATACTTCGAGATGGCACGATGATGACCATGGCAATATAAGTGGCCACACCATAGTAGGCGACATTTTTGATTTCTAGAAATTGGTTCAACATAACCTTGTCGATTTCCAATAGTACAATGGCGGCAGATGCTCCCAGGATAATAAAACTGCTATAGCTGAGAATCGTCTTTGTATTTTCGGGAAAATTGAAGTCCAGTTTCGGCATATGTAGGCGATAGGCACTGAATTTCATAACGACCATTCGCACTATATACAACCCAACTAGGGCATTCAAGAACAAATCGACCGAAATAACATTAAGATAAATTAGCACCAGAAGTACCGTAGTACCGAAACGGACGAAAATCTCTTTCATGAAATTACCGAATACCGATTTCATGTGAACTTTTGCCCAAGCATAGAATACCTCAAAATAGGCCATGGCCAGGGCAATTAAGAAAATATGCCAAACATACCCGCGAAGCATGTCATTCTTTACCGACAAAAAACCGGCAATGGTATCATAGGCAAAATAAGATAGTAGCCAAAGTGGAATGATACATGCCAAAGGCAGCAAAAGCATCAAGGTCAAAAAACCATTCTGATGCTCCGAATCTTTGAAATTACTAAAATACTTTACCAGGGTATTGGGCACGCCAAACGCCAGAATAGGCATGAGTACGGTAGCCGCCGATGTGATTACCGTGACCAGGCCAAAATTAGAATCGCTCATGAAACGCGTGAACAAAAACAAATGGTTGATCGCACCGATGCCAAACCCTATGTAGGTAATTAGCGTATTGTTGATCGATTGTTTTAGTACGATACCCATTACAGAAGTTCCGCCAGTTTACGGGTTAGTTCGCGCCTACTATACTTTTCGATATTTTGCGATGTAACTTGAAGATCGTTGCGCTGATAGCGTAGAAACCAGTCTAAAATAGTCTTTTTTAGTTCAGATCGGTCTTCATAGTCGAAAACCTTGCCTGCCCGGGTTTCTGATATGATGGTACTTACACTCCAACCCTTCGGCCCTATGGCCAGTACAGGTCGCTTAGCCGCTAAGTACTCAAAGATCTTGCCTGGCACGATTGCTTTAGTTTCTTCGGAGTTGACCTCAATTAAAAGTAAGACCTGTGATCTTCTCTGCAGCAACACGGCTTCATTATGCGTGATGTAGGGCGCCAATTTGGTATAGGGCTGTAATCCGTGGCCATATATGTTGTCTAGAACATCTTGACTTACCACGCCGGTCAAATGCAGTTCAAAAGCCTGCTTGAAGTCGTTGTTTTCTTGAACCAATTGCCCCAGCGTAGACCAAAGATGGCTAGGATTTCTGCCTGACAGTAAAGACCCAATATGTGAAAAGGTAAACTTGGGGTCAAGTTGTGTACCGTCACCTATAGTGGTGTCATAACCGTTCGTAATTACCGAAATGGGTTTACTGGTAATGGCACTGAACTCATTTTGGGTAATCATGCTTGTCACCACGATGGTATCGGCTTCGTTCAATACCAAATGCTCCAACTGTTTATGTTTTTTCTCAGAAGACTTGGTCAATTTCAACTTTTTATGGTAGCCGATCGAAGTCCAAGGGTCCCTGAAATCGGCCAACCACTTCAGCGAATGCCTTTGTTTTAATCCGTATCCGATCAAGTGAACGCTATGTGGGGGGCCTGTAGTTATTATCGTCTTGATAGCTTCCTTATGTATAATTTCAGACAGATAGGCTACTGAAGGCTTCACCCAATTTTTACGTGCATCGGGAATAAAGAAATTACCGCGAACCCATAACATGGCCTTTTCCAGTAAAGATTGTTTTTGTTCATTTATGAGACCTGAACTTATTCGCTTAGTTTTTCTAGCGGATAATAAGCCGGCCAAACCATAAGGTTCTTTTACAGGATGGGAATAAATTTTAATTCCGTCAGGAATTTCAATGGCCAAGGAAGCATCTTGTATCGGGTAATTCGGATTTTCGGGTATGTAAACAATAGGTTCAATATCAAAATCGCGAAGGTATTTAACGAACTTCAACCAACGTTGCACGCCGGGTCCACCGGCTGGTGGCCAATAATATGTGATGACCAACACTTTTTGCATTAGACCTGAAGTTTTTCTTCCTTTCTTGAACGCCAAAAAGAGAATCCTACTCCCCCTAAGACTACGAGTGCCAATAGAATAGAGCTTGCCAAGGTTATTTTACTTCCCATTTTCACTACTTCCGGTTCGAATTTAAATTCGATAAGGTGTTCTCCTGCTGGAACGTTCAGTGCTCTCAATACATAGTTTACCCTAAAATGTTCGGTTAGATTACCATTGATATAGGCATTCCATCCATTGGCATAGTACATTTCAGAAAAAACCGCGATTCCGTCATTTTCGTTTTTCGATTGGTATATCAAGTGATTGGGCCTATACTCGGTAAGGGAAATGGAAGCGATGGAATCTACCTGAAAATTAAAACGATCGATATTACCGAACTTCGTTGTGTTCACAACCGCTTCATTTTTCGTATCGAGTGCCGCTAAAGCCTGAATCTCATCGTCTGCATTTTTCACCTCCTTCAAGCTTGAAACAAACCAAGCATTGCCGTTAGCATCGGGGTTTCGTGCGGGGTAGCTTCTACCCTCTTCATCTTGCTGAACTACATATTTTACGTTCAGCATATTCAGGATCTTAAAATCTCCCCGATAGATGTAAAAATCGAAAAGATCTTGCATACCTGCGGGCTTGGCCGCATGATACCCTACAATGGAATGATGGAAATAAGCCGTTCTTGCGCTGTCAAAACCTTCCGATGGGTCAAAAACCCGATAGAACCCTTCGTCTGACTTAAGCTGCTGATCCAGTGCCGTTTCTTGAAAAGGTTGCAACATTTGACGTTTTGACACAAAATTGTCGTTGCCCACATATCTCAGGTCAACACCGACCAAATCAATGACCACTAGCAATCCGATGGCAATAATCGTAAGGTTCTTTTTGAGCTTACCCTTCAAATAGAACCACAACAGTGCGGCACTCAAAATGACAAAAATCAGCGACCTGAACAAATCGTTGTTATAGACCATCTTTCGGTCAGCCTTGATCATGTCGGGTAATTCTTCCATTCCTGTTATCCGTAAATTTTCATCGGAACTAGCTTCAAAATCGAACATTCCCTTAAAAACCAGCAAGAATACGCCCAGACCAAGTACACCGATAACGGTATATTTTAAGGAGTTTAATTTTTTTACCTTTTCAATGGATGGGTCAAAAATCGCCGCCAATGCCAGTATTGCCAAAACCGGTGCGCACAGCTCAACGATGACCTGAATGGAAGAAACCGCCCTGAATTTATCGTACAATGGAAAATAATCGATCATGAAATCGGTCAGGGTACTGAAGTTCTTACCCCAAGATAGTAAAAGAGATATGACTACACCGCCCAGTAACCACCATTTGGCCTTCTTTTGAACCAATACCAAACCTAGGAAAAACAAGAAAAAAACAATCGCACCAATGTACGCCGGCCCCGATGTCATAGGCTGGTCGCCCCAATACAAAGGCATGCCGCTTGTAAATTCTAAAGCCCGGTTTCGTGGTAGTCCCTTTTCTACCAAATAGGTATAGGTCTTAGAATCTTCCCCTAAATCTTCATTAGAAGCACCACCGAACATTCGGGGTACAAAAAGGTTCAACGATTCGGCTATACCATAACTCCAAGTAGTAATATAATCTTTATCTAACCCACCGGTATTTTCACGGGTGGCACCGGTCGGATCAATGGTCAATTCAGATTTACCCCGTGTACTCCAATCGGCATATTCCTTGGTTGCCATTAATGCCGTGGCATTGGCTGCGATACCCAGTGCCACTGCCAAAAGAAGTATTGCGACAGATACAAAAAAGTGTTTCAAGTATTTCTTTCGAATGGCATCAACCAAATACACCAGGCCTAGAATTATGACCAATAACATAAAATAGTAGGTCATTTGATAGTGATTAGCCTGCACCTCCAGGGCCATTGCTACCGCTGTCAGAACAAAACCCCATAGGTATTTCTTTCGAAATACAAGTATAATTCCCCCTAAAAGCATGGGCAGGTAACCCATGGCATGGGCCTTTGCATTATGCCCTGCACCAAAAATTATAATGAGATAAGTAGAAAAACCGAATGCCAAAGCGCCAACTATCGCCAATCGATAATCGACTTTCATGCACGATAGTAAAATATAAAAACCAATGAAGTATATAAAAAGATAGTCGGCCGGCCGCGGTAAAAACCGGATAAGGTTATCGAGCTTCTTAACGTAATTATTCGGATAGTAGGCCCCTAGTTGATACGTGGGCATTCCGCCGAAGGCACTGTTCGTCCAGTAGGGTTCCTCTCCAGTTCTTTTTCTGAAATCGTTCTGCTCTTTGGCCATGCCCGTGAACTGAACAATGTCATGCTGATTTAAGGTTTTACCTGATAAAACAGGACTGAAATAGGCCACTGCGGCCAAAACGAAGAATACAGCAACAAAAAAATGAGTGAAAAATGCTTTAAGACCTGTGCGCATGGAAAAGTTTAGAGGTTGTTTCCGCTAAAATACTCAATCAATTTCCTCAAAGTCAATATAATCGCCAACTTTTTCTGAAGTACCTCTTTTCTTGGCCGGTTTTTTATCGATGATCACCTCACCAACGCGTTCCTCTTGCGACCTACCCTGTTGTGCGAAGTCTCCGAACCTTTCTTTAAAGTGCGCCTCCGTTTTCCTAGCTGCGTAATTAATAATTCTCGGTGCAAACATTTTGGCCAATACCTTAAGTAGGTAGTAGACCATGATAATAATTAAAACTGTCTTTAAAAAAGCCATAAACTTTGATGAAATTCCAAACCACAAAATCCGAACCGAACATAACCCAATAATAAAGGGGTTATTTTTTAGAAGGATATATCAAAAATACAATTCTTACGTTTTACTGTTAAGGCTTTTGTCTTAAAATAATGATAAACCTTTTTTAAGTAAGCTTTAGGCGGCGGCAGTTGGCAGTAAAAAATAGGGTTGCAGGTTGTTGATCTAAAACTTGGAGTCCGAAACTTGAAACTATTTTGAACCAATGAAACACTCAGTTCTGGTCTTTTTTCTTTTGATTACCCTTACAGGATTTTCTCAATATACAGATGTCATCAACTCGAACCGGCCTGGACTTTCGGTAAGTGCCTATGCCGTTGGAAAAAATGTACTTCAGTTAGAAATGGGTGCAGGTTTCGAACAAAGTGACCACACCTTGCTAAATACCCAGTCGAACATTTGGGGAAGCGATATTTCGGTGCGTTACGGATTACTTTTCGAGCAGCTTGAACTCAATTGGGAAGCTACCTTTCAGAATGAAGGAAAAACCTTTGTGAATTCAGGTATAACTAGTTCATATACCGATTTTTCAAGAAATCGCCTAGGACTCAAATATTTGATCTACGACCGTTATAAAGACCCTGAACGAAACAAACCCAATCTATATAGCTGGAGAAAGAACAATCTTTTTCAACTGAAGAATTTGATACCTTCGGTATCGTTATATGCAGGGGCGACCTTCAATCTATTCGACAACCCTAATTACTTGGGCGATCCTACGGTCTCCTACCGTGTGATGATGGCAACCCAAAGTAGGCTAACACCTCGTTTTGTGTTAATCTCCAATATTTATTATGATAGAATTTCTTCGCCTTTTCCAGAGCTTGGGTATTTGGTTTCTTTGTCTTATGCGTTTAGAAACCCCAAATGGAGCACTTTTGTAGAACACCAGGGTTTTGAAAGTGATCGTTATGCAGATTTGCTACTGCGTGGTGGTGCCGTACATTTACTTAGTGATCAGTTACAGGTTGATGTCAGTATGGGTGCTAGCTTCAAGAACACCCCATCTCGAATTTTTGTGAGTGGTGGTTTTTCGTACCGTTTTGATTTCCATCAAGACCCACCTGCGCCTATAGAAGATCAAGAAGCCGGTGAAAATGGGGGGTCTATAAAAAAGAACACCATGAAAAAGAAGAAAAAAGAGAATAAGAAAAAAGTCAATAAAGATGGTACCGGTGCCGAAGACATTGACATAGGGCCAAATAAGAAACAACTAAAAAAGATAAAGAAGGAAGAGAAAAATAAGAAAAAAAGCAAAAAGGAAAAGAGAGATGATGGGGTAATTGAGTTTTAAACCTATCCTCACCTTACGGAACAATAATTTCTCATACATCTCTTTCTCTAGAAGATTAATATACCTAATATTGAACTGGCAAAAACTGTGGGTTGCCCAATTGTGAAACTTCCCGAAATCAGTCCTAAAAGCAATCGGAAATGCCTTTCAATAAACTAAATGATAGTATCAAAGAGTCATTAGCTCGGTTACAAATGGAAAACCCAACTCCATTTCAACAAAAGGCAATAGCGAAAATAAAAAGCGGGGGCAACCTATTTGGAATCGGTAAACAGGGTTGCGGTAAAACAACCACACTGATCATCAACACGTTACAAAAACTAAATTGTAAGGCCGGGGGTAATGCCCCACGGGCCTTGTTGATTGTTAAGAACAAAGAAGCGGTGCACGATTTGTACCAGCAATTCGCAGGTTTTACAAAATTTACCGACCTTAGGGTATATATGGGCTACGAAGAGTTGCACATTGATATTCAAAAATCGGAAATATTCTTGGGAATCGATATTTTGATAAGTACCCCGAAAAATATTCAAAAACTATTTTTTTTGAACGGTGCCAGTACGTCTCAACTGAAGATTTTCGCTATCGACGATGCGCATTTATTGGTTGACCGTCAAGAGCTGTCGGCCTTGATGTTGGTTTCAGAAGGCATTAAAAAATGTCAATATGTGGTGATGACCGAGAAACTAACCCCGAAATTAGAGCGATTACAAGATTATTTTATGGAGAATGCCTTAACCGTAAAACTATGACCCAAGCCAACACAATTCGCAGGAAATATACCATAATCTTTTAAGCTACCCCATGATTACACTAAAAGAGGCGGTCACAAAAACGGAATTGAAGCAATTTGTAAAATTTCCCTTCTCGCTTTACAAAAACTCACCCTATTGGGTACCGCCCATCATAGCTGACGAAATGGAATCTTTTGACAGAACCAAAAATCCGGCTTTTCAGAATTCGGAGGCGTGGTTTTTCCTTGCTTTTAAAAATGGGGAATTAGTGGGTCGTATAGCTGTAATTATAAATAAGCTAGAAGTAAATAACCAGCGCATCAGTAAATTGAGATTTGGCTGGTTCGATTTTGTAGATGATATTGAGGTTTCTAGCGCCCTGCTGACAAAGGCGGCGGAAATAGGGCAAAGACATCAGTTAGAGTATATGGAGGGCCCTGTCGGATTTTCAAATTTAGATAAAGTAGGTGTGCTGGTCGAAGGCTTTGACCATATAGGAAGTATGATTACTTGGTACAACCATCCGTATTATAAAGACCATTACGAGCTTTTTGGGCTAGAGAAGGAAAAAGAGTACATGGAGAACAAGTTCCCTGCCCGGAATGCGGACCCTGCACTTTTCACCAAACTGAATGATTTGATAAAAAGACGCTACGGCTTGCGGGAAATCAACTTTACCAAAACCAAGGATGTGATGCCCATGGCCGACCAAATGTTCGACCTATTCAACGAAACCTACTCGAAACTTTCTTCATTTGTTCCGATTACGGAGGTTCAGAAAGCTTATTTCAAAAAAAAGTACATCAGTTTCATAAATCCGGAATACATCAAATTTATTGTGGATCCAGCCGACAAGCTAATAGCCTTCTCCATTGTCATGCCTTCCTTTTCACAGGCACTGCAAAAGGCCAAGGGTAGGCTTTTCCCATTCGGCATTTTCCATCTCCTGAAAGCTAAAAAACAGAGTAAAGACGTTTATTTCTATCTTATAGGAATACATCCTGAATACCAAAACAAAGGGGTTACGGCAATTGTTTTCAACGAATACTATAAAACCTTTTCCGCTAAGGGCATAGAAATGTGTTACAGAACCCCTGAGCTAGAAGAGAACATTGCCATCAAACAGATGTGGAAGCATTTTGACCCCGTAGTCTATAAAAGACGAAGAACCTACCGACAAGAACTGGCTGCTATTACACATTAAAAAATTCCAAATTGCTGCGTCGTGACTAGTACGCCCTTGGCCAATTTGGAATTTTCATTTGATTCAAAAAAAAGGTCTATTCACCCATAGCCGCCGCTACATGCGCGGATAACCTCTTGTAAGTACCGTTCTGAAGACGCTCTCGTATAGACGAAAAAGCATCTAAAGTAATTGCTACATCTTCTAGTGTATGGGTTGCCGTAGGAATCATTCTTAACAAAATCAATCCTTTAGGTATTACAGGGTAAACCACTATAGAACAGAATATTCCATGGTTCTCGCGAAGGTCTTTCACCAAAGCCATCGCCTCTGGTATACTTCCGTTGAGATATACCGGGGTTACACAACTGGTGGTAGTGCCGATGTCGAAACCTCTTTCCTTTAGCCCGTTTTGAAGCGCGTTTACGTTTTCCCAAAGTTTTTCCTTCAATTGCGGCATTGTCCGCAACATGTCCAACCTCTTTAAAGCGCCTTTAACATACACCATTGGCAATGATTTGGCGAACATTTGCGAACGTAAATTGTATTTCAAGTAGTTGATAATCTCTTTATCGGCTGCCAAAAAAGCACCAATGCCGGCCATAGATTTGGCGAAAGTGGCGAAATAAACATCAATACCATCTTGAATTCCCTGCTCTTCCCCAGCTCCTGCACCTGTTTTACCCAGCGTACCGAAACCATGGGCATCATCGACCAGAAAACGGAAACTATACTTTTTCTTCAATTCAACGATTTCTTTAAGTTTTCCTTGTTGCCCGCGCATTCCGAAAACACCCTCAGAAATGACCAATATGCCACCTCCGGTCTGTTCGGCCATTTTTGTTGCCCGTTCTAGGTTCACTTCTAGACTCTCAATATCATTATGTTTGAAGGTAAAGCGCTTGCCCATATGCAAACGAACACCATCAATAATACAGGCGTGGCAGTCAACATCGTATACGATGATATCGTCTTTTGAAACCAAGGCGTCTATACACGACATAATCCCTTGATACCCAAAATTCAACAAATAAGAGGACTCTTTCTTGACGAAATCGGCCAATTCTTGCTCTAACTGCTCGTGAAAATCGGTATGCCCACTCATCATTCTGGCACCCATAGGATAGGCTGCACCGTATTCGACAGCGGTATCACCATCTACCTTCTTAACTTCCGGCATATTGGCAAGCCCTAGGTAATCATTGATGCTCCATGTAATCACATCCTTTCCTTGGAACTTCATACGGTTTGAGATCGGTCCTTCAAGCTTCGGGAAAACAAAATATCCCTCTGCCTGCGATGCCCATTTGCCCAATGGGCCCTTGTTCTCGGTTATCCTATCAAAAATATCTCTCATATATTCTCCTTTGCTGATTATTTCTCAATTAAATGTAGAAAATTTATTAATGCTGCAAAAATATAGATTTTCAGGTAGAAAAAAAGGCCATGAAGCTATAGGTCATCGCCTTTTTTTACCAATTCGATCTGGTTCTATCTTATTACCTGAATTTGCTGGGTTTCCTCTACATTGGTGCTATTCAAAAATCCTTGATCTTCCATCCATTGGTCGCTGTATATCTTACTCATATAACGTGACCCGTGATCCGGAAAAATAAGTACTACATTGCTGTTTTTATCGAATTCTCCTTCCGCACTTAACTGTTTGGCCGCCTGCATTACCGCACCACAGGTATACCCTGCAAAAATGCCTTCGGTCTTAGAGATTTCACGGGCGGTATGGGCGCTTTCTTCATCGGTAACCTTTATGAACTTATCGATACTATCAAAATCAGTCGCACCCGGAATCAGGTTTTTTCCCAAGCCTTCGATACGGTAAGGGTAAATTTCATTCGTATCGAATTCACCGGTTTCATGATACTTTTGTAGCACAGAACCAAAAGCATCTACACCAAGAATTTTAATCCTCGGATTTTGTTCTTTCAGAAAGCGTGCGGTACCAGAAATTGTACCTCCCGTACCACTGCAGGCTACCAAATGGGTTATTCTGCCGTTCGTCTGTTTCCATAACTCAGGACCGGTAGTTCGGTAGTGGGCCTCTATATTCAATTCGTTGAAGTACTGATTTATATAAATAGACCCTTTCGTTTCTTCATGTAATCGCCTTGCAACTTGATAATAAGACCTAGGATCATCGGCACTTACATGGGCAGGGCAAACATAAACCTTGGCTCCCATAGAGCGGAGCATGTCGATTTTATCACGAGAAGATTTAGAGCTTACCGCTAGAATACAATCATACCCCTTAATGATACTGACCATCGCAATGCTAAATCCTGTGTTTCCAGAGGTAGTCTCAATAATCGTATTACCTGGCTTTAAAATACCGGTGCGCTCAGCTTCTTCAACGATGAACGATGCAATACGGTCTTTGGAGGAGTGCCCAGGGTTAAAAGCCTCGAGCTTCGCATAGAAATTGCCATTTAGTTGCTCAGCTATTCTATTCAATTTAACAAGGGGGGTATTTCCTATTAACTCAAGAATATTGCTGACAGCGTCTATTTGATTTTCCATAAAGGATGTCTTGGTTGTTGAATATGATGTTAACACCTGCATTCAGTTGCAAAATTACCATTTTTTTTGCAATTACTTGATTTTACCTTCTAAATCGAGTAAAAAAGCATACTCGGTAGCTACTTCCTTTAATGACTCAAAGCGGCCTGAAGCACCTCCGTGGCCGGCCTCTAAATTGATCTTAAAAAGCAATTGGGTATCGTTGGTCTTTAGTTCTCTAAGTTTGGCCACCCATTTGGCCGGTTCGAAGTATTGTACCTGAGAATCATGTAAACCGGTTGTGATCAGCATGTTCGGATATGATCCCGCCTTAACGTTATCATAGGGGGAATAAGACTTTATGTACTCATAAAATTCCAATTCATTAGGGTTACCCCATTCATCAAATTCACCCGTAGTCAGGGGTATTGATTCATCAAGCATGGTGGTCAAAACATCTACAAAAGGCACCTGCGCCACTATACCATTATACAACTCAGGGGCCATATTGATAATTGCGCCCATTAAAAGACCACCTGCCGAACCACCCATGGCATAAAGATGCTGTGCCCCGGTGAAGCCATTTTCAATGAGGTATTTTGAACAATCTACAAAATCGTTAAAAGTGTTATGCTTTTGAAGAAGTTTGCCTTCTTCATACCAGGATCTTCCCAGGTATTCTCCGCCTCGAATATGCGCAACTGCGTACACGAAGCCCCTATCCAGCAAGCTCAATCGAACAGTAGAAAAATAAGGGTCTATCGTGATACCATATGCCCCATAGCCATTTAGCAATAAAGGGGTGCTAGCATCAAGTTTCGTACCTTTATGGTAGAGCATTGAAATGGGTACGTTTACCCCATCCCTAGCCCTTGCCCAAACTCTTTTTTCGACGTAATCTGCCTTATTGAATTTACCTCCTAGGACCTCCTGTTCTTTTTTGACCTCCTTTTCCTTAGTTTTCATGTTGAAATCAACAATAGAAGTCGGTGTCGTCAATGAATTATAGCCGTATCGAAGTATCTCCGTATCAAAATCGGGGTTCACACCAACGTAAGCGGTATACGTTTCACTCTCAAAGGGCAGATAGTAATTGTCAGAACCGTCCCACCGTGCTATTTTCAACTCGCTAAGTCCATTTCTCCGCTCAGATAGCACATAATAGTCTTTAAAGATGTCTATATCCTCTAGTAAGGCCTCCTTGCGATGGGGAACAAACTCTTGCCAATTGTCGGAAGTCGTATTGTCCTCACCAACTTTCATCAATTTAAAATTGGTAGCACCGTCTTTATTGGTCAATATAAAAAATTCGTTGCCATAATGTGAAATAGCGTATTCCAATGCCCTGGTTCTTGGATGGAACACCTTGAATTCTCCATCAGGGTCATCGGCCCTTAGAATCTGATATTCAGAGGTCAAGGTGCTATAGGAAACGATTACAATGTATTTTTTTGATTTTGTCTTGTATACCGAAGTACCAAATGCCTCGTCTTTCTCATTGAAAATAAGTACGTCTTCAGTAGCCTCAGTGCCCAATTTATGCCTGAATACCTTATCGGAACGGAGGGTTACCTCATCTTGTTTACTATAGAACAATGTTCTGTTATCGTCTGCCCAGACCGAGTTTCCTTCTGTGTTCTCAACTTTATCGGAAAGTATTTCGCCAGTTAACAGATTTTTAATTTGTAGCGTATATTTCCTCCTTGAGACGGTATCTGTAGCAAAGGCTGCCAATGAATTGTCAGGACTGATAGAAAAACTTGATAAGCTGAAAAAATCATGTCCTTCGGCCATAAGGTTACAATCGAAAAGTATCTCTTCCTCAGCATCCAAGTTTTGCTTCTTTCTTGAATAAATAGGATATTCCTTTCCTGTTGCATAGCGTGTAAAGTACCAATACCCGTTTAATTTATAGGGTACCGAAGAGTCGTCCTCTTTTATGCGAGCTTTCATCTCTTTGAATAAATCGACCTGAAAATCTTTGGTGTGGGCCGTCATTTCAGCATAATATTCGTTTTCCTTTTGAAGATGGGCTATGACCTCACTGTCTTCTGGGTCATTCATCCAGTAGTAGTCGTCAATACGAACGTCGCCATGAATTACAAGTTCTTTAGGTATCTTTTTGGCCACTGGTTGGGTAAATTTCATCATATCGGTTTACTGAATTTTAGGATCAGGGCAAAAATAAGATATCCCGAATGAACCGCTTTGTATTTTTGTGTTTTGAAGTGAATAACAAATTAATCCCTGAATTTTAGTACTTTTAAAATCTAAAACCAATTACTAAATATCATGTTCGGAGATATGATGGGAATGATGGGCAAACTTCGGGAAACCCAACAAAAAGTTGAATCAACAAAGAAAAGATTAGATACCGTCTTTATTGAGGAAACGACGGCCGATAACCTCCTGAAAATAACCATAACAGCAAACCGAACCCTAAAGGAAATTGTCATAGACAACAGTCTTCTGGTAGATAAAGAACAACTTGAAGATTATTTGCTTCTTACCATAAACAAGGCCATAGAAAGGGCCACGACTATAAACGAAACTGAACTGGCCGCTGTCGCCAAGGAAGGTATGCCCAATTTACCGGGTATGGACTCATTCTTCAAATAGTAGAAAGTTACGCTTGTGCTTCATTGAAGAAGTATAACAAAATGCTTAAAAATGATAGCGCTAGTTCAAATCAGCGCAGACGGTCATGGTTTTAGCCTAAAGTCCGAGGGCGGTGGTAATCTGCTGCATCGTATTGCATTTTCAAGTAAGCGCGAAGTGAATAAGATTATAGGGCAACTTAAATCGGTAAAACCCGATAAAACTGATTTCGAAAAGTTAACCAACCACGACGGAAAGTTTCTTTTCACCCTTAAAGATAACAATGGCCGACGTATAGGCCAAAGTGAACTTTACTCTTCCGAGGCTGGTATGGAAAATGGAATCAAAAATGTACTCAAAAGACTGACCGCCTTGAGTAAGCCAAATGGACTATAAGTTTGCTAAGATAGTCAGCAATTTTTCGTGCATAGAATCGGTATAATCGAGATGGGTAACTATTCTCAATTTACCTTGCCCCATACCGATAATCTGAACACCATTTTCATTTAGTTTTTTTATGAATTTCTCACCGCTCATTCGAATTTCATCGATTTCGAAAATGATGATATTCGTTTCTATCGGTTCTACTTTTTTGATAAAGGGTAGGTTTTGAAGTAGCTCCCCAATTTCAGATGCTTTTCGATGGTCATCGGCCAGGCGGTCAAAATGATGGTCCAGGGCATAGATTCCCGCAGCAGCCAAATAGCCGGCTTGTCGCATTCCACCGCCAAAAATCTTCCGTATTCTAATAGCTTTGTCTATCATTTCCGAACTGGCCACCAGTACGGACCCAACAGGACAACCCAGACCCTTGCTTAAACAAATACTTATAGTGTCAAATAGTTCACCGTATTGTTTGGGTGACTCACCTTTGGCTACCAGGGCGTTCCATAGGCGCGCACCATCTAAATGATACGCCAACTGGTGTTTTTTGCAGACTGCTTTAATTTTTTTTAACTCCTCCAAATCCCAACAGGCCCCTCCTCCTTTATTGGTGGTGTTTTCGATGCACACCAATGAAGTAAGCGGACTATGATAAAAATCAGGTGGATTTATCGCTGCTTCAACCTGTTCCGAAGTCATCATTCCCCTATTGCCGTCAACAAGCTTGCACGAAACCCCACTATTGAAGCTAACTCCCCCCCCTTCATAGTTATAAATATGGGCATACTTGTCACAAATTAACTGATCCCCTGGGCTGGTATGCAATTTTATGGCGGTCTGATTGGTCATGGTGCCCGATGGAAAGAAAAGTGCAGCCTCCTTGCCGAAAAGCTGAGCCACTTTCTGCTCCAGGGCATTCACTGTAGGGTCAGCTTTAAAAACATCGTCGCCTACCTCGGCGGCCATCATGGCCTCAAGCATTCCGGGAGTAGGCTTGGTCGTTGTGTCGCTGATTAGGTTTATCTGCATAACTAAGTAAAAAAATCAAAAGGCATATAAGACTTTGTTTATCGTAATGATGGTTTACTGCTGAACAGATCAGTGAAAACAATCCATGCCAATTGGCGATCCATCTGGTATTTTTGGTACCGCGATTACCTTAAACTGCTCAGGATGCTTATAAAACTCATCGATCCTTCGCACCATTTCACCCGTAAGCGCATTTTTACCACTTGATAACAGAGACCCTTTCAATTCTTCGATCTTGTAATGTGCCAGCGCATTCACTTGCGGATGAACCGACTCACTTGCAGCTAAATTCATCAGGTGAAATAAAACCCTAAAATTGATCGTATTCTGTACTTCGGTCAGATAGGAATCTTTGTGCAGTTTTTTCAGCGTTTTGTCAACCACCTCGTCCAATACTTCCTTCAATCCGAGATTGCTTGCATGTAAGGCTTTCTGTTGTACCAAACGCGAAGCCCTTTGCGGATGTAATAAGAACTCCAACGTCATATCTGCAGCGGTTTCAGGAGCGGAAAGGGCGTCAAAAGAAACCCCTGTTCGACCTATTAACGACTCCCTCGTGCTACCGTAGCCAAAAGCTCTGGGTGGAAATAAATCGAGTTTTTCCTTAGGTATGGCCAGTACCGAGGCATCCAAAGTTTTTAAAATACTTTGAAGGGCCTGCTGCTGTGTTTTTTCATCTACGGTCGTTACAACAAGTTGTCCGTCTCCCTTTGTTGCATAATTATACTCCAAACCACCGATTACTTTCGCGGCCCCTTCGGTCTGGTACCGATGAAAAAAATAGAGTGGAACAAAAACATCTTCTAGAACGGTATGAGGTTCTCCTTTTCTAATGTTATCGATAGAGAAGTTGGCGATAGCGGTAGCACGAACCATCAACATGGCATCGAGTTCATCACTGATATTTTTACCATTATCCCACAAATGTGCCAAATAATGAGAGCTCCCACCTGGGCGCGCATCTTGATCCGTAATGTAGCGCAATCCTTTTTTTTGCGCATCATCTAAAATAGCGTTCAGCCCTTGCTTCTCATCTGTTCCATCGGGAAATTCGGCATAGGAATAGGCTACGGTAACCTTGTCCCAATCGCCTATGCCCGTAGCATACGCATTTGAAAAATCGATCGCCCCGTCCTTCACTGAAAATTGCGGATGTGGATAATCCATTACAGAGGCCCTATCATTGGTACTGGCGGCAAAATTATGCGCAAAACCAAGCGTGTGCCCAATTTCATGTGCGGATAGTTGCCTGATGCGGGCTATGGCTAGGTCAAGCATCGGCTGATAATTATCATCACGCTCGGCAAAAGGTTTGTTCATCAAGGCCTGCGCGATCAAATAATCTTGTCTAATGCGCAAACTTCCCAGGCTTACATGCCCTTTTATGATTTCCCCCGTTCTGGGATCGGTAATACTACTTCCATAACTCCAGCCCCTTGTAGATCGATGAACCCATTGCACCACATTGTACCGCACATCTAAAGGGTCGGCATCATCTGGTAACATTTTCATCTGAAAAGCGTCTTTGTAACCCGCTGCTTCAAATGCTTGGTTCCACCACTTGCCCCCATCCAAAAGAGCAGAACGTACCGGCTCTGGAGTACCGTTGTCTAAATAATAGATAATAGGCTCAACGGCTTCGCTAACTGCTGCCGAAGGGTATTTTTTCGTTAGCCGATGTCTAGTGATGAACCGTTTTATAAGGGACTCCTGAACAGGTGTTGAATAATCATAGTACATAAAAGGATACGAGCCACTTCGCGGGTCGAAATCCCTTTTCTTATAGCCGTCATCGGGCAGCGCTATGAACGAATGATGTTGTGCCACAGTTACCAAATCCGGGTCTGGTGAGACCGAACGGATCCAGGCACCTTTGGCTTCGCCCTTGAACGTGAGGGTCACATCAAATTCTATATTCTTAGGAAAGGCCTTTGTTCGGTCCAATGCGATAGCGCTTTTATCCTTATCAATAGCATAGGTTCCCTGGTCGGTATTTTTCAGTCGTTGTGCCACACCATGTGCATCGCGCATCAAGAAATCGGTGATATCGATAATGAATTTTCCGTTCTTCTCCTCCTCTATTTTAAATCCTCCGATAATAGACTTAGCGAAAGCCTGTTCTACCGACTTCTTTTCCAAAGCATTTTCGGTCAAAGCCCTGAATTTCAGATTGGGCTGCACCAGCAGTAGCTTATTTCCGGCTTTTCGAAAAAATACAACCTGTTCATTACCAAGCTGTCCCCTGTCTAATCCGATATCATTACTTCCAATTCCGCTACTTAGGGAATAGACATATAAGAACTCTTTGTTCAGTTGTTCAACTTCCAAGTAAATCTTATCCGTTTTTTCATCGTAATGAAAATTGAAGAGTCCGTCGAATTTTTGAAATTCCTTGCTCTTTTCGGCAAACTGCGCAGTGGCAAGTGCAAAAGAAAAAAATAATAAGATCGTTGAACGTAGGTGTTGTTTCATTGTTATACAATTAGTCCGCTCATTAGTGAAGCTCTAAATTTAGATAAAATCATTTAGAATCCGGATCGTATTCAGCGTGGATATCAAAAAAATGGATTTAACAAAAAAACCAAATCATTTTTTAGGGAAACTATGAAAAGATCTCACATTATTGCGGATTTCAAGGCTTGAAACTAAATGAAAACCAGTATCTTGACGTAAACTAACACGAAATGGAAACGATCAAGAATCAAATGTTTTCGGCCTACAATGCAAACCCAGAGCTTTTCGATGAAATCTTTGATAAACAGGGCAACGTAAAGGAAGTTTATGACAAACTTTTCCATTTATACGGACAGCATTCCATCAACGACTTTGTTAAACTGAACGGTAAGGCCAAGGCCTCTTTTTTTAATCAGGGCATTACTTTTCAGGTTTATGGTGATAAGGAGACCAAAGAAAAGATATTCCCCTTCGATCTTTTTCCCAGAATAATAAATTCGGCGGAATGGGATATCATCGAAAAAGGTTCCATTCAGCGCGCAAGGGCACTTAACTTATTCCTGTGGGACGTATACCATGAAAAGAAAATCATAAAACAAGGGATTGTGCCCATGGAACTTTTAAGTTCTTCGGTGAACTATCTTCACCAAATGATGAATGTTGACCCGCCTGGAGGTATCTACAACCACATTTCGGGTACCGATATCATCAAACATAAAGATGGTAACTACTACGTACTTGAAGACAATATACGATGTCCTTCCGGGGTAAGTTATGTAATCTGCAACCGAACAGCACTCAAAAGAGCTTTGTTTGGCGTGTTCAACCATTATCAGACCCATACCGTGACGAACTACGCCGAAAACCTACTTGATCTATTGGAGACAGTCAAACCAAAAGGTGTAAATGTGCCCAACTGTGTGGTTATAACTCCTGGCATGTTCAATTCAGCATTTTATGAACATTCCTATCTTGCGAAAACCATGGGCGTTGAATTGGTGGAAGGCCGTGACCTCTTTGTCGAGAACGACTTTGTGTATATGAAGACCATTGCCGGTGCTGAAAAGGTCGATATTATTTACCGCAGGATCGATGATCAATTTATAGATCCTTTAGAGTTTAAGCCCGATTCGTCATTAGGGGTGCCCGGACTATTCGCAGCTTACAAAAAAGGCAATGTCACGCTCGCAAACGCCCCCGGAACAGGTGTGGCAGATGATAAGGCGGTCTATACCTACATGCCGGAAATTATCAAATACTATTTGAACGAAGTACCCATTATAAACAATGTGCATACCTACCATTGTAGTAGACCCGATGAACTAAAATATGTACTTGAACATGTTCACGAACTTGTCGTCAAACCTGTGGATGAGGCCGGTGGTTACGGTATATCGATAGGTAACCGCCTTAGCAAAGTAGAGATTGATGTGGTAAAGAAACAAATACAGGAAAGTCCGAGAAAGTATGTGGCACAACCTATCATGTCGCTCTCTGTGCATCCTACCTATATAGATGAGAGCGAGTCTTTCGAACAAAGGCATATCGATTTACGAACTTTCACCGTACTAGGTAAAGACAAGGAGTTCGTTTTGAAAGGTGGTCTGACAAGAGTAGCCCTGCAAAAGGGAAATCTGATCGTTAACTCATCTCAAGGAGGTGGATCCAAAGACACTTGGGTACTTAAAAACTGACAAAAACTATGCTTGCAAGAGTCGCCAACAATTTATTCTGGATGGGCCGTTATATTGAACGCTCTGAACATGTAGCGCGCTACCTGAATGTGAATTACTTTTCATCGCTTGATGCGCCCAATGAATTGTCCCAATCGCGTCAATTCGTGCTTCAATCTATGTTGTTCATGGTAGGAGGGCATGAGAATGATGAAGCCATTGTTTTAGAGGAAGAAAAAGTACTTTATAAATTGGGTCTAGACCATGACTACCCCTCGTCTATAATCAATAATGTAAAAGCAGCTCGTGAAAATGCGAACAGTGCGCGTGACCTTATATCAACCGAGCTGTACGAGGCAATCAATAAATTCTATCATTTTGTGCTGAATTATGATTCCGAGGTCTTTGTAAAAAACGGACTTCATGACTTTACCGTCAACGTGACCGAGATGACGGCGATATTAAGGGGGAAAATAAGGGGTACCCTACTTCATAATGAAGTTTACGCAATTATTATGATGGGGATAAATATAGAAAGGGCAACACAGATCATCAGAATCATCAATGCCAAATATCATGATGCCCTCAAAGCCCAGGGAAGCTATGGCGATAAGTTCGGACATAGTTTCGAATGGAGTACCTTGTTAAAATGCGCAGAATCTTACGATATGATGAGGCGGTTCTACAAAAAAGCACCTACCAGTATTACTACATTAGAGTTTTTGATCCTTAACCCGAACTGCCCTAGATCCGTAATGAACAGTCTGAATCAAGTTTACAGACATATCAAAGAGTTGGACACAAGTAAGAAGTACAACAAAAACTCAACGGCTTTTTTGGTGGGCAGAGTGCGTTCGGAATATGAATTTAAGTTCATTGAAGAGATTGAAGAAGATATTCAATCCTTTATAGAGAATATTCTAGAAAGCCTAACTAAAATAAGCCTTAAGATGGAAAAGGAGTTTTTCAATTATTGAAGAAGCCAAAAGTGTATCTTAGCACTCTTATGTCGTTAGAATATTCCATTAGTTACAAAGCCGAAAATGAGTATGAAAATTGGGTACATGATGCCCATTGGCAATTTCTGATTATACCCGAACAAAATGATACCCAACAATTTGTGAGCGTAGATTTCAGTAATTCGGTATTGGCAATCAACGAATATTCGATTAATGGCTATGGGTTTCAGACCATACGGGTAAGACCGAAACAAAAATTCAAGCAAATTTCCTTCGAGGCGAATTTTAAGCTAATCAAAAAAGAGGTTAACCCATTTGATTTTGAACTAAACCAAAATATTAAAGTGGAATATGATCGAATTCAAGAACCAGGTTTTAAAGTAGATTTCGAGCCCTTTTTAAGAAGAACCCGCTTCACTACCCTACCTGCGGTACATTGTGATATTTTTAAATTTGACCATCAGAAATCGATTTTTGAAAACATTCAGGGACTGAATCATTGGACCTTCATTCATGTGTATTTCAAAACGGGTGTTACCGATGTTGAAACCACATTAGACGAGATCATTGCAAAAAGACACGGAGTTTGCCAAGATTTTACGCATCTGTTCTGCGCCATTGCGAGGCAAAACGGAATTCCAGCGCGTTATGTCTCAGGTTACCTGCACCAAGGAAATGGTTATTTCGGTGATTCACAAATGCATGCTTGGGCAGAAGTCTTTATTCCGAATATTGGGTGGGTTGGCTTTGACCCTACCAATAACATCATGGCGAATACCAATCACATAAAAGTTTCCCATGGCAAAGATTACAACGATTGTTCCCCGTTGCGGGGCGTGGTATACACTACGGGCAGAAATGAGACAACACATAGCGTAAACGTGTCAAGCCAGCAACAGCAATAAAACAATTGCTATTCTAACTTGATTACAAAAAAAGAGTTCTATTTTTGCTTAAAATACAACTATCATGATCATTACCACAGACCACTACAAAGGTCTTATAGATCGCCTTGGCGCGTTGAGGAGGTATCTTTGACATTGATGCCAAGCTTGTCGAAATAGAGAACGAACAGGAAAAGACCTTAGCCCCTGATTTCTGGGATAACGCTCAAAAAGCGCAGGCCCATATGAAGTACATTCAATCTAAAAAACAATGGGTTGATGACTTTAGCGTGGCAAAAGGCTTAGTGGCCGATGTAGAGGTATTGTTAGAATTTCACCAAGAAGGTGATGTTTCTGACGATGAAGTACAAGTACAGTACGAAAAAGCCCTGGAGGCCATTGAGAATCTAGAATTCAAGAATATGCTCTCTGAAGAGGGCGATGAACTGACCGCTGTTTTACAGATCACTGCGGGAGCAGGCGGTACCGAAAGTTGTGATTGGGCCTCGATGCTGATGCGAATGTACATGATGTGGGCCGAAAAGAAGCGGTTCAAGGTCAAGGAACTTAACTACCAAGAAGGCGATGTTGCCGGGATCAAGACCGTTACCCTTGAAATAGATGGTGATTATGCCTTTGGATGGCTCAAAGGGGAAAACGGCGTACATCGATTGGTGCGAATATCTCCTTTTGATAGTAACGCTAAGCGACATACTTCTTTCGCCTCGGTTTATGTGTATCCGTTGGTAGATGACTCTATCGAAATCGATATTAATCCGGCCGATTATACGATAACCACAGCAAGATCTAGTGGTGCCGGTGGTCAGAATGTGAACAAGGTAGAAACAAAGGTTCAATTGACACACCACCCTTCCGGAATTCAAATATCATGTTCAGATTCGCGTTCGCAGCATGAAAATAGGGCTACGGCCTTGAAAATGCTCAAATCGCAATTGTATGAGATCGAACTACGCAAGAAAATGGAAGCCCGCCAAGAAATTGAATCCTCAAAAATGAAGATTGAATGGGGCTCACAGATCAGAAACTATACCATGCAGCCTTATAAGCTGATAAAAGATGTGCGTACTGGCGAAGAAACAAGTAATGTTGACGCCGTAATGGACGGCGACATAGGTCGTTTTCTAAAAGCCTATTTAATGGCGATGGGACAAAAAGAGGATGAATAATGAGGCCTTGGTAACAACGGTAGGAAGCACCAAAAATGCTAGGATACTGTTACATTAAGAACAATTGAAAATATATGGCATTCCATTCTTAGTACAACACCAATGATCAGCATTTATCACAATCCCCGTTGTAGAAAATCACGTGAAGGATTAGCATTACTAGAAAAATCGGGTAAAAAGTTTGAAGTGATCAAATATGTAGAAGATATACCTACCTATGACGAACTACGGAATATCATCACCATTTTGGGCATTTCAGTGGAATCACTAGTACGAAAAAACGAGATCGTTTGGAAAGAGAAATTCAAAGGTAAGTCACTTTCAGATGAAGACATTCTTCATGCCATGATAAAGTATCCGGTACTCATAGAAAGACCGATCGTAGTAAATGGCACCAAAGCGGTAATCGGAAGACCTGTTGATAGAATAAAGACTATTATTTAATTACTTTCTTCGTCTACTAAAACAGCTGTAAATCAGTTATTTAATATAATTATTTAAATTTAAGAATTTGGTACCTTTGTTGTAGAAGTCCATTTAACAAATATTTAACCTTGATCAATTAAACCTTCTGTTCATTTTTATATCAATACTAACGTCTGACACTATGAAAACCGGAAAAAATTATTTAATCGTATTATTATTTATACTACTTGTAAGCACCGAAATGAATGCCCAATTCGGAAATGGATTAGGCGGTGGCAGATTTGGCAATGGAAGAGGACGAAGTGCCATTCCACAGGCAGAAACGCCGGTTGAGGAGCCGAAACCAAAAACTGCCGATGAACTGGTGGATGACCAATTGCCATCTATCAAAGATGCCCTAGAGTTAGATGAGTTCGAAACAGCTATCATGAGTTCGGTTTTGAAAAAGTATGTTCAAGAACGCATCGAAGCTCAGATTCTACAGCTTCCGCCAGAAAAAATGAGGGAAGTTTATGAGAAGATAAGCGAGAGACAGGACAAAGAATTAAAAGCGGGGTTGCCCCTAGAGAAATACGAAGCCTTTGTACAACTTCAAAAAGATGGTGTAGCAAAGACGCTTAAAGAAAACAAGAAGGAAGAAAAGAAAAAGAAAAAAAAGAAGGACCCTAAAAACTAAATATGACAAAACTGTTCTCCGTAGTACTTATTTTATTTTCAATAGCAATTTATGCCCAGCGACCCCAAGGGCAGCAACAAGGAGGACAGGTGCCAAATCCAATAAAAATTACGGGGATTGTGTTGGACCAAGAAAGCGGTCAACCCCTTGAATACGCCACTTTAGTACTTCAAAGCTTAAGGGATACCACCAAGATAACGGGCGGTATTACCGACGTTAACGGTAAATTTGATGTAGAGACCTTTCCTGGTAGATACCATGTACGCGTTGAGTATCTTTCCTTCAAAACCTACGAACTAAAGGATCAAAACTATCGCGAATCTACCGATCTAGGTACCATAAAACTTGTTATTGATGCCGAACAGTTAGATGCTGTTGAGGTGGTAGGTGAAAAGACTTCTGTAGAGGTTAGGCTAGATAAGAAAATATACAACATAGGTAAAGACCTAACAAACAGCGGAGCGACAATAAGTGATGCGCTTGATAACATTCCCTCGGTAACCGTAGATGTTGATGGTGCCATCGCACTTCGTGGTAATGGCAATGTCAGAATACTTATCAATGGTAGGCCTTCCGCGTTGGCAGGTTTTGGTTCAACGGATGCGCTTCGCCAACTACCGGCAGATGCCATAGAATCAGTTGAGGTTATTACCAGTCCGTCAGCACGATATGATGCAGAGGGTACTGCAGGTATTTTGAATATTATTTTGAAAAAAGAAAAAACCCGTGGTATTAACGGCACCATAAATACTACTGTGGGTTTTCCCGAAACGGCTTCGCTTACCGCTAATCTTAACTCAAGAAAAGAAAAGTACAATCTCTTCACTACTTTAGGATATTCTTATAGTGAACCACCAGGTAACGGCTTTGCCGACAATACCTACTTTAGCGACGCAAGTGAATTTGATAGGATCATCGAAGACAGGGATATCAATAGAAAAAATAGCGGTTTTAATCTAAATCTAGGTATTGAGTATTTCTTGACGGAAACCTCCTCGCTTACGGCCAGCGCCTTCGGTAGAACAAACAACGGCGAAGATATTACCCAAAATATAGCAACGGCATTCGTAGGAACGACGCTCAATCGTATTACGCTGCGCGTAGAAGACGAACAAGAAGAAGAAAAAAGCGGACAATTCTCCTTGAATTACAACAATGACTTTAATACTGAGGGTCATAAGCTTACGGTAGACCTGCAGCTTTCGTACAACGAACAATTTCAACCAACACCAATAACAGAAGATCAAACCTTTCCTGTTGAAGAACCCATTGCCAATCTATACATAGAAGAGCAAGGATTTCAAAATGAATATTTGGCCCAGGTAGATTATGTACTACCTATGGGAGATGCACAATTTGAAGCAGGGTACCGAGGTAATTGGGAACAATCGGATACTGATTTTTACCTTGAAGATGAATTTCCATTAGGTTCTGGTGAATTTGTTCCTAATCTCGGACTCATAAACCGCTTCGTATTTAACCAGAACGTGAATTCGCTTTACACCCAATATGGAGATAAGTTTGGTGATTTTTCGTTTCTGGCAGGGCTTAGATTAGAAAACACCCAACTTAAGGGTGAAATTGTAGCCGGGGACGTCGATAGGCTACAAGGCGTTATTGGTGAAGAAATTGACGTTAATTTTGACAAGAATTACTTAGGGCTTTTCCCTACCCTAAACTTAATTTATGAGCTGGCAGAAAACGAAAATATAACCCTAGGATACAACAGACGGATCAACAGGCCCCGAGGGCGCTTTATCAACCCGTTTCCATCCCAATCTAGCCGTACCAATATTTTTCAAGGGAACCCAGATCTTGACCCAGCCTTTGCCAATGCTTATGATCTGGGATATTTGAAACGCTGGGAAAAACTGACCTTGACCTCATCTGTGTATTATCAAAAAGAAACCAATTCTTTTGAACGTATACAAGAAGAAACGGGACAAGTGACCAGTGATGGTATCGTAGTAATCCGCTCCATACCCATTAACCTTGCGACCAACGAGCGTGTGGGTGCCGAACTGGGCTTGTTGTACAACCCTACCAAATGGCTCCGGTTAAACGGTAGTTTCAATTTCTTTGAATTCAATTCGGAAGGAGAATTTAATGGTATTGATTTTGGTGCAAAAAACACCAGCTGGTTTTCCAGATTTAGCTCTAAAGTAACACTTCCAGGTAAAATAGACTGGCAGACCAACGCCTTTTACCGTGGCCCTACCAATAATGCACAAACTGTAAACAAAGGTATATTTTCATTGAATTTGGCGTTTAGCAAGGATATTTTAAAAGACAAAGGCACCTTGGCATTCAATGTGAGCGACCTTTTAAATTCAAGAAAACGTATGTCGTTTACACAGACCCCATTTTTTACTTCAGATAGTGAGTTTCAGTGGCGCGAAAGACAAATAATACTTTCTTTTGTCTACCGTATCAATCAGAAAAAAACGGGGGAAAGGAGTCGTCAAAGAAACGATGACGGTGGAGGAGATGAAGAATTCGGAAGCTAGTGGAAAAAATGAACTAAAAAAGGAAGCCAATTGGCTTCCTTTTTTTATGCTTGGCTTTGCGCTCTTTTCTTATCGCGCTTTTCCTTTAAAAGTTCCTTTATATTTCCAAAGAGCCAGTAAGGCACTACGAAGGTCAACAAAAAAATCATTAACCAAAAACCTATGGTTAAAATGGTTAAGAAGGCTAAAAATCCTAAATACTGATCGAATTCGAACATGGTACATTTTTTTCTTCCCACAAAGATACTTTGAATTGCATAGAATTTGCAAATCAAAAATGAAAAAAATAATTATTTTCCTCATCGCAAAGAATCATAGCGCAAACCGCTAACTTTGTTAATATTCAATAAAAATTGGACAGTAATGAGTTTTAGAATAGAAAAAGACACGATGGGCGAGGTACAGGTACCTTCCGATAAATATTGGGGGGCACAGACCGAGCGTTCAAGAAACAACTTCAAAATCGGGCCTGCGGCCTCCATGCCGTTAGACATCGTTTACGGCTTCGCCTATTTGAAAAAAGCCGCCGCTTACACTAACTGTGAGCTTGGTGTCTTGTCAGAAGAAAAGCGCGATCTGATCGCAGCGGTCTGCGATGAGATCTTGGCCCGAAAGCATGACGACCAGTTTCCATTGGTTATATGGCAAACGGGTTCAGGAACTCAAAGTAACATGAACGTTAATGAGGTCATTGCCAATAGGGCCCAAGAGCTGGCGGGAAAAAAAATCGGAGAAGGCGAAAAAGTTATTCAACCAAACGATGACGTCAATAAATCACAATCTTCGAATGATACCTTTCCTACAGGAATGCATATTGCAGCCTTCAAAAAAATTGTTGAGACCACAATACCCGGGGTTACGGCCCTAAGAAATACATTGGCCAAAAAATCAGAAGCCTTCAAAGATGTGGTTAAAATAGGCCGAACCCATTTGATGGATGCAACACCACTAACCTTGGGGCAGGAGTTTTCAGGCTATGTATCTCAATTAGACCACGGCTTGAAGGCTCTGAACAACACCCTTGACCATCTTAGTGAACTTGCCTTGGGCGGAACCGCGGTTGGCACAGGTCTGAACACCCCCAAAGGATATGATGTAGTTGTAGCCAGATATATCGCACAATTCACGGGACTACCTTTTAAAACTGCCGAAAACAAATTCGAGGCGTTGGCGTCACACGATGCCATAGTTGAGAGTCATGGTGCTTTAAAACAGTTGGCCGTTGCCCTAAATAAAATTGCCAACGACATTCGTATGATGGCCTCTGGCCCCCGCTCTGGTATTGGCGAGATAATCATTCCGGCAAATGAGCCAGGTAGTTCAATCATGCCCGGAAAAGTGAATCCATCCCAATGTGAGGCACTCACCATGGTCTGTGCCCAAGTAATGGGCAATGATGTAGCCATTGGCGTAGGTGGCACCCAAGGGCATTATGAACTCAATGTATTCAAACCAATGATGGCCGCCAATATATTACAATCAGCAGAACTACTTGGTGAAGCCTGCATAAGTTTTGATGTCAACTGTGCTGTCGGTATTGAACCCAACCATGAGGTCATTAAACAGCTTTTGAACAATTCATTGATGTTGGTGACCGCTTTGAACACTAAAATAGGCTATTACAAAGCTGCGGAAATCGCCAATACAGCCCATAAGAACGGTACCACCTTAAAAACCGAAGCAATTAACTTAGGCTATGTTTCGGCCGAAGATTATGATGCATGGGTAAAGCCCGAAGATATGGTCGGGGGATTGGACTAATTCGAATACTACCGATAGCCCTATCAATAGCCAGTTTCTTGTTTAGTCAAGCTACCACCGGCATAAAAACATTGAAACGCGTCGGAAATAAAAAAGCAAGAGATGAAAAAAGGGGGCAATCTTTTCAGATCGCCCCCTTTATTATTAATGGATAGTGTTCTTTTATTTCAAGGTGAACTTTGAAGTTCCCAATAATTTCAATCCGTCATCATAAACATTTACCATATAATTTCCTTTTTGGAAGTCACCTGCTGGTTTGTTAATATAATCACAAACATCTAAATTACTGTTCTCGTAGTAAAAGTTGGTACCTTTGCTGTAGGTAACGGAAGCACCGCTATCATTAGATTTGCTATAGCTTTCTCCAAGTACGTTACCTTGTGGGTCAAGAACTTCAAGGTAGAACTCTCGATCACCAGCCTGTGCGATAACGTTTTTGGCCACGGTAAAACAAATTTTGAACTTGTCCGTAGCGCTAGCTCTAGAAGTAGAAACCAATTTACCGCTGTTGCGTTCCTTTACTGCATCTACATTGAACACGGTTATACCTAAGGCAGAACCTTTTTCAACCACATCGGCCAATTGCGTGTTCTGTACCACTAAGGAATCATTAAAAACAGTTTGTTTTTCCAACTCCACGTAAGTAGAATCGCGTTGCATCGCTATATAAGTGTTCGAACGTTGTAAAGAATCAACTTGTTTTAGCAATTGCTCTCTTTCTTTGGTTAAAATAGCAACTTGCTTTCTAAAGCGATAAAGCGAAGAGATATCGCCTTTCATCTGTTTTACCGAATCAATATATTTTGCAATATTGTCTCTAGCGGTTACCAATTCTTCATTGGTCGCGTTACTCTCTAAAATAGCCTTGTCATATTCAGACTTTAGACTATTCAGATCTTCTACCACCAACTCTTTTTCCTGTGTAAGCACAGCTTCTGTCTTCTTTTTATCTTGGTAAAGACTCACCGTGTAGATAATGACGCCCAATAGCACTACACCAAGTAAGCCGGCCAATACCTTCAATCCATTGTTATTCTTTGTTTCAGTCATAATGTAAAAATTAATTAATCTTGTGTTTGATGTGTAATAAAGTTTTTGTTTGTATCAGTCTATATACGGTTCGATTTTAATTATGGATTTTTTTAGGGTAAAAAATTAAATCCAATGTCACTCTGAGCCGTTGTAAGTACTAACTTTATCGATGAAATGTAAAATGGCTTGAACATGTCAATTAAAATTGTACCCTTTCGTCAGCAACATGCAATTAGTTTCCGTGACTTGAATTTAGCGTGGCTAGAAGAGTACTTCTATGCAGAGGAAAAAGATAAGATGCTACTCAGTAATCCTCAAGCATCGATAATTGATAAAGGGGGATACATATTTTTGGCGGAAGAGCATGATACCGTTGTGGGATGCTTTTCGTTTATTCCCTTCGGAGAAAATAAATATGAATTAGGAAAGATGGCCGTTCATCAAGATTTTCAAGGATTAAAGATAGGCCAACAATTACTGGCCTTCGCCATTGACTTTGCCAAAACTAAAGGTTGGGATGCCATTATCCTTTATTCGAGCACCAAGTTGCCAACCGCATTGCACCTCTATCGCAAATTTGGTTTTGAGGATGTTGAACTAGAAAAAGACCTGCCTTATGCCAGAAGCGATGTCAAAATGGTATTGCAGCTAAAAACAGCTGCGGTAGAACATATATAAAACAAAGAACTGAAAAATTATGAAAAGATCATTTGTTAACCTATTCGTCATTGGCCTAGTATTCGTGGCCTGCAAAGAAAGCCAGAAACCAACCCCACAGTTAGACTCAGATCCAATGGATGCGGTTAAACGCGAACTACCTACCCCTGCAGCAACGTTGACAGGTCGAACATCTGAAATCAAGATCATACCCATAGAGCATGCCACCGCGATTTTGGAATGGAATGACATTACGATCTACATTGACCCTGTAGGCGGGGCAGCAGCATTTGAAGGACAGAAACAACCTGATCTTATTCTGATAACCGATATCCACGGAGATCATTTTAGTCTTGAAACCCTAGAAGCCCTAAATACGGAAAGAGCCAAAATCATTGTTCCGAAAGCTGTTGCAGATAAAATACCGAGCAACTTTACGCCCCAGATCGATGTGCTTGACAATGGTGACAGTAAAGAGCGTTATGGCATCATTGTTGAGGCCATACCCATGTATAACATGAGAGAAGAAGCCTTAAAATTCCATGAGAAAGGTCGTGGTAACGGCTATGTTCTGAATATGGGCGGACAACGGCTCTATTTTTCTGGAGATACCGAAGATATTGCCGAAATGCGGGCTTTGGAAAATATCGATAAGGCCTTTGTGTGTATGAACCTACCGTATACAATGACCGAAGAAAGTGCTGCTTCTGCGGTTTTAGAATTTAAACCGAAGCAAATATATCCGTACCATTATAGGGGCAATCCAGATGTAGGCAATGTAGCCAAGTTTAAGCAATTGGTAAACGAAGGAAATAATGAAATTGAAGTTGTTCAATTGGATTGGTACCCCAAAGATAATTTTTGATTTTTAATATCGACCACGTTTTAAGTACGGCTGTCCTTTGTCACCCCTGTGCTCGAAGGCACAAAAACTAAGGCATCAGCCTACCTTATCAACTTCTTATACTGAATACGTTTCGGGATCAGATCACCCCCCAATCGCTTCTTCTTATTCTCTTCATAATCAGAGAAGGAACCTTCAAAGAAATACACCTGCGAGTCACCTTCAAAGGAAAGGATGTGTGTACAGATACGATCTAAAAACCACCTATCGTGCGAAATGACCACGGCACAGCCAGCAAAGTTTTCTAGGCCTTCTTCTAATGCCCTTAACGTATTGACATCTAAATCATTGGTTGGCTCATCTAAAAGCAGTACATTACCCTCTTCTTTCAGGGTCATCGCCAAATGCAATCGGTTTCGTTCGCCTCCTGAGAGCATATTCACTTTTTTGTTCTGCTCGCTTCCAGAGAAATTAAAGCGGCTCAAATAAGCTCTTGAATTTACCTGCCTACCACCCATCATGATCAACTCTTGCCCGTCACTGAAATTCTGCCATATGGTCTTTTCAGGGTCAATGTTCGAATGACTTTGATCCACATAGGCAATCTTCACCGTTTCGCCAACCTTAAATTCTCCTTTATCAGGGGTCTCCTCCCCCATTATCATTCGAAAGATAGTGGTCTTACCCGCGCCATTGGGGCCGATTACCCCAACAATGCCCGCTTGCGGTAGTTTGAAGTTCAAATTTTCATATAACAATTTATCATCGTAAGCCTTACTGATACCTATAGATTCAATAACATTAGTGCCCAAACGCGGGCCATTAGGAATATAGATTTCCAATTTCTCGTCAAGCTGTTTTTGATCTTGACTCATCAACTTGTCATAATTGTTCAAACGTGCCTTTTGCTTGGTCTGTCTTCCTTTAGCGCCTTGACGTACCCATTCAAGCTCACGCTCCAATGTTTTTTGGCGTTTTGAAGCCGTTTTGCTTTCTTGTGCCATACGCTTTGATTTTTGATCCAACCAACTTGAATAATTACCTTTCCAGGGAATTCCTTCACCCCTATCCAATTCCAAAATCCATCCTGCCACATTATCCAAGAAATATCTATCGTGGGTCACGGCTATAACGGTGCCTTTATATTGCGCCAAATGATGCTCTAGCCAATGCACCGACTCGGCATCTAAGTGGTTGGTAGGTTCGTCTAAGAGCAGAATTTCAGGTTCTTGCAATAAAAGCCTGCAAAGTGCTACACGCCTTTTTTCGCCACCGGAAAGTACTCCTATTTTTTTATCAGGTTCTGGCGTACGTAAGGCATCCATGGCTATTTCGAGCTTGGTATCAAGTTCCCAAGCATTGGAAGCATCGATTTCATCTTGAAGTACGGCCTGCCTGTCCATCAACTTTTGCATTTTATCTGCATCTTCGTAAACTTCAGGTAAACCGAACATATCGTTGATCTTATTGTATTCGTCTAAAATGGCCACCGTTTTGGCCACCCCTTCCTTAACAATATCGAGCACCGTTTTGTTTTCATCCAACTTGGGCTCTTGTTCTAAATAACCCACGTGGTAACCCGGAGAAAAAACAACATCGCCCTGATAGTTTTTATCTTCGCCCGCAATTATTTTCAGCAACGTAGATTTACCCGATCCATTGAGACCCAAAATTCCGATTTTGGCCCCATAAAAGAAACTCAAGTAAATATTTTTGAGAACAGGAGTATTGGCTGTTTTATATGTCTTGGTTACCCCAGACATCGAAAAAATGACTTTTTTATCGTCGCTCATTTCTTGGTATATTATAGTATTAGATTATTGGAAAGACCTGTTATTTCTGATCAGCAACGATGGCAAGTGTACCTATAAGAACTCATTCGGGGCAGTTTTTTATACAATTTAGTGATGCTACGTCTTGAAAAGTCGCCTATACCCTTCCTTTAAGGGCATTAAAGACCCATGCGATCGCAAAAAATCCGATACCTACCGAGGCAAAGCCCCAGCCAGCGACATCATCGTACCTGAAGGCACCTAGTGCAATCAGTGAAAGCCCTACTATAATCATAACAAAGGTGGCCCATGCCAGTACGGTATTTTTGTTCATTCCCATCTTAATCTGGTTTAAGGTTTAGTCAAGTGATAACCTCAAATATCGTAAAATTTCGTATAACTATTCGGCAAAACGGAACTTTATTGCTCAAATGGGAAAGTAATGCCAGTTTCCTTTCGAACACTGTCGAGAATACTTACCAAATCAAGGCTGTTTTGTAGGCTCCAAAGGTCGCTTTCGAGTTTTCCTTCCCTAAGACAGGCATGTACCTCGTCAATTTCATGGCTGTACCCTTTGCCTATGGTTGGCATTTGAACGTCATGGGTCTCCCCATTTTTTTTAAGCGAATACCCCTGGGTTTCATGCCATCTTGGGTGTAGAAAAATTGTGCCTTCCCTTCCCGATATTTCAGCCTTCATTTCACTATTCGAGGTAAGTCCGCTATACAATAGCGCCATAGCCTCTGGGTACTTAAAGATCATGGAAGTCTGAATCTCGGCACCGGTCTTATAAAATCTTGAGCTTGCCTGTATACTATCGGGCAGGCCAAAAAGTAGGTATGATAAAAAAATAGGGTAAATACCGATATCCAACAAAGATCCCCCGGCCAAATCTGCATTCAATAACCTTCCCCTTTCATCCCTATCCAAAGCGTAAAAACCAAAATCGGCATAAAGGTATTCCAACTTACCTATGGCGCCTTCGTCTATCAATTGTTTCGCTCTTCGAATAGCAGGATTGAATCGACTCCATAAGGCCTCCATCAAGAACACCTTGTTCCCTTTCGCGGCGGCGACCATAATTTGAACTTCCTTTTGGTCAATTCCCATAGGTTTTTCGCAGAGCACTGCCTTGCCATGATTCAGAGCTTCAACGGTCAGCTCGCCATGCGAAGTATGCGGGGTGGCAATGTAGAGCACATCAACAACATCAGACGCGAACAATGCTTCATAAGATCCAAAAGAATGTTCGGCCCCGTACTCGGCTGCAAATTTTTGCGCTCGGTCTTCATCTCTAGAGGCGACCGCCGTCAATATTCCGTCATTTACCAACTGTAGATCCTTTGCAAAACTATGAGCAATATGGCCTGGGCCAATGATGCCCCATCTGATCTTATCCATAATTATCTGAATTCGGTTTTGCCAAAAGTAATCAATTTTACTCCTTATCTTTATACACAAATTGAAAGCGAATCAAATGGATCTAATCTTCAATAAAAACGAAGACCACAACAAATTACTCGTTTCAGAGCTAAAGAAAAGGTTGTCAAAAGCAAAGTTAGGGGGCGGAAAGGAACGAATTGAGAAACAGCATGCCGATGGCAAAATGACCGCCCGTGAACGCATTGCCTACTTGTTAGATTCCGATGAGGATAGTATTGAAATAGGTGCCCTTGTTGGTGAGGGAATGTACCAAGAACATGGGGGCTGCCCCTCGGGTGGGGTGGTGGTCAAAATAGGCCATATTAAAGGAAGGCAATGTATTGTGGTCGCCAACGATGCCACTGTCAAAGCTGGAGCCTGGTTTCCGATCACGGGAAAGAAAAACCTACGCGCCCAGGAAATTGCCATGGAGAACCGCTTGCCAATTGTTTATTTGGTAGATAGCGCCGGGGTTTACCTGCCTATGCAAGATGAGATCTTTCCTGATAAAGATCATTTCGGCCGTATTTTTAGGAATAATGCCATCATGAGCAGTATGGGTATCACCCAAATCTCTGCGATTATGGGAAGTTGTGTCGCCGGTGGGGCCTACCTGCCGATCATGAGCGATGAGGCATTGATCGTGGACAAAACAGGGAGCATTTTCTTAGCAGGAAGCTACCTGGTAAAGGCGGCTATCGGAGAAAGCATAGACAACGAAACCCTTGGAGGGGCCAGCACGCACTGCGAAATAAGCGGGGTCACCGATTATAAAGCAAAAGATGATAAACACGCGCTGGACACGATAAAAAACATAATCGATAAAGTCGGAGATTTCAATAAGGCGGGTTATAACAGGGAAAAGACCAAGAAACCCAAAGAAGACCCCAACGAACTTTACGGACTTCTGCCTGCCTCTAGAACGGACCAGTATGATATGATGGAAATCATAAACCGACTTGTTGACGATTCGGACTTCGAAGAATACAAACAAGATTACGGAAAAACGATTTTAACGGGCTATGCGCGAATAGATGGCTGGGCGGTAGGCATTGTCGCCAACCAACGCAAAGTAGTCAAGACGGCAAAGGGCGAGATGCAGTTCGGAGGTGTTATCTATTCCGATTCTGCAGACAAAGCCACGCGATTTATAGCAAACTGTAACCAAAAAAAGATTCCCCTGGTATTCATACAAGACGTTACCGGCTTTATGGTGGGCAGTAAAAGTGAGCATGGCGGAATAATAAAGGATGGCGCAAAAATGGTCAATGCCGTTAGTAACTCGGTTGTGCCAAAGTTCACCATAATTATTGGCAACAGCTACGGCGCCGGTAATTATGCTATGTGCGGCAAGGCCTATGACCCTAGGTTGATCGTTGCTTGGCCCAGTGCGAACTTGGCCGTGATGAGCGGTAATTCTGCGGCGAAAGTATTGTTGCAAATTGAGAAGGCCTCCCTAAAAAAGACTGGCGAGACCATTACAGAGGCCAAAGAAAAAGCGCTTTTCGATAAAATTAAAGATCGTTATGATGATCAGGTATCACCATATTATGGCGCAGCCCGATTGTGGACAGATGCCATCATAGAACCAACCGACACCCGAAAATGGATTTCAATGGGTATCGAAGCGGCAAATCATGCCCCGATAGAAAAGGCATTCAATATGGGGGTTTTGCAGGTTTAATCCCCTTGATGCCCCTTCACCCTCGGAACCAACAATAGTTCGGTCTGTCTACCATTCACATACCGAAACCCATCTTCCCCAAAAAAACCGGCCTCTTCGAACATAATGCGAATATCCCTTTTCCATTCGGGAATGGTGACGGTCGTATTCAATTCAATGGCATACACTGTATTAAGGTTAAGGGGGTAGTTCTCACCATCATCTTTCATTACGCCGCCTTGGCTGTCCCACATACCTATGGTAGTACCTGCTGAATGACCGTACATACCCAACGGATGGGTATAGATTGATGGTCGCAATCCGGCCGCTTTCGCCTCTGCGAGGGCTTTGGCCAAAATTTCATTGCCCGTTCTTCCCTGAATCATATTCGAGGTTAAATAATCTTGCACTCGATTACCATCTTTGAAAGCATCAACAAGAAATTTGGGTGCCGCCTTCTCCTCTGGTCTTAAGACATAAGCTAACTCTTGACAGTCGGTATTCAACCTTAAATAGGTGATGCCGAAGTCACAATGCACCAAATCCCCCGGAAGAATCACCATATCTTCGGGTCTACCTGAAAAAGAATACAAATGACTTACTAAGCCTTCTTCGCTCCGCTGTACATCAACGGAGGGGTGAAACCACGTTTCCAAGCCTAAATCGGTTACTTTTTGACGCATCCACCATTCAACTTCCGAGGTGGTGGTGATACCTGGGGTAATTACCTTTTCGGAAAAAGCTTCGGCAATAATATCATGGGTAATATCGACCAATTGGGTGTAGATCACCATTTCACGTTCAGTTCGGGTTTCTATCCACCGTACGGCAAGTTGTTCGGCCGAACCTACCCGCGAATGGTATTTTTTGGGCAGGTATTGCATAAATTCGTCATAATCGGTCTTGTCAAGTCCGTCGGCGATGTTATGGTCTTTACTGTAATTAAGCCCAATTTTCTTCGGGTTACGTTCTTCGATCAATTGCATCAACCGTTTCCATTGATCGGGTTCTTTTTCCTGATCCCAGGCAGATTCTATATTCTCACCAACATTGTATCTGGCGACCGCCAATTTTTCGATGCTGTTCTTGGCTTTATCCCGATAAAACAAAAGAATGGTTCTTCGCCGGGCATTCAACCAAGTTGCGGGAAGCATGGTGCGCAAAACGGGATCTTCATTATATTCCCTTGAAATAACCACCCACATATCTATTTCGGCGGCATCCATCAAACCCGGAAGTAAATTATTGAAACGATCCGCCAAAATTTCGTCGATGACCCTTGCCCTTTCGCGCTCGGGAAGTATTTGCTGTGAATACATTGTTGCTGAAAGAACGAGAAAGAGGTACGATATTATTTTTTTCATAGTGCTGTATTATTAGCCTATGAAAATACAAAATTATGTTCTGAACGGTTAGGTCAACAACTCTTTTCACCACTAATTGCCATTTCTTTTAAAAAAAACAGAAAGTGCCCGAGGGCACTTTGCTACAAACTGGTTTCTACAGCCTTAACAAGCCTGATAAACTCGGCCCTATAGCCCTGTTCGTCTTCAACCCTACCCGCATTGGCCAACTGCAAAACATTTTCCAAATTAGCCTTATTGGTATAGGCCGATTTTCGCAGCTGCATACCGAACAGAGCGACAGCGGAGGCAAATTTAAAGTCATCAGACATTTCGTATACCGCATCTTCCAGTATATGTTCCATTTCTATACTATCACTACCTAGTGGCTTTTTATACCGTAATTTAACCGTTAATAGTTCGCTTGAAAAATTCGCCGATTCATCATGCACCGTGTATTTTAAATCTGTAACATCTATTACATAATCAATTTCAATACCAACGGGCACCACTTCGTATAAGGCGGTCACAGTATGACCGCTACCAAGTTCTCCTGCATCTTTAGAATCATCAATAAAATCTTCGGCCTCAAGCA
>JBHJNU010000126.1:0-20021 GCA_050330515.1 Flavobacteriaceae bacterium | reverse complement strand
AAAGCAATAAAATGATCTTATTTGGGTTATCTATGAATCCAAATTTAATTCAGATTACCAATTGAGATATCAAATTACTATGACCATGAAAATCCCTATGAAAACCAGTATCATTCTTGTCATTTCGCTTTTAATGGCTGCTTGTGGGTCTACCAACCGAATGACCTTGGGTGTTACCGAACCGGCTATCGTTCACCTACCGCCAACTGTTAAAAGGGTCGGTATTATCAATAGAAGTTTACCTTCCAAAGGAAACAACGCCCTTGATAAAATTGATCAGGTATTATCCGCCGAAGGATTGAACCTCGATAAAAAGGGCTCCGAAGCTGCTATTGCATCGTTAGCCTCGGAACTTTCGGTACTAAAGAATTTCGAGGAAATCGTGATTATAGAGGATGTTGAGGAGATTAAGAAAGGTTTGGCAGTGCTTCCGGCTACACTTTCTTGGGATATAATCGAAAAACTATGCGAAGAAAACGCGGTTGATGTGATATTCTCCCTGGCTTTTTATGACACCGATACCAAAACCGATTTTAGGGTCACCACCATGAAGTTACCGAACAACTTGGGTGTTGATGTTGATGTTCCGGCACATGAAGTTACCTTGAATACCATGGTTAATTGCGGATGGCGTTTATATGACCCGCAATCGAAAGAGGTGGTAGATGAACACCTCTATACCAAGAATATGGCTTTCCAGGGTAGGGGTATTAATCCCATGAAGGCAGTTGAAGCGGTCGCAAGCAGAAATGAAACGGTGCAAGAGTATAGCAGAAACGTAGGCATCGCCTATGCCAAAAGATTGGTGCCAAGGTATGTCAGGATTTCGCGCGAATATTTTATGAGTGGCACCGATAAGTTGAAACTTGCGCACAGAAGGGCAGTTGCCGGCGATTGGACAGGAGCGGCCGAACTTTGGGAGCAGGAGCTTAACAACCCTGACCCAAAAATTGCGGGAAGAGCTACCTATAACATGGCCATCAGTAGCGAAATCAATGGAGATTTAGACCAAGCTATAGCATACGCATCAAAATCATATACCGACTATAGAAACAATATGGCCATTGACTATGTCAACGTGCTAAGATACCGCGTTCAGCAGAATCGCGTATTGGACAATCAATTGGCGCGTTAATAGCAGTTGGGGGTAGGAGTGTGTTACGTGAAATGACCTACCTAAATTAGGTGTTTCCGATTTGCCAATAGCGCTTTAAACCGCTATTTTTGGCGTTAGAATTTTTACTTTCCCCATGGATATCGACCTACATAGAAGCTGGAAGACCGAACTGGCGGAAGAATTCCACCAGCCTTATTTTTTGGAACTATTGCGATTTGTGAAACAGCAATATGTCGAATATACCTGCTACCCGCAACAAACGGATATTTTCGCCGCCTTTGATCACTGCCATTTCGAAAAAACGAAAGTGGTTGTTATCGGTCAAGACCCTTACCATGGTGCTAATCAAGCCAACGGACTCTGTTTTTCTGTTCAAGATGGTGTTCCACACCCACCCTCATTGATCAATATTTTCAAGGAGTTAGAAACAGATATAGGTAAACCATATCCCCAAAGTGGAAATCTTCACCACTGGGCGGAGCAGGGTGTACTACTTTTGAATTCAACCTTAACCGTTCGGGCACATATGGCCGGAAGTCATCAAAATAAAGGCTGGGAAGTATTTACCGATCGTGTTATCTCAATGCTTTCAGAACGCCATGAAGAATTAATATTTTTGTTATGGGGCGGTTTCGCAAAAAAGAAACTGAACCTGATCAATACATCAAAACATCACGTACTTACCTCTGGTCATCCCTCGCCATTGAGCGCGAACAGAGGATATTGGTTCGGTAATAGGCATTTTGGCAAAACTAACTCTATTTTAAAAAAAATAGGAAGCCCAGCCATTAAATGGTAAAACCTTATTATTTTTAGTTTTATTGGAAGAAAACTGCAAATGATACAGATAATCATGTACTTAATACATTATTCGTTTCCATTGGCATGATAATAATAGGAAAATTACTACTTTTAAGACACCAAACCCCTTTTTATGACGCAGTACCCCTTGAAGTCTATTCTTTTAGTAGATGACGACGAAATAAGCAACCTATTCAACAAGATATTCATCAACAAATTAAATCTTGATGTAGAAATCCAAGAGGCACTAAATGGTCGTGAGGCGTTTACAATTTTGAGTAGTGATAACCCTAATCCGATCAAAACACCCTGTTTATTGCTTTTGGATGTGAAAATGCCCATCATGGATGGTTGGGAGTTTTTAGGTCAATATGAAAAGGAGGTCGATAATGAGACAAGGGATCAAATAGTTGTTATAATGCTCACCACAAGCGAAGACCAAGCTGACTTGATAAGGGCTATGAAAAATCCACTTATTAGCAAATTCCTCCAAAAACCGTTATCTGAAAGAAAAATTACCGAGATCATAAAAAAATATTTCAAAGATGTCTCGGCCATGTGACGTTTTATAAAAGTAGTTTCTTTGAGGGTAAACTACCGTCGAGCAAGTTCAACTTTTTCAGGGTTTCAGAAACAAGTGCAATTGATTTCAAATCGATTTGACGCTGACTCCACCTGGTTTTAGAAAGCCATTCTTTAATATCGTCTAATTGCTGGCCATATTCGTTCGCCAGCGTTCTATCAATGCTTGGTATTTGCTTAAACTCAAGGGTATATGTATTTATAACCTCAAGCAAATGCTTTAGTAAGCCCGTATTTGTCCGGATGAAACGTTCTGTGGCAGCAATCACAAAGCAAGGCCATGGGGTAGGGCAGTCCCCCAATCTTCTGAAGGTACCATTGTCCACAAGGGGTTTGGTTGTGAAATGCTCCCACATGAAATAGTCCGCCGTGCCATTGGTCAAGGCCTCGACGGCACCCTCTAAATTGTTGATGACTTCAAATTTTAAGGTATCTGTATCCCAATTTTGATGTAGTGCATGAACATATGCCATTAAATGACTTCCACTGCCAAAACGACTTATCGCCGCTTTGGCGCCCTGTATGTCACCTATTGTTTGAAACGCACTCGCATTACCTACATGAATACCCCAAAGCAAAGGGGTAGCGATAAACTCTTGCACGATCATACTAGGGTTTCCTTCTGTGATGCTCTTTACGATTCCTTCGGTCAGTATTATGGCCACATCGGTCTCACCGTTTTGCAACATTGTACACATTTTACCTGTTCCTTCAGGTATATCTGTCCACTCGAGCGCTATACCACGTTCTTCGAACGCACCTTCCGAAATCGCAAGGTGCCATGGAAAATTAAAATGTTCGGGTACTCCAATGATGTTTACTTTTTTCATTTTTAGTTATTTATGGTTTTAAAACGAAAACGGGGAACGTGAAATTCAGGTCCTTGAAAGTTGTCCTAGGGTATACTGTATGAGTTCGTCAATAGCTTTTTCCGGATTTTTAGAAAAATTTCCAGTCGCCCTGTTCGCCAAAATACAATTCAATGAAACCGCTTGGTGTCCCATAAGTTTTGAAAGCCCGTAAATGCCCGATGTTTCCATTTCTAGATTGGCTATCCGCGATCCGTTGTGCTCGAACGAGGCTAGTTTGGAAACAAGATCGCTGTCTGCGAGTGCTAGCCTTAAGGTTCTGCCTTGCGGGCCGTAAAAGCCTGTATTTGTTACCGTTGTTGAAAATCGTATACGATTTGAACGCAATGTTTGGGCCAGTTGTTCATCACATTTAACGGCGTAGGGCAATGCTTGATGGTTTGGCCAAGACAAATGCTCGACAAGGGCCTTTGAGAGTTCATGATATTGTACGGAATCACTTTTGTAGAAATGTAAAAGGGTGTCAAAGCCAATCGCATATTCGCTTAACAAGAAAGAATTAACCGCAATATCGGGTTGGATCGCCCCTGACGTACCGATGCGGATAAATTGCAATTTGGTATGCTCTTGTTTTAACTTACGGGTATCGAAATCGATGTTGACAAGTGCGTCAAGTTCATTTAAAACGATATCTACATTGTCGGTGCCTATCCCAGTGGAAATAACACTGATCCGTTGCTTGTTTAAATATCCTGTGTGGGTAACGAATTCCCGTTTTCCTTTTTTAATCTCAATGGAATCGAAATACTGCGATACCTTGGCTACACGGTCGGGATCACCAACGGTAAGTATCGTATTGGCAATATCTTGCGGGTGCAAGTTAAGATGATAAATGCTATGATCGGCATTCAAGATTAGCTCCGAAGGCCCTAGGTGCATACTATAATTTGAGTATTCGGTCGGTATTGGTATTATATAGGAAGTTATATTTGAGCGCGCCGCCGAGATAGACATCATTTTCTCTTAAGCAGGAATAGTAACTCGTTTTGTTATCGAGAATCTCCATTCCTTTTTGCGTTAATTTAACGGGACTAAATGAGGAGAACAACGGTTTTAAACGCGATAATGCACGATCATATTGGCTGTTGGCAAAACCAAGATTACCTTGGTCATTCATCAGGGTGTCAATAAATTCATTTCGAGAGACTGGCTTTTTATCCCTTGCCAAGCGAAGGATTTTATTCTCCATTTCGTTTAGGCCATTTTTTATAGATGGAAAACGGTGCAAATGTGATTTAATGGCGTCGGCTAGGTAATCGAACTGGTAATTTTTATAATCTGTTAAGTTCTCTAATCTAATCGGGTTGTCACTGCAATACAGTTGCCATACATAATCGGCATATTCGATATCATCCTGCGTCAGTATGGTTCGATTTTCATATAATTTAAGTAATTGTTCGTTCGAAAGTTCGTTCAACCCGTACATTGTGTTCGAATCATCTTCCTTTCCACTACACACCAAAGAAACTTCAGCATATTTACGATGTGCCTTTAGCCAACTTATCACGGCAAGCATATTAACCTGACAGAACAAATCATATTCGAACCAGAGTACGATGTGGTCTTGTTGTTTATGGTTACAAAGTGAACGGTACTCCTTTAGGGTCTTTTCAATAAAGGAAGACTTTGAAATCTTGTAGTTCTTGTTAAGAAATTCAAATCGGGTCTTCCAGAAATTCTCACTACCAACGTTGGTAAGGGTTTGGCCCTCGCACAGCATTTCTCTCCAGGTTATGACATCGCCTTTTAATTTCAATGAATTTAGCCTTAAGGTGAAGGCATCTCCGTTCGTGATATGTAGTAGGGAACTCATACTATATTTTTGAGATTGGTTGAGCCTATAAAAGTAGCATTTAATCGAAAATGACAAAATAAATTTAACAGAAAAAGCAGATAAGCCTTAATAAAAAATAGGAAAGCCAATGTATAAGGGGTGTACGACGGTTATCCGCCAACCCGTTTTACCCTAAAGCCTTTCTCTTTTAGTAATGTCATGATCTTATCACGGTAATCGCCTTGAATAATGATCGAATCATTCTTGATCGTACCGCCAACGCTGAGCTTGGTCTTCAACTCTTTGGCCAATAATTTAAAATCCTTGTCCGCCCCAGTATAACCCTCCAAGATGGTTAAGGGCTTTCCCTTGCGCTTTTCGTACTTACAGATGATAGGATCCTCTTGGAGCCAGATCGATGACTGCTCTTCTGGTTGTTCAGCATCACTGGCCACGTGTTCCGGGAAAAGATTTTTAAGTTGATCCTTTAAATCCATCTCTTATTTTTTTAACAACCCTAGTTCGATCAGTCGCTCGTTCAGAAATTCTCTGGCCGTAATATCCTCAAATTCTTTGGGATGTTCAGCATCTACGCAGTTTGGCAGGCATTTCAGTGACATTTCACCAATTGGGTGCATAAAGAAAGGAATAGAATAGCGCGATGTTCCCCAAAGTTCCCTTGGCGGGTTAATTACTTGATGTATGGTCGATTTCAACTTGTTATTGGTCAAGCGTGATAACATGTCGCCTACATTTATCATAAGCTGGTCGGGTTCTGCGATGGCGTCTATCCATTCACCCTTGATATTACGTACCTGTAATCCTCGGCCATGGGCTCCCATTAATAAGGTGATGAGGTTAATATCGCCATGGGCGGCGGCACGAACCGCGTTTTTAGGTTCTGTAATTATAGGTGGATAGTGAATAGGCCGCAAGATAGAGTTGCCATTTTTAAGATATTCATCAAAATGATGTTCTTCCAAACCTAGGTGTACTGCCAGCGCACGCATGACATATTCTCCCGTTTTCTCAAGCATTTTATAGGTTTCCTTACCCACTGTATTAAAATTGGGTAGCTCCTTGACCAAAATATTCGGGGGGTATTCGGCTTCTAGCCTTGCATCATTCTCAACGTATTGCCCGAAATGCCAGAATTCCTTTAAATCTCCTTCCTTTCTTCCCTTTGCGTGTTCTTTTCCAAAAGAAGTATACCCTCGTTGTCCGCCGATACCTTGAACTTCGTACCCATCTTTTAGGTGTTGGGGAAGTTCGAAGAATTTTTTGATTTCACCGTATAGAGCATCCACTAGTGCTTCCGTTAGAAAATGTCCGCTTAATGCCACAAAACCTATTTCCTCGAAGGCTTTTCCTATTTCGGTAACGAATTTTTGCTTTCGAACGGGATTGCCCGAAGTAAAATCCCTTAAATCAACACTTGGCACCAGACTCATTTCCATAGTTTTTATGATCTGGCCAAAGTTAAGAAATAATGCATGTCAGAGTGGGTGCAATGATTTTTTTGAGGTCTTTTTAGTTACATTTATCCCGTTTTTCTCAACCTATCTATAAAAATATCACATGCACTATCAAAATAAGGGAATTGACCGTAACATTCAGTTTGAGCTTTATTACAACATGCTAAAACCTCGTATGGTCGAAGAGAAAATGCTCATCCTCTTGCGGCAAGGTAAAATCTCGAAATGGTTCAGCGGTATCGGTCAAGAAGCCATTTCCGTTGGTGTTACCAGTGCGATGCTCAACGAAGAGTACATACTGCCTATGCACCGAAACCTAGGGGTTTTCACTACACGAGAAATTCCCTTACACCGTCTTTTCTCTCAATGGCAGGGCAAGGCCAATGGATTTTCAAAAGGTCGTGAACGCAGCTTTCATTTTGGCACCCAAGAATACCATATTGTTGGTATGATATCACATTTGGGTCCGCAATTGGGTGTGGCAGATGGAATCGCCCTAGCTGACGTTCTAAAAAAGAGACAGCGGGTAACGGCCGTATTTACGGGGGAAGGAGGTACTAGTGAAGGTGATTTCCACGAAGCATTGAATATTGCCGCCGTTTGGGAACTTCCTGTGATCTTCTGCATCGAGAATAATGGTTACGGACTTTCCACGCCTACCAACGAGCAATACCGGTGCGATCATTTGGCGGATAAAGGAAAGGGTTACGGAATGGAAGCTCACATCATTGACGGAAACAATATTTTGGAAGTTTATTCTATGTTAAAGGAGCTTTGTGAGCGAATGCGTAAAAAACCTGCACCTGTTCTGTTGGAATTCAAGACGTTTCGAATGCGCGGACATGAAGAGGCCAGTGGCACCAAATACGTGCCCGAAGTACTTATGGAAGAATGGGCCAAGAAAGACCCGATCGCCAATTATGAGGCGTTTCTCTTGAATGAGGGAATTCTGGATGAACAAAAAATAATTGAGGTGAAAGCCAAAATTGAGGCCGAGATCAACGCTCATTTAAAAATTGCCTTTGATGAAGAGGAGATTGAATTCGACCAAAGTAAAGAGTTAGGTGATGTTTATAAAGATTGTGTATATCAAGAGGTTAAGTCTAGCCATATAGTAAAGAACATGCGTTTGGTAGATGCCATTTCCGATGGCCTTAGGCAGTCGATGAAAGAACATGAAGACCTGGTCATTATGGGGCAAGACATTGCCGATTATGGTGGGGTTTTTAAGATTACCGATGGTTTTGTAGCTAGTTTTGGAAAAGAAAGAGTACGAAATACGCCCATTTGTGAGTCGGCCATTGTTTCCGCCGCAGCAGGTCTATCCATAAACGGAATGAAAGCGGTCGTAGAAATGCAATTTGCCGACTTTGTAAGTACGGGTTTTAATCCTATTGTCAATTATTTGGCGAAAATGCACTACCGTTGGAATGAAAAGGCCGATGTGGTCATTCGAATGCCTTGTGGTGCCGGCGTTGGCGCTGGTCCGTTTCATTCGCAAACAAATGAGGCCTGGTTCACCAAGACTCCTGGGTTGAAAGTTGCCTATCCGGCCTTTCCCTATGATGCCAAGGGTTTGTTGGCTACAGCTATCAACGATCCTAACCCCGTGCTGTTTTTTGAACACAAGGGATTATATCGTAGTATCTATCAAGATGTGCCCGTCGATTATTATACCCTGCCTTTCGGCAAGGCAAGCATTTTGAGAAAGGGCGATACAATTACCATTGTTTCTTATGGTGCCGGTGTGCATTGGGCCCTCGAAACCCTTAACAAACATCCTGAAATAGACGCAGAGCTTATCGATTTGCGAACCTTGATGCCTTTGGATATGGAGGCTATATATGCTTCTGTAGAAAAAACAGGAAAATTGATCATTCTTCAAGAAGATAGCCTTTTTGGCGGAATTGCAAGTGATATATCGGCCTTGGTAATGGAGAATAAATTTGAATTCCTCGATGGTCCCATAAAGCGTGTTGCCAGTTTGGAAACGCCAATTCCATTTGCAAAGAACCTAGAAAACCAGTATTTGCCCAAAGAACGGTTTGAAATTGAATTGCTTGCACTTTTGGCATATTAGTAATTCCATAGATATGAATTTTACTTGGCAAATGATTATGCTTATTAAAATACCACTTACTCCGATTTAACGTTATGCAAGAGATCAATTTATGCTTGGTCAACGTATATATAGTTCAAACCCTAAATTTTAAGTATGATCAGAAAAGTTTTTTTATATGCCGTAATGGCAATTATACCTTTGGTTTCGTGTAAAACGTCTGAGGCCTCTAAGGCGCAATCCACAAAGGGAACCGCCGATCAGCAGAAAATGATCAACGGACCATGGATATTGGATACAGTTACCTATGAAGGCAATGAAGGTAAATTCTCTTCGGTTCTTTTTAACGATGCAGATGCCACTTGTTTTGAGAATTCTGAATGGTATTTTAGGAATAATAATAATACCGGAAGTTATATTCTGGCGAGTAGCGATAATTGTTCGGGAGGCGAACGCTTTATTCGTTGGTCGATTCTTGGTACAGGTCAACTTCAGTTCAAATCGATCGACAGTAAATACAAAGATACCTCGGGTGGTCTTGGCTATCGTTTCGACATCGCAAGTCTTGAAACTTCACAAATGGTTCTAAAATCGCGCGTAAGCGTTGACGGGGAGCCGATTACTATAGTTTATTCATTTACTAAAAATCAATAATACCCATGAAAAAGATAGCAATATACGGTATGTCCGTAATGATGGTTATGTCATTGACCGTAGGATGTAAGGCAGTACAGAACACGAACAAGACCCAGAGAGGTGCCGCCATTGGCGCCGGTACTGGAGCTGTAATAGGAGGGGTTATAGGCAATAATGTCGGCAATGGAAACAATACTGCCCTGGGGGCAATTTTGGGGGCCGTTATAGGCGGTGCGGCAGGTGGTTATATAGGTAATCGAATGGATAAGCAGGCGCAACGGATCGAAGAGGAGATTCCCGGAGCGGAGGTAACCCGTGTCGGAGAAGGTATCAATGTTACTTTCAATGAAGATGCCGGGGTATATTTTGACACGAACAAGTCGAACGTAAAAGGTACATCGGCTACCACCTTAGATCGTTTGGCAGGAATTTTAAAGGAATATCCTGATTCCAATGTACTCGTGGAAGGGCATACAGACAGTGCTGGTTCTGATGAGTACAACCTGAACTTGTCTCAACAACGAGCCGAATCGGTGACCAATTACCTGATCAGCCAAGGAATCATGGGTGGCCGTTTGACAACGAAGTGGTACGGTGAAGCCCAGCCAAAAGGCGACAATTCGACGACCGAAGGCAAGGCACAGAACCGCAGGGTGGAGTTGGCCATATTTGCCAACAACGCACTGAAACAGGAAGCAATTGAAAAAACAAAACAATAAAGGTCTTTGAAGTAATTTTTAGACGAATCCCGACCAATAGGTCGGGATTTTTTCTTTAAAGCCGTATCTTAGCAAGGCGTGAAAAAGTATGATGTTATCGTTGTAGGTGGTGGTTTGGCGGGATTGACCGCTGCCATTCATCTTTCCAAGGAGGGCTATTCGGTATTGCTGATCGAGAAAAAGGAATATCCACATCATAAAGTATGTGGTGAATATGTTTCCAATGAGGTCATTCCATATCTCGAAACATTGGGTTTGGCTGTTAAAGCCTTGAATCCCAAGGTAATCGATACATTTGTGCTGAGTTCCTCTACGGGTAACTCGGTACAGACTAAATTACCTTTGGGCGGTTTTGGAATTAGTCGATATGCCTTTGACCAAGCGCTTTACCAAAGGGCCATCGCGCAAAAGGTGAATTTTCTGTTCGATACCGTTACCGCTTTCCGATTTGAAGCGGATAGGTTCGAGGTTTTGACCGAAACAAATAACAAACAGTACGCTACTATCGTTATCGGTGCTTACGGAAAGCGCAGTGCCCTTGACAAAGGTCTAAATCGGAGTTTCACCGATAGGAAATCCTCTTGGTTAGGTGTGAAGTCACATTATCAATATGACGCCTTTCCAGAAAATCAGGTTGCCCTTCATAATTTTACAGGAGGTTATGGCGGCTTATCAAAAACAGAGACAGATGCGGTCAATTTTTGCTATTTAGCCTCCTATGAAAGTTTTAGAAAGGAAAGGAACATTGCTAATTTCAATGCGAACGTTGTTGCGAAAAATCCTTTTCTGGCCAGTTTTCTAAGTGATGCGAAACCTATCTTTAAAGAGCCGTTGAGCATTGCCCAAATAGCGTTCCATCAAAAAACCGCCGTAGAAAACCATATTCTGATGTGTGGCGACACGGCAGGATTGATACACCCGCTGTGCGGAAATGGTATGGCCATGGCCATTCATTCCGCAAAGATCGCTTCTGAAGGTATTGTTGAATATCTCAATAGCACAGACCGAAATCGGTCGCAACTAGAGTTCAATTATACCAAAAAATGGAATCGTACCTTTAGTAGGCGTTTATGGACTGGTAGAAACCTACAGTCACTACTGCTGCATGAAAAACTTTCAGCTTTTGCGATACAGACGGCAATTCAGTCACCAAGGTTACTGCGAACATTGATTAAGAACACTCACGGAAAAAAAGTATAATGTTGAAAGACTTTTCAAAAAGAAGCTCAAGGCCAGAATTAATGGATGATTTTCAAGGAGGGATCATTAAATTACGAAAGGTGTTCGACGACATTAATCGGGCGAACCGAATTTTAAGGGGCAATGCCATTACCGTAAAGGAGGTGTCGAAATTGATAAGGCTCAACCCTAAAGACCAATACACCATTGTTGATATGGGTTGTGGCGACGGAAATATGTTACGTGAAATTGCTACCTATTGCCGAAAAAAGAACCTAAAGGTTCGCCTGATCGGTATTGACCTGAATAGAGAAGCACTGCAACTGGCGAGAGAGTGGCCTGTTGCCTTTGAAGAGATAAGTTATCGGCACCAAGATATCCTTCAAATGAATCCTGATGAATTCAAAGGTGATATTGTTATAAATACCCTATGTATGCATCATTTTACAGAAGAACAACTACCCATATTCCTAAACAAGTTCGTACAATTGGCGGATATAGGTGTTGTAATCAACGATTTGCAAAGAAGTTTGTGGGCCTATTATCTTTTCAAAATTTTTAGTCTTATTTTCATCAAGACCAAAACTGCTGAAACTGACGGTTTGATATCTATAAGCAAAGGGTTCGTCAAGGCCGATCTGCTGCGTTATGCGAGCAAGTTGCCTACGGTTACCCATGTTATTAAATGGAAATGGGCCTTTAGGTATGTATGGGTCATGCAACCAAATCGACTGACTAACGTATGAGCGATACCCGAATAGTGGCGGTTACCAAAGAACTCCCGGAACACAGTAGAACCACGGCCGAGATACTTCCCTTCGTAGACCTTTGGTTGGGCGATGAAGATGAGCGTTTTCGCAGAAAGGTCATCAAGATATTCGAAGGGGCAGCAGTCGATAAACGCTATGGCATCATGAACATTGAGGAAGTATTCACCGCAACTTCGTTCGAGGCTAAAAATGCTATTTATGTGCGTGAGATAAAAAAACTGGGTAAAGCGGTGTTGCAAAGTGCATTACAAAAAGCATCATGGCAGCCAAGTTCGTTAGATTATATTATAACCGTTAGTTGTACCGGTATTATGATACCGTCCCTAGACGCCTACCTTATCAACGATCTGGGCCTTCGGCAAGATATCGTTCGGCTTCCGGTCACGGAAATGGGTTGCGCGGCTGGGGTTTCGGGTTTAATTTATGCACGTAATTTTTTGAAATCGAATCCGGGTAAGCGCATTGCCATTGTTGCGGTAGAGAGTCCAACAGCGACCTTTCAACTGGGGGACCATTCGATGGCGAACATGGTGAGTGCCGCGATTTTTGGTGATGGTGCGGCATGTGTGCTTTTATCGTCGGAAGAAGAGGCGGTCGGACCAAGGATCATTGGGGAGGAAATGTACCATTTTAAAGACGCTACCCACATGATGGGCTTTGATTTAACCAATCACGGATTGAAAATGATCTTGGATCCGTCGGTTCCCGCTATAATTAACGAACATTTTCCTAACATTGTGCATCCCTTTCTAGAAAAATTTGGAACCTCTATAGAAGCGGTCGACCATTTGATATTTCATCCCGGTGGCCGTAAAATTGTGCAGACGGTGGAAACCTTATTCGGTAAATTGGGAAAGAACATTGACGATACGCGAGAGGTATTACGGGCCTATGGCAATATGAGCAGTGCTACCGTACTTTATGTTTTGGAACGTTTTTTAGAAAAGGATATCAAGAAAGGGGAGAAGGGCCTGATGCTTAGTTTCGGTCCCGGATTTTCTGCCCAACGGGTTTTGCTAGAGTGGTAGGTGGTTTTGGGCCGATGTTGGGCGAAACCTAATACCATAGTGCTATAAATAGTATGGATTTGGATAGGAAAAAAGATTGGGCACTGATTCTGGGCGGCAGTAGCGGCTTGGGATTGGCTACAGCCAAAAAACTGGCTAAACACGGATTTCATATAGCCATCGTTCACCGTGATCCACGTACTGATTTACAACGAATTGAGAATGAATTTAAAGAAATCACTTTAAGTAAAGTTTCCTTCAAAAGTTTTAATATTGATGCGGCGAATGCCGAAAAACGCGCACTAGTTGTAGACGAACTGAAAGGTATTTTGGCAACCGACGAATCGATTAAGGTGCTCGTTCATAGTATCGCTAAAGGTAACCTGAAACCAATGCGTTCAGATACGGGAAACAGTTTGAACCAGCAAGACTTTCTAATTACCATAAATGCGATGGCTTTAAGCCTTTATGATTGGACAAAAGATCTGTTCGACCGCAATCTGTTGGCCCCCGATTCGCGGATCATCTCCTTTACCAGTGAAGGCAATACCCGGGCTTTACAGGGCTATGCGGCGGTATCGGCGGCTAAAGTTACGCTAGAAGCCCTGACCCGAAATATTGCCTTAGAATTTGCGGCTTCCGGTATCAAAGCGAACTGCATTCAGGCGGGTGTTACCGAAACTAGGGCTTTTTCACTGATACCTGATAATGAAAGATTGAAGGAAAGGGCCATCGAACGTAATCCACATAAGCGTTTGACCACTCCTGAAGATGTTGCCAATGTGGTGTATCTATTGACCACCGATGAGGCCAAGTGGATAACGGGTACGGTAATTAAGGTAGATGGTGGCGAAAGTTTAACGTAGTTCAGATAGGTTTTTTTAAGGCCTTCAGTTGTTGCTATTCATGCGTTTAGTTGATATGGGTTATAAGAATATTTTAGAGAAGTTACCTTACACCAAACCTTTTCTGTTTGTTGATGAGATTGTAGCACTAAGTGACGATGGCATTAGCGGTCATTTTACTTTTCGTGAAGATTCTGATTTTTACAGGGGACATTTTAAGAATAATCCCGTAACCCCTGGGGTTATCTTGACCGAATGCTGTGCACAAATTGGTCTGGTCTGTTTGGGTATTCATCTTGTTGAACAGCGGTATGATCTGACAGTAGGTGATATGAAAATCGGTCTTAGCAGTTCAGAAATGGAATTTTACCTTCCCGTATTCCCGAATGAAAAAGTTACGGTTACCTCGAAAATCGACTATTTTAGGTTTCAAAAATTGAAATGCCAAGTCAAGATGCATAATTCAAAAGGGCAATTGGTTTGCAAGGGACTTATCGCTGGAATGTTGAAAGTAGAGAAAAATGCGTAAACGTGTCGTAATCACCGGACTTGGCGTTTGTGCCCCGAACGGAATCGGTTTGGCCGAATTTACAGAAGCACTACAAACAGGCAAGAGTGGCGTTCGTTTTCATCCCCAGCTAAAAACATTGCAGTTCGGCTGTCAAGTTGCCGCCGAACCCTACGTTCCAATACAACATGTAGAACGTTATTTCACTACACTACAGCTTCGGGGACTTAATGCCAGTGGTATTGTCTATGGGGTGATTGCAGGCAAGGACGCATGGAATGATGCAGGCCTGGCAATGCAAACAGGCGAAAGTCCTGATTGGGATAGTGGTATCATTTTCGGAACTGGTATTTTAGGGGTTGACAAGTTTCGCGAATCGATTTACTTGGTAGATGATAACAATGTGCGTCGGTTAGGAAGTACCGCCGTCATCCAGACCATGGCAAGTGGTATAAGCGCATATCTAGGCGGCATGCTAGGTTGTGGAAATCAAGTGACCACCAATTCTTCGGCATGCACCACGGGTGCCGAGGGTATTTTAATGGCCTATGAAAGAATTGCATCGGGCAAAGCTGAACGAATGCTTACGGGAAGCTGTAGCGATAGTGGCCCCTATGTTTGGGGAGGTTTCGATGCTATGAGGGTATTGCCAAGGCAGTATAATGAACGCCCTACGGAAGCGAGCAGACCGATGAGTGCTTCGGCAGCCGGATTTGTACCAGGCAGTGGGGCAGGGGCACTGGTTTTGGAGTCTTTGGAGAGCGCGCTTGCCCGAGGAGCCAAAATATATGCCGAAGTGCTTGGTGGCGCCGTCAATAGTGGCGGCCAAAGAGGGGAAGGTTCCATGACCGCCCCGAATAGCCAGGCGGTACAACGCTGCATTGTGCAGGCCATTGAAAATTCAGGCATCAAAAAATCGGATGTGGACGCTATCAACGGACATCTCACCGCTACTACAAAAGATCCCTTGGAAATCGAAAACTGGAGCAAGGCCTTAGGTCGGTCTGGCTCCGAATTTCCTTATGTCAACTCGTTCAAAGGCCTATTTGGTCATTGCTTGGCTGCTGCGGGTAGTATAGAATCTGTGGCAACGGTTCTGCAGTTTCAAGAACAACAGATTTTTGGCAATATAAATTGTGAAGATGTACACCCTGCGATAGAACAAATTATAGATGAATCGCGAATACCTAAGAAGACCTTTGCTTATTCGCCAAAAATAATCGCAAAGGCCAGTTTTGGTTTTGGAGATGTCAATGCTTGTGTTATTTTTAAGGTTTTTAAGGAACAAGGTGCAACGCTGCAATCTGTTGTTGCCAAATCTCATTATAAGTTTTGAAATTTCAATTGAAATATGAACGAAGAACACTATCAAAAATTAAAGGAAATCATCAAGATCTACCTCCCTGAAGATGTTTCCGTTGATGCGATATCCAAAGAAAGTCATTTTACGAATGAGCTTAACATCAATTCGGCCAATTTAGTCGATATCATACTCGATGTTGAGGATGCCTTTGATATTACACTCGAAAATCAAGATATGGATCAGATGCAGACCGTAAGCCATGCACTAGCGATAATTGAAAAAAAACTGGCTGCTAAGTAATATGATACAACAATATATAGCATGGACAAAAGTCAAACTAAATGTTGATAAGAGACTTATTGCCACCTACTGTGCCGTTTATTTTATTTGGGGCACGATGATGAACTGGTTCGGGGCCGAGGTTGAAATTGCGAAATTCACCTATTGGTGGCAGGTCATTACCTGCTACATACTCTATATGGTCCCCATTTCGCTTTTGTTGCGCGAATTGCCCTTTCACGCTCAATATGCCTATGGTCTTATCGCCATGGGTCTTCTTGAATTCGGTGGATATGCCCTGCAGACCTCTTTTGCATACCCCGATAACTTGTTGGACCAGTTTTTCGGAGTACGTAATTTTGCTTTAGGTATGGCCCTATTCTTCGCGCTTTATTTCCCGCTGGGCAATTGGGGAGTGCAAAAAATTTACGAAAGGCTTTTCAAAGGTTTCAAAGACCGTAAATCGTAGACATTCTGACCTATTTCCTTATTTGCCAAAATACAAAGGGTAAAAGAATTTGCTTTAAGGGTAAACAGGTGTTACGCCTTCTTATCTGGTATCGTCAATGAAGCCGCAATACCTCCAACCAAAGAAACCGATATAACGGTCAACGAAACCCACTCTGGTGGATGTATATAATGAGAAAAAAGCATTTTCAACCCAACGAACGCCAAAATGACCACTAAACTATAGTGTATAAAGCGGAATTTCTGGAGCATCCTTGAAATTAAAAAATACATGGACCGCAAGCCCATAATGGCCAGAATATTGGAGCTGAAAACAATAAAAGGGTCTGCTGTTATGGCCAATATCGCCGGTATACTATCCAAAGCAAAAAGAATATCGGTAAGTTCGATGACCACCAAGGCAACAAACAAGGGAGTCGCTGCCTTGACCCCCATACGTTTTACGAAAAAATCATGACCGCTAACCGTTGCCGATATGGGATAAACCTTTTTTATCTGCCGGAACACAAAAGATTTTTTCGGGTCAAAATCTTTATCTTCACCCTTAAGCATTTTGAAAGCGGTATACAAAAGGAAAACGCCAAAAACATAAATGATCCAGTCGAATTTTGTAATCAGGGCAACCCCGAATAAAATAGTAAGGGCCCGGAATACGATAGCACCTAAAATGCCCCAGAACAAGACCCGGTGTTGATATATTGGTGGAATTTTGAACGAGCTGAAGATTACTGCAATGACAAATACATTATCGATACTTAGCGAAAGCTCAATAAGGTAACCGGTAATGTATTTTAAAACGGCATCGTTCGGGGTGAGCGCTGTGGGGTTATCGGCTATGCCATTGGCAAAAAGCCAATAAATGACACCACTGAAGCTCAAGGCCAGTGTTACCCAGATGGCTGTCCAGATACTGGCCTCCTTTGTCTTTATTACATGATCTTCTTTGTTAAAGACCCCTAGATCTAATGCCAAAAAGACTATAATGACCGCAATAAAAATAATCCAGACCCACATAGCAAGATATTAAGGTGCGAAGTTACGTATCATTTTGATAATGTATTGGCGAAAGAGAATTGATTTGGTACTCCTAATTAACTTTAAACGCCAAGGTCACTTTAACTGCATTGGCCTCCTTACTTTTTTTGATAATGGTAATACCAAAGTCGGAGGAGTAGATCGTAGTGGTTCCTATAAGTTGGTCGCCATTTTTTTTGAAATCGATGGTAACCGGTTTACTCGTTCCCTTGATGGTGAGGGTGCCCTTTACGGCAAATCCGGTCTGGTTTTCTGTTACCGAAGTACTCTCAAAACTTAATTCAGGATAGTTTTCTGCATCAAAATACTTACTGCCCTTGAGTGACCAGTTGCGTAGAAAATTGCCAGAGTCAATGGTTTCCGCTTTTACCGAGCCTTTGAATTTTGAATTGGTCAAGTTGTTCAGGTCAACCGTTGAGGTAGAACTGAAACCTGATAGGGTGCCCTTCACATCTTTCGATGTAAAAACAAAGGAGATTTGAGCCTCCGAAAGCGTATTTACTTCTTGGGCAAAGGCAGAGGCCAATGTTAGGCTAAAGACAAAAAGGAGTATAGTTGTTTTCATTTGTTCTGGTTTACCCTTTTAGAATATATTTCGGTTGAAATTGGGATTAATTATCGACATCTCAAAAGCAAAGCAGGTCAAAGATAAAAGATATTGAAAAATAAAGTACATTGTATTACGAACGCTATTTCTTCTTCATAATGAAAATAAATTTCTTTTGGCCTGGTCTGGCCACCTTTTTCGTGGCAGGCATGATTACTGCGCATGCGCAAGATATAACGGTTAAGCAAAAAAAAATAGAGGGAAGTACTGTTTTTGAAGAGGAAGAGGCGCCGGCAATATTCAAGTTCGAACCCGATTATCTGATTTCGGTAGAAAAAAGGCGGGATCAAATAAAACAGGCAAAGGCGATTATCGATACGATGCCTATTTCAGAAAACAGAAGAACAAGGCTTCTCAAGGATCTATATAAGAACGGCTTTACCGAAAAGCTTTCGAAGGTACTTTTGGCAGACACCAAGTTTGAAGACATTGAAGAATAAAATAGAGCGTCACAGGTTTTGGTTTTCAACTGTTTTTACCGTCCAAATGTTCAAAAAGATAGACCAATTATTGATGTTGTGCGCAAATTCACCTCGATAATTATTTTTGACTACCTTTAAAACAGAACATTAATGAATACAAATGGGAACACTTCGATTTTTGTCGATTACTTCGTGCGCTATGTTTCTCCTTTCATCGCCGCTATTTGCTCAAAAGCAACCTACTAGGGTCATTCTTAAAAAGGATTTTGAGGTTCAAAAATATACGGTTCTGGAACGTTTTGAAACCGACTTCATGATCACAGCAATAGAACGGGCGGAACTTAAAAAGAGGCGTATTGCCGACGCTGAGCATACGTTAAATGTTCTTGATACCATATGTGTTTCCGACCGCAAGAGAAGGCAATTGGTCCATGATTTAAAATATAACCCTATTTCTGAGCGATTGACCCAATTTATCGTTGAGACCAAGTTGGAAGATGATGCGATAACTGGCTCAAAACAATAGCAAGGTTCAACGTTCTGTTCGGCGTTAAACGCCCTAATTTTTATGCGATTTCATTTTGGCCTTTCGCTTCATAAGCTGTCTTTCGAGTTCATCGGCCACAGCCGCTATGGATATTTCGAAGTTACCATTGCTTGACTCCGCAAATAACCTTGGGCCGGGCGTACTCAACCTTACCCCACAGATCATGCCGGTATCTGGCTCGCTTGTGTTTTCGGTTTTAAAGAAAACATCTGCCCGAATGACAAAATCATACTTGTTAAAAAGCTTCAACAATTTTTTAGCCGCCAATATCTCGAGGCGGTCACTGGCCTTCACCCCATGGTATTCAAAATTTATATTCATGAATGGTAATTTTCCTTCAAATTAGGAAGTATTATTTTTAAATGCAAGTCAGCGTGTTCAAATCCTTAAAATAAAATTAAATAATAGTTAAAGTCTTATTTTCTTACAGGGATAAACAACTTTCGTATAATTTTTTTCGTAACTTCATAAAGCCTAGTATTCGCAAAGTATTCAACCTATAATCTCGGAGCCATGAAAAAAGACCCTTCAGTGTTAGACAAGAGCGCTTTGGTAATGCGCTTAGAGCGAAATCAAAATGACCTTAGACAACTCAGATCTGCTTTGAATTCGTACACCTGTGAACCAAGAACGCAGTCTCTTTTCGAGCGTTTACAATCGTTGAGACACGCACTCGAAGATTTGACCGCCGCTAATTCTGAGATTATACAAGCCCTAAAGGCTCCAAAGAAAAGTATCGGCAATAGCCTTGAGCGGGCCATGCAACAATTTACGGAATTCAGCATACTTCAAAAAGGTGTTGAAGAGTACTTAACGGGTACACGCAACTGTTAAATGTATTAAGCCTTTAGGATCAAATGTCCTTTACTACCTTTGTGGACTGACCAACCTATACCACATGCATTTGAAAAAGGCGATTTTCTTAATGGTTCTGAGCACCATTGCCTTTACCGGAATGAACGGCCTATTAAAGTACCTAACGCATTACAGCGGGTATCAGCTGGTTTTCTTTAGGTCGT
>JBHJNU010000125.1:0-7359 GCA_050330515.1 Flavobacteriaceae bacterium | reverse complement strand
AGGTGAACATCAAGATTGCCCTCTTGCAATAGTTTGGCCGCCACTTGGCCGTCTTTGAATTTCTTTATTTCGTACTGCATCGGTTCTCTTTTTGAAAGGATTATAAGCGTTCGTTTACTTTTTTTCTGATTTCGGCCAAGGTGGTCTTCTGAGCGAATTTTTCATTCTCATAAAACACTTTCAACTCGCCTTTTTGTTCCTCCTCGTCCGTGACTTCATCTACCAGTGCATAATTTCCGCCTACCAGATCCACCCGGATCAATCCTTTTGCCGATTTCTTTATGCCGTCATCGGTAATAGGGTCTTTGAAGATTTCCCTACGCTCGCCATTCACCACCACCGAAGTTGCCTTCATTGCGAAACCAAAAGTATCACGGGTATTGAACTGATAGGTAAACGAGCCTATGCCTAGAACCACATTGGTTGTTGCGAAACCCTTGTCATGCAAGCGTTGGCAGATCTGCTCTGCACGCGTTGTGGTAATACTGTCTCCGTAAATGGCACCTATATGCGGGTCGAGTACTTTGTAACCTTCGGAATTAGTGGTACCTCCGAACACGTCCCAAAGCAGTTCTACAACGCCTTTTTCTTGAGGATTACCTACTCCCATTGTAGCGGAAGTTCCACAGATGATATCCACTGGATCACCACTATCTGGCCGGATGACCAACTTACCATCACGGGCCAAAATTTCTTCTTTAAGGGCGGGAAGATAGTTGGTAAGCACCTTCCATAAATCCCAAGTATCACTAACCACCGATAAAATTCCTGAAGGGTAGGTTTGCATCAACTGACGGAAAGTGCCAATTTCATCATCTTTGGTACCGGCACACATAACGGAATGCTCGGTGGCATTTACCGAACCCACCACGAAACCCTCGGCATTGTAATACTTTCTGAGTGCATGCATGACAGGTAAGGTATCAGAACCCAGAAATACCGAAGCATGCCCCATGCCGGAAGCAACGGCACTTTGTAGCCCACCCATACCACGCATTGAAAAATCATGCCCTTGAAAATCGATGAATGCAATGTTCGCCGCATCGGTCTTTAAGGCCCATCTTTTAAAAATTCGTTTGTACGTTAAGGCGATGGATGCGGAAGTCATCGGCAACCACAGCATGGTCGACAAAATAGTTTCCAGGAAATTGGTCACCCAATAAAACTCGGGCTTGGTGTTGACAACAGTTAGCATAGGCACACGAATGGGCACTTCAACGCCTTCCGGTAACGATTTTACCCGAATTGGCAGGTAACCTAGATCATGAAGTTCTTCAAAATGCGTAACGTTATAATCGGCGTTCAGGTACAACGACAGTTCAGCTTTAATTTCAGTACAAACAAAGGCCTTTGGCTTTGAAAAGAAATTAGCTTCAAAATAATCGTGCAACCATTGTATCACATATTGTTGACCAAAAGAAAGCACTTTATCGCAGCCCTTTGGGGCATATTTGTTGCTTCTTGGTGTCCAGTTAGAATATACTTCCTCGGTTCCTTTCGGGTACTGTTGGTGATGGCCGGTCTTATAACCATCGGTAAGCAATAATGCGTTCATACGTTACAATTTTATGCGTTCAAGAGAACTTAGGCTAGTTGGGTTGGGATGATAACGCAGTTTTTGGCGCAATATTTAAAACTTCCCCCTCCCAATCTCATGTTTTTGAACTACGGGTTAAAATTTATTTGTGTAATTTATACGCAAATTTAGGACATAAAATGGAATCGACAATATATTTTGTGTTTATTTTACACATAATAAAATTTTGTGGTAGATGAAAGGGTTAGATTTCGAAGACGATACCCTGTTTTTTGAGGTCGAAATATCGCTTCTTATTAAAACAAAAAAGGGCGGCAGGCCTTCCCGGGCCGACAGAAACCTTCTCCTCCAATTCATCTAAAACCTTTAGGCTTGTTATTTTCTTTTTGAAATTACGGCGATCGATTTGCCTTCCTAAAAGCGTAGTGTAAAGTTTCTCCAAATCGGAAAAAGGAAACTTTTTGTCGAGTAGTTCAAAGCCAATTGGCTCATAGGTTATCTTGCCCTGCAGTCTTTCTACAGCGATTTTGATTATACTTTTATGGTCAAACGCAAGTTTGGGAAGCTGGTGTATAGAAAACCATTCCGCTTCCTTGGCATCGGTAGAAGCTTTCAATTTAAAAATGGTGGGCTTTACCAACCCGAAATAGGCAACCGAGACCACCCTACCCCTCGGGTCGCGCCCCAAATCTCCAAAGGAATACAATTGTTCAAGATAATTGATCTTCACCCCTGTTTCCTCTAACAGTTCTCGTTGCACAGCATCTTCAAGGCTCTCATTTTCCAATACGAACCCGCCAGGTAGGGCCCATGAATCCTTAAAGGGATCATATTTGCGTTTTACCAACAGAACTGATATGTTGCCTGATTCATATCCGAATACAACCGCATCTACGGTAAGTTGAATAGTGTTTATCATGATATGTGTAGCCTATACGCAAAAATACCAAAGATCGGGGTTTCATGCTATTCCCTAAGCTTTTTTTCAAGCCCTTGAATCGCCAACGCATCTTAACCCACGGCGCGCCTTGGTTAACATCGGATTTTTGGTCTACAAGAATTTTAACGGCACCTCACCATCTACAGCTTCCTCTTTTTTTTATTACAAGGCAGGGGCATGACCTAGATCATTTGGCATCTGCATTGGTGGCCGTTTCTTTACACGAACAGAATTAGGCAGCAGCACTCATCTAAAACAGAATACCATGAAACTATTAAAATTTATCGCCATCATCATGACCACACTATTCGCGTCTTGTGTAGGACAGAAAAAATATGCGGCCGCACTTAACAAGGCTGATTCCTGTGAAATCGACCTAAAAAGTGGCCAAAATGAAAATGCGCTCTTAACAGCGAATCTCGCCAACGAAAAGTTCCGGGCGCACGCATTGGAAAAACAGATGGAATACTTTAAAAAAGCACCAATACCGATCTATAGGTGGCAGCTAAATGCACTTATAGGTCCTCATCTGTGGATTATTTCTATGTTAATCCGTACAAATATTGTTGATATATCAACAAAGTATCTTAGCTTTGTTCAGTGCAGAAGTTAAATCAAACATTTTTTTATACTCTAGAGAAATCAATTCGGCTCTACAGGCATTACTGTCAAGACCAGTTCAAGCAGCATGGTTTTCAAATCACCCTAGACCAATGGATAACACTTAACATGCTCGTTGAATTTCCAGAAGCAAGTCAAATGGAGATAGCCCAGAAGGTATTTAAAGATAAGGCTTCTATCACCCGAATTATTGAACTGTTGGTACGGGATGATTATCTTTTACGAAATAAAAACACGGCTGATTTCCGAAAATCAAGATTTACCCTGACTAAAAAAGGCGAAGAAACCGTATCAAAAATAAATGAGTTGATCGTGCAGATACGCACTAGTGCCTTAGAGGGACTACCAGAAAATGAGGTAAGAAGTGTAATGCATTTTATACAAAAATTAGAAAACAACTGTGTGGCATCCTTTTAAACCAATTTTGAATGCGACCTAAGGAGACACCAGAATTACGATCCATAGAATTTTTTAAATAACACAGTATGCCCATATATCATCAACTCGGTAAAATACCCCAAAAACGGCACACCCAATTTCAAAAACCAAATGGGGGCCTGTATTATGAGCAATTATTTGGCACTATTGGTTTCGACGGCATGTCATCTTTGATGTATCAAGTGCATAGGCCCACTATGGTCAAGGAGATACTGTCAGAGAAATCGGTGGCACCCTCAATTGCCAAAGAAAAGAATATGCATGCCCGCTTGCTGAAAGGCTTTAACATGGAGCCACAAGATGATTTCTTAGATAGCCGAACGGCACTTTTGGTGAATTCGGATATTCACATTGGCCTGGCCGCACCAAGAAAATCGTTGCGAAGTTATTTTTACAAAAATGCCGATGCCGACGAAATGTTGTTCGTGCACAAAGGCAGTGGCACTTTGCGCACTCAGTTGGGCAACATTCCCTTTGAATATGGTGATTACCTGATTATTCCCCGTGGCATCATATATCAAATCGATTTTGACACAGAAGATAACCGCCTGCTTTTTGCCGAAAGTTTCCATCCTATCTATACGCCAAAACGCTATCGGAATTGGTTCGGTCAACTTTTGGAACACTCCCCATTTTGTGAAAGAGATTATAAATTGCCGCAAGACCTTGAAACCTTTGACGAAGAGGGCGAATTTGTAATGAAGATCAAAAAACAGGGCATGCTCTACGAGATGCTTTACCCAACCCACCCTTTTGATGTGGTCGGCTGGGATGGCTATAATTTTCCCTATGGTTTTTCGATTCACAATTTTGAGCCGATTACAGGTAGGGTACATCAACCACCCCCTGTGCATCAGACATTCGAAACAAAAGCCTTTGTCATCTGTTCGTTCTGCCCCCGCCTTTATGACTATCACCCAAAGAGTATTCCGGCGCCGTACAATCATTCGAACATCGACTCTGACGAAATGATCTATTATGTTGATGGTGACTTTATGAGCCGAAACCATATAGAGCAAGGCCACATTACCTTGCATCCGTCGGGCATTCCGCATGGGCCGGCCCCAGGGGCGTATGAACGAAGTATTGGGCAAACATGTACAGAAGAGCTTGCGGTGATGATAGATACGTTCAAGCCATTAAGCATTACAGTGGAAGGTTTAAAAATTGACGATGGAAACTATTACAAAAGTTGGCTGGAAGAATGAGGGTAACAACAACTTACCCAATATGTTCAGAAAGAAGCGAAAAAGGTATTCAACAAAGGCAGTAGCCGCTAACCTTTGGTCTTGCCCTTTTTGAATGTTTCACTCGTTAGACGGCCGCTACAACGGAGTTAAAGCCCTACCTTTTGGATCGCATTGTAATTTTAGAAAACAAATACAGCGAAAATTGCCTTAAAGACAAGTAAGTGAGGCCTAAAACAGGAACATTCATAGAAGTCGGTGACCTATTCAAGATAAGGGCTATTCTCAAATCGACAAGCTTTATGTTGATTTGAGAAATACGCAGTAGGGTCTCAGCTTCAAAAAATAATTTTAAAAAACTATGTTACAAATTAATCCGAAAGAAGTAAGTATACCGGTGATGCATGCTTATTTACAAAGCGCCATAGCGCCTCGCCCAATAGCACTTGCCTCGACCATTGATAAGGATGGAAGTGTAAACCTAAGCCCGTTCAGCTTTTTTAACGTATTTGGCACCAATCCACCTACCTTGATTTTTTCACCCAATAGAAGAGTGCGTGATGGTAGCACGAAGCACACCTTGCAAAATGTACTTGAACACGACGAAGTGGTGATCCACATGGTAGATTACGCCATGGTAGCACAAATGTCACTTTCAAGCTGTGAATATGACAAAGGTGTAAATGAGTTTATAAAAGCAGGCTTTACGGAATCTCCGTCCTTATTGGTAAAGCCACCTCGAATTGCCGAAGCCAAGGCGGCATTTGAGTGCAAGGTAACCCAGGTTATTCAAATGGGACAAGAAGGAGGCGCACCCAACCTGGTAATCTGTGAAGTTATACTGGCCCATTTCTCAGAGGATATTTTGGATGAGAAGGGCAAAATAGATCAACTAAAAACAGATTGGGTGGCCCGTATGGGCGGCGATTACTATTGTAGGGCCTCGGGCGACGCAATTTTCGAAGTCGCCAAACCGAGCCTTCACAAAGGGGTAGGTGTAGAAAATATTCCGGACTACATCAAATTCAACCCATTACTAGATGGAAATGATCTAGGCAAACTAGGTAATATTGAACAACTACCCATGGAGGATGAAATAATCGCTTTTAAACAAGAACATGGCCACCTTGACTTTGATCGGCTGGCCAAAAAACTCTTGGAAAAAGGTGATGTAAAAGCAGCATGGATGGCGCTCTTGAAATAGAACACCCAAGTTATCGGGGAGTGCCCCCACTATTTTTTTAACACCCTTTAGCAGCTAGTCAAGGGCAATTTTCACCAACCGCTATTATTTCTTCTACTACCTCGAACTTTTCTGAATCGAGCCGCTTCATTATGTCCTTAGAATGTTCAAAGCAATCGGTTTGCGTATAGCTTCATATTTTAGATGCTCGCATATTTATGCCAAGCACCCTGAAGGTAACTAATATAGCATGCTGATCGTGGTTAGTCATTATATCGACTTCATTTAAAGTGGTTTATGCCGTCGTCCAAGAAGGGATATTGTTATTTTGCTATCAATAAAAAGGAATCGGAGGTGGGTGCAGGAATCGAAAATTAGAAGTCTGAGAAATCCTTACACATAGGAAGCGGGAGGACCGGCAACAATTTGAATTTATATATGCATTCAGAAACTGTTGACTGCTGTGAAGTATGTATTAAGAAGAAGTAAAAAACTCCGGTTTTGAAAGGTGCCGGAGAAACCTTTTATGGTCATTTATGCCATTTCATAAATCGCTTCAAAGAGCTGCTTATCCCACTTTTCTTGTTGTGAGAAAGTCTTTTTCAAATGACCATGCAGCACTGAATTAAAGGCATTGTATCCCAACCATAAGTTTGGTTCTTCATTCAGTAAGATTGCTTCATAATCCAAAATCTCTAGAACTTGTCTCGACTTCTTAGAGGGATCCGGATTTTTATCACTGCATTCATATTTGAACAGCTTGGTTCTGTTAAGTATTTCCCGGACAAATTCCTTGGTGTCCATGATTTTGAAATCCTTCATCGTATCAAACTTCCTTACAATGCTATAAAATTCATTGTTCAAAAACCGATCGAACAGATGGTTCAGTTTAGGCATGATCAAATCTGTGGAGTTCTTACTGTGTTTTATGGAAAACTCCACTTCAGTTTCAGCTACATGCAGTCCGTTGGAACATACCTTTCGATAGAAGCCAAAATGCCCGGAGGTTCTTTCGCTGCCATCATAGGAGTTTTTAAACCGCAGCATTGGTAAGATAAGATCGTCCGGATGCTTTACCGAAAACTGGTTCTTATCCTCAATGATAAAATCAACGATAAAGGAACGGTCACTTCTATTGATCGACCGTTTCTGATAGTTCAAACCTGCATCGATCAACATACTTTCTGCATGCTTAAAGAACAGTTCATTTGGAATGTGCCCATAACTGTTAGAAACTACGTTCACGATCTTCCCGTTAGAGATAATGACATTTTCCAAACCTCTTCTAGAGGCCATTCCGGTAATACTTTGTAACGATTTCATTTCAGAAGAAACAAAAACCGAATCCTGTTGTAATTTGTTTAGATACATAATTGTATGTTTTAAGTGAAACAATAATTATGCGATCCCCAAACGGAAGATAAAATCCCAGCTCACAAGGAAACGGAATAAA
>JBHJNU010000124.1:0-9851 GCA_050330515.1 Flavobacteriaceae bacterium | reverse complement strand
CAAGATGTGGTGGTGAGTCCGGCCATATCAACGGAAGATGCCAGGGAAATATTCGTAAAAGGGGTCGAAGAGATAAAACCGTATTTAAGAATGACGCCCGACCCAACCCTTTGAATAACCGCCCTTTTGTACAAAACCCCTACAAAAAATATTTCCAGTACCGCACGTGAGTCGAGTACGCGATTAAGATAGCGCGCAACAGACTGCCATTCATACTATAAGGAAAATGCTAAATGAGCACATACCATTTTCCTTTTTGTTCGATTCTTATAGGTTGGCCATGGCCAAAGTAGGCTTGCCGAATAAGCGTGCCAATCAGACTAAGGTTTCGTGTTCTTCTGCGCAAATAACCTTCAAGTTTAGCAACTCTTTATTTAATACAGTATCTTGTAGCTGTCTAAATAATGTAGCAACCATTAAACCTTAATTATGATATCTTTTTCCATCGCAGAGATCAATGCCCTATTGCAGGGTGAACTAGTAGGCGATACATCTCAAAAAATACAGGGTCCGGAAGAACTACAAAGAGCAGAAATACAGCACATTACTTTCATTGGAAGCAGAAAGTACGCGGCCCTTTGGAAAGACTCCAAAGCAAGTGCAGCTATCATAAACGAAGGAATCGAAGTAGAACCCGGTGAAAATAGAGCCCTGATAAAAGTGAAAAATGCCGATTTGGCCATGGCAAAAGTATTGGAGGCCTTTCAACCTGAAGCGCCCATCTTCACTAGTGACATACATTCTACCGCGGTAGTTCACGAAACGGCAAAAATTGGAACTGGTACCCGAATTGGTGCGAACACCTATGTGGGTAAAAATGTTGTTCTGGGTGATGGGGTTACCCTATACCCCAACGTTACCATCTTCGACGAAACTACCATCGGCAAAGGCACCACGGTATGGTCGGGCACTGTGATCCGTGAACGCTGCACTATCGGTGATTTCTGTATTTTTCACAACAACGTCAGTATCGGCGCCGACGGATTCGGTTATCGTCCAAGCGATGATGGCCGCGGACTTGTGAAAATACCGCAGATAGGAACCGTAATTATTGGCAACGACGTAGAAATTGGCGCCAACTCATGTGTAGATCGTGGCAAGTTCAGCGCCACCATTGTCGGCGATAATTGTAAAATCGACAACCAGGTGCAGATCGCGCACAATTGCATTATGGGGCGCTCATGTATAATGGCTGGCCATAGCGGGTTAGCAGGATCGGTGACTCTCGGCGATGGCGTCATTATCGGAGGAAGCGCCTCCATCAAAGACCATACCACCATACACTCCGGTGCCGTGGTAGGTGCGGGTTCAGGCGTTGTAGGAGATATCGAAGCAGGTAAAACCGTTCTAGGCTACCCTGCCCAAGATTCAAGGGAAATGCTTAAACAATGGGTCATGATGCGCAAGTTGGCAAAAGGATAATGCACAGAATTTCACCCTTTTAGTGCCCATCAAAATATAACCGCCAAAAATTCAGACATTTAAAGATAAAATACTATCTTTGACCTTTAATAATTTTTAATTTTTAGTATTATGAGTAAAGGAACAGTTAAATTCTTCAATGATTCCAAAGGATATGGTTTCATCACTGAAGATGGTTCGAACGAAGATCATTTTGTACACATTTCTGGCTTAATCGATGAAGTTCGAGAAGGTGATGTTGTGGAATTTGAACTACAACAAGGTAAAAAAGGATTGAACGCCGTTAATGTGAAGGTAGTTGACTAGGTAGGTATTAAACTTTTTTATAGTAAAAGTCCTGATGAAAACATCAGGACTTTTTTTATTGCCCTGGTTTATCAGTACTATACTTCAATTAAATTTTTATAAATACTTACGCAACCTAATCTTAATCGCCGTATCTAGGTAATAAGAACTTCAAAAATCAAGCGTCTTTAAGTAGTTAGGTATGTTATCTTTTTTCATCGTATTGTACATATTGTTACTTGCAAATCTGGTACTTTTTTGTGCCAATACCAGGTATTTCAAAAAGTAAGGTTCACTGCACCCAGGTAAACTTCGATCAGCTCAAAAACTACCTCCCTCCAGTTATGCTAAAATTTTCCCCTGCCTACATTTCGCCATAATACGTTGTGCTTTGAACCGCAGCAACTTTCGATTTTGAGCAGGGCAGCAACATGGTTATATACTTTAAATTACATTTTAATAAGATAAAACATACGTTTAAACAATAAAATGCGTTATTTAGTAAACGAATTAATATCCCCACATTAATTTAATCCTATCCCATGGTCATATTTTTTAGTGTGCTATTTGTTCTTATCGGACTGAATATTGCATTTCTTAAGTACAGTTCCATCGAAATAAAAAACCCAAAAAAGTAGGGTATTTCTTTAGGGGCCGTTACATTGTAAGAAGCAAAAATGCTACCCAAACAGCTTAACTGTGATGGCGTTTTTTTACCTGTCTAGTACTTGAAAGTGTTGAATGTTCTTGTACTTCTAGAAAGAACAAATGAACCATAAAAAACTCCCTTGTTATTACTAGAAAAGGAGTTCTATTGAATGTATCTTTTCGAAAGGGTCTATCCAACGCCCATCAGCTCCACATCGAATATCAAGGTAGCGTTAGGTGGAATCACGCCACCGGCACCGGCACTTCCGTAGGCCAAATCGGAGGGAATTACAAATCGGGCCTTGTCGCCTACTTGTAAAAGCGAAATACCTTCGTCCCATCCCTGAATTACCTGACCAACCCCCAATTGAAAATCGATAGGTTCATTACGTTTATAAGATGAGTCGAAAACCCGCCCGCTGAGTAGGGATCCCTCATAATGAACGGAAACCTTTCTACCCGCCAGCGCTTTTTTGCCGCTTCCCTTTTGAATGATCTGGTACCTTAAACCAGAATCAGTTTGGTTAAAGCCTGCAGCTACTTTGTCCAGTTCTGCGGCAAGTTTGGCTTTGTGCTCTGCCAAGCGGGCAGCGCCTGATCTTTTGAAAGTTTCAAACGCTTCAACTGCGTTCCACTGCGCTGCCTCCTTGCCATACCTAACGATTTCAAGACTCTCGATCAAATCGCCCTGCGCTATGGAATCGACCACGTCTTGGCCTTCAACAACGTGTCCGAAAACCGAATGCTTGTTGTCTAACCAAGGAGTGGCGACATGGGTAATAAAAAATTGACTGCCATTAGTGCATGAACCCGAATTGGCCATGCTCAACACACCAGGCCCCGAATGGGTAAGATCAACATGGAATTCATCATCGAATTTGTAACCAGCATCGCCCGTACCCGTTCCTAGGGGGCAACCTCCTTGGATCATAAAATCAGGTATGACCCGATGAAACTTTAAACCATTATAATAGGGTATGCCTGGAGCCTTGACCCTATTGTCCATTTTTCCTTCGGCAAGGGCAACAAAGTTACCGACCGTACCGGGTGTTTTATCGTGGGTCAATTTTACGAGTATCTCCCCTTTCGAGGTATTGAATTTTGCGTAGATTCCGTCTTGCATCGTGTGCTTTTTTAATGAGGGGCAAAGGTAGGAAATTAGTTAAGAGTTAAAAAGCTATCTGTACAGAGTTACCCTAAAAAGCCAAAACAAGATATTCATGACCCTTAGGTTAGAAAGTCGCGAAAAATTAACCAAACATACCGTTAGTGGGAGTGAAATAATGACCTACGAGTCAAACGAAAAAGGTAGGGCCAACTTCACAATAGTTTATCGGAAACCTGTTTGAGGTTATCGGACAATACCATATTTATCAAACAAGTAAACCAAGCTTGTCATCGCAGCCGCCCCAAGTTCAAGTTCTCTTCTATTGACGTGTTCAAAAGTATCATTCTCGGCATGATGATGGTCAAAATACCTTTGTGAGTCTGGCTGTAGGCCTACCAGAACCATTTGATCGGTCTTCAACGGACCGATATCCGCCCCTGAATACCCCTTTTTGAACATGTGTACCAGATAGGGTTCAAAAAGCTTCGACCAGTTTTGAGCTTGTTCAAGGTTCGCATCGGAACAATCAAAAGAAAAGCCACGAGGCGTAAATCCTCCAGAATCACTTTCTAGGGCAAAAATGTGGTTTTCATTCTTACTCTTTGATACGTTCGCATATTCATTTCCACCACGTAGACCATTCTCTTCGTTCATGAAAAGTACCGTTCTTATGGTACGTTTCGGTTTATATCCCGAAAGTTTTAAAAGTCGAAGTACCTCCATACTCTGCACGCACCCCGCACCATCATCATGTGAACCATCGCCAAGGTCCCAAGAATCAAGGTGACCACCGACCACCATAATCTCCCCTGGATGCTCGCTACCCTTGATTTCGCCAATAACATTGTAAGACTGCACATCATCTAACTGTTTACAGTTCAATTTGAAGAAAAAGTTCAACCCGGGATTCAGCTTTAAGGTCGCACTCAAAAAATCGGCCCCGTTGGTGCTAATCGCCGCTGCCGGAATTCTATCTTGAACGGGCGTTTCACCATAGCCCATAGAACCCGTATGCGGATAATCATCTTGACGCAGGTTCATGGATCGCACTATCACGCCCAAAGCCTCATATTTTGCTGCCTGCTCAGCGCCAGAATACCGCTGGTCGACGCAACCCGAATAAGCTTCGAAAGTATTGATGAGAGAAGCATCCATCGGGCGATTGAAAAATACGATCTTACCCGATATTTTTTCCTTTCCCAAGGCCTCCAATTCCTCTATTCCGCCAACCTCAATGACATTGGCCTTGATGCCTCTTCCGCCAGTAGGTACCGAACCGCCCAAGGCACAAATAGGCACGTTACTGGTATTACCAGGAGACGTTTCAATATAGGCGAACTCGGGGGTACCGCGAACCCATTTCGGCACCATTACCGGTTGTAACCACACACGATCAAGGCCTAGGGAGTCCATTTGATCCTTCGTGTAGCTCACAGCCTGTTCCGCCTGAACAGAACCCGATAGCCTACCCCCAATTTGATTCGACAAATAATTAAGCCAGTCATAGGCCATACCTTGGGTAAGGGCCAGATCGTAAATAGTGCGTAATTGCTTTTCGTCTTCCGTTTGGGCCATTGTCTGAAATGCGACCAATAGCATCAAAACATACAGTTTTCTCATTCCTTTTCGTTTTCCAACTGATTCTTATAGGCTTCTAAATTAGCTTTTATTTTGTCGTTCAATTCCGGCTCCTTGATATCTTGGTATTTTTTTAACTCTTCCAACAAAATGGAAGCGACTATTACCCGGGCCGCTTCTTTGTTATCTGCAGGAATAACGTACCATGGCGCATGGGGTTTGGAAGTTTTATTGATGGCTTCTTCGTAGTATTTTTGATACTCTTGCCATAATTCGCGCTCTTTTAAATCACCAGGAGAAAACTTCCAGTTCTTTTTCCGAAGCTCTAGCCTTCTTAAAAGCCTTTGCCGTTGTTCTTCTTTGGAGAGATGCAGAAAGAACTTGAAGATGATCATGCCATTTTCAGCGATATGACGTTCAAAATTGTTGATCTGCTCAAAGCGTTTTTCCCAGAAGGCTTGGTCAATATCACTGACTTCATGTATACCGGGAATATGTTCGTTCATAATGTATTCAGGATGAACACGGGTAACCAATACATTTTCATAATGGGTTCGGTTAAAGACACCGAATTTTCCCTTTTCGGGTAAGGCTATGTAATGCCGCCATAAATAGTCATGGCCCAGTTCCAGCTCCGTAGGTACCTTAAAACTATGAACCACTACCCCCCGAACATTGAAGTCTTTGAAAACTTCGCGAATGAGGCTATCCTTTCCGGCGGTATCTATCCCTTGAAGACATATCAATACACTGTATCTATCATGTGCATAAAGGGTATCTTGAAATGCCCCCAGTTCTTCCCTTACGGTTTCTAACTTCTTGGTCAACGTTTTCTCCGACGCGTTTAAATCGCTATTTGTGGGCACTTCAGACAGTTTTACAGCTTTTGTTACCCTAAATCGGCCTATTTCTATTTTATCCATACGCTGAATATAAAATATTTTATCGGTGAAAAGCATACTATGTAAAAAAAATATCCATTCAGCATGCTATAAATTCAGTTTATACCTTATACCCGAAAGAATGGCCCATCTGTCGAAAAAACTAGGTGTCAAGGTCCATTAGTCTGTAATTTTACCAGCGTAATAGTCCCAAACATTACACCCTTACACCTACTTTATGAAGTCATTTTACGTTTTACTATCCGCACTGGCCATTTGTTTGTTCTCTTCATTCAACAAGCTGAGTGAGGCATGCCAATACGCTGGGTCGAACATTACCTATGTTAAAAACCAGACTGAACTGGCCATGGATGCCGATGACATTAACAAGGCCAGATTTCTTACCTATAAGGCCATAAAGGGAATATATAGATCTCAGGAACAACTTAAGGAGTGTGGTTGCCAGCTTGCTGCAGCGGCTATTGAAGAGAGCGAAGATCATTTAAAGTTAGCGACGAAGTCCACTTCAATAAGCGGGACTAAAATCTTGCTTGCCGAAGCCCTTGAAAAAACAATGGCTAGTTTAGAAGCACTAGAAAAGCATCATCTTCACGATCAAACCGATTTAAGGCTAGAAATAGCCCGGGATGCCGAAACCCTTGAAAATAATATGATAACAATAGAACTTGAAAAATCTGAAAATCAAGTATTGCACGACCTCATCGACAATTCTCTTTTAGCCTACGAAGCTTCAATTGAAAAGGTAGTCAATACGGTAAGTTGCAAAGAAGCCCGTGCATTTGCCGATCGCATATTCAACAACTGTGAGCAAGAATTGCTAAAACCAGGCCTGAGTGAAGGTAAGAAATACTACAATCTTAGAACCAAAGAAATTACATCAAGAGCGATTGAGCGTTTGGGTACTTGTGACGGTACCACTGCTAAATAAGTAGTGTTAGGCAGTCAACTTCATTCCATGCACCATCGGTTCAAGGTCAAATAGCAAAATTGACAGCCTATTTCAACTATTGCCCTTAACATCTTTATTGGCCTATTTACTGGCGAACAGCTTGACGTCTTCTTCTGTAACCTCGCTACCGCCAAGAATAATAAGGCGTTCAACTACATTTCGCAGCTCTCTGATATTGCCTGTCCAGTCGTAGGCCTTTAACAAGGAAATAGCTTTATTGGAAAATGTTTTGCGAGCTACGCCCTGTTCATCGGTTATTTTGGTAGCAAAATGTTCAATAAGAATAGGAATATCATCACGCCTGTCATTTAGTGCAGGAACCTTGATCAAAATAACGGCCAATCGATGGTATAGATCTTCACGAAACCGACCCTCTTCGATTTCTTTCTGTAGGTTCTTATTCGTTGCTGCCAAGACCCTGACATCAACCTTTATATCATGATCGGAGCCGACCCTTGAAATCTTATTTTCTTGCAGGGCACGCAGTACTTTAGCCTGTGCCGATAGGCTCATATCGCCAATTTCATCTAAAAAAATAGTGCCTTTGTTCGCCGCCTCAAATTTGCCGGCCCTGTCTTTGACCGCCGAGGTGAAGGCACCCTTAACATGACCGAACAATTCACTTTCTATTAATTCAGAAGGAATGGCGGCACAGTTAACCTCAATAAAAGGAGCCGTACTGCGCGCACTTTTTTCATGGATCCAGTGTGCTACCAACTCTTTTCCGGTACCGTTGGACCCGGTTATCAAAACCCGTGCATCAGTGGGGGCCACCTTTTCGATCATATCTTTGATAGCCCCTATCTCTTTGCTCTCACCGACCATCTCATAGTTCTTGCCCACTTTTTTCTTCAATATCTTGTTCTCTACCACTAACTCCTTTCGGTCTAGAGCATTGCGAACAGTGGTCAACAGCCTATTTAAATCGGGCGGTTTGGAAATATAATCGAAGGCACCGGCCCGCATGGTATTTACCGCTGTCTCTAGATCTCCGTGCCCCGAAATCATGATAAAGGGAATCTCAGGCTTCAATTTTCGGGCAGCTTCCAAAACTTCCACCCCATCCATTTTTGGCATCTTAATATCACAGAGAACCAGATCATAATCAGTGCTTTTCAAGGCTTCTAAGCCCTTTAATCCGTCTTCGGCTTCCTCTACTTGGTAAGTATGGTTTTCCTCTGAAAGGATCTTTACCAAAACCCTGCGTATAGCCGATTCATCTTCGATGACCAATATTCTTGACATGTCTTCTATTTTTTAAATTCCTATTCTAAATCCTGTTCTGAAATACCACCCGTAACCATCGTTCAAGGTAAAAACATTCAATCTGTTCTCATCCCTCAAAACACCACTTTGAAACAGGGTGTAGCCAGTCATGGCGTACGCCGATATATCCTTTGTAAATTTATATTGATATCCAAAAGTACCTAAAACTGCCGTAGAGGAGACATCGGTAGACAAAACTCGATCGGCAAGAAGAATGTCATTCTGTATATTTACATAATAGCCATCAATTATTACTTCTGCTTGATAAAAGTGCTCCTTTTTAGTAAAATACTTCAATCCTGTTTTGGGTACTCCCAAGGTATAGGACCAGTTCGTATGGAACCTTTTCTCATAATAGACCACTGGTAAAGGAATCGCTACGGGCGAGGCCGCATTATACGCTAAACCTAAAACCAGGCGAAAGGGTTTTTCAACATCTTTCTTGTCTTTAAAGGCGCCAACCGTATAATTGATATTAAAATCTTCGCCTTCAATGCCATTGGTAAAGTTCGACGCCAATCGCGGGGTAATCACCGCCACCAAACGCCAATCATTATTATATTTAAGTACGTAGGCTAAATTCACGTCGATTACCTGAAATTGGCCGATATCTTCAAGATTGTTAAATGTCTGTGCCGGCACCACATAATTGAAGCCGTTATACTCTCCGCCGACAACAAGGATGTCCTCTTTAAAAACCTTTATCGGCACATTGGCCACCAGTTTGATTCTAGAGGTTTTAACATCAAGACTGTTCTTGGGCAACACCATATATTCCGCTCTGAAAACATCGGGCGTTTGCCCAAGACCTTTAGTAATAGCAATAAAAAAGAACACTAAAAATAAGCTACTTTGTTTCATAAGTACTTTCCGTTCAATGCCTTTTCTCACAGGTCAGCTTTCGCAGTGTTTTGGATAATGTGGATATCGCGTTGCGGGAACGGAATAGTAACGTTGTTATCTCTAAATTTAGTGTCGATCGCATAACGGATGGCACTTTTTATTTTAGGGACGCCAAAACTATCGGTGATATAAAAATTAATCGAGAAGAGTAGGGCCGAATCGGCAAAATCTTCGAAAAGCACAAAAGGTTTCGGACTTTGCAAGACCCCTTTCTGACGGGCAACCACTTCCAACAACAATCTCGTCACCAAATTGATATCACTGCCATAGGCGACACCTACCTTTACCGATTCGCGCGTTGTTCTATGGTTTTGGGTATAGTTATAAATACTATCGGTCAAAAACTTGTGATTGGGTACCACGATTACCTTATCATCTCTGGTCAAGGCCCTAGTGGTGCGCAAACGAATCTCGAAAACGCGACCCACCTTGTTCTCCACTTCAATGACATCGCCTACGTGCAAAGATTGGTCCAATATGATCAGAATGCCCGAAATAATATCTTGAAAGAGATACTGTAAAGCAAAACCCAGACCAACGAACAAGGCTGCGGAGGCGGTGAGCACAACGGTTAAGTTTACGCCTGAGGAATGTAGAATAGTCACCACCACCAGTATGTAGAACAGGTATTTCAAAAAACCAAAAATGCTTTCGAACTTGTTCTTATCCTCTTCGGGGAGTTTGGCCGTAACCAATCGGCGCACCAATTTTAAGATATAGGTAATGGCAATTAGGGCAACAATGATGATCAACAGGGTGCTAATGGAAATATGGGTAGTGTCACTATCAT
>JBHJNU010000123.1:0-6480 GCA_050330515.1 Flavobacteriaceae bacterium | reverse complement strand
GAATGCTTTTTAAAGAATTCTGGTTCGAACTGCTTCCAGTCTACAGTATCTCCGGATTCGGCGCTGAATATTCTAGGATAAAAGAATAGCCTTAATTCTTCGTGAAAATGCCCTGTCGCATCTAAAAAATTCAGGTGCTGTTCAAGACTGGTGCCTGCAAGTTCATTGAATGCCAATTGCAAATGCATATTGGGCAAAAAAGCTGACAATTGTTTACTGGTAGTTTCACGTTCGGTAATTTTTTTACGCAGTGCCCTAGTGTCTTTGGCCGAATCATCATCACCCATTTGCTGCATGGCATAATACCATGTCCAGTTAAAGTCGTCTGTCGGATAACCAAATGCTTCGAATTGCGGATAATGGTCATAGAACTTTTGTAAGGTCTCTTTTTTGTCGTTATCCCATTTGGTATGGTATCCATCGCGCTGGCTGATCATGGTGCTCAAAGCTTCAGGAACCGGGTATTTGTTCGATACGTACGCATTGATCCCTGCGGGGAGTAGAATCAATAAAACCAACCATATAGAAAGCATGGACAATGCATTAAACCCCGAACTTTTTTTGAAGTTGATGATAAAAAAACATAGTCCAAACCAAAAGGCAACATACACTAGTGACAAGAGAAGGAACAGTATAAAATTTGTATCGAACGGAATGGACAAAACTATTTTGGCCACCATAAAGAGCAGGGCCAGAACACTATAGATCAGTAATACCCGCACCGATAGTTTTGTCAATAGATACCGGAGTTTTGATGGCGTTTGAACAGCTACCAGCCGCCAGGTTCCGGTTTCGGTTTCCTCTGATAATAAATTAAAAGTGAAAACGATTATTAAAAGTGGAAAGAGATAGATCAAAACAAAGGACAGGTCTAGGTTTCCCGATTGCAAGTTCATAGGATTCACCAAATCCGTATCATAACGCTGCCCTTCTAGGTTCTTGATGGTAATTCGCTGTACATTAGGATTTAGATCACTTTGGCCAATGGATAGCCCGGCAAGATGGCTAGGTCTGTTAATAAAGGCAAATTGAACATAGTACATAAGAAGCCCCAACTCATCTTTATGAAGTGATACATTTCGTTCAATATGACTTTCCTGATAACGCGCTACTTGATCTATTGCCGCTTTTTTTTGGGATAAGAACTGATAGCCTATGGCAATGCTAACGGCACCTAACAAAAGTGTAAGAACCAAACTGGCCAGAACCGCTCGCGACCTTAAAAATTGGAGAAAAAGAAGTTTGTACATGATTATAAGGCATTTGCTTTTTTAGAAAGATAAACCAGGCCCGTATAGGATACTAAAGCCCATGCTAATAAGGAGAAAATACCCACCGAAGCTTGATTCAAAGAACCGACAAAGGGTTGCATTCGATGTTCAAAATCAGGAAACTCCTCCCAATGTTCATGTCCAACTACATGGTCTTTTCCTTCCGAACCGCTTATTTTTTCACTACTTATGTATTCCATCTGTAGTTCGTTCATTTTCTGCGCTAGTTCGAAGCGATAACTTTCTGCCTGATCTTGAAAGTCGACATACCCTTTAAAATCTGTTCCAGCAAAGGCCATCGATATATTCTTGATAGCCACAAAGGGATTAAGAACAGCGGTAAATTGACCAACTTTGTTTTGTTTTTCATAGATCTGAAGTAGCCCGTTGTGATGCTTTTGGTAAAGACCTGCACTAGTTTTCTCAGCTTCCCGCATCACAAAACCTCCATAATTAAAGGGCAGTTGGGTAATGGCATCGACTCCATGAACAGCCAGAACCGAATCTCTTAACCTATTAAAATAGGGATCATTAGGGTTATGACTATCCCCTTTAGTTATAACATCATGTTCTACGGCTGATTGAAAACTCAATTTTGAGGGGGTGGGATATATCGCGTTACCAATGGCCTGCGAGGTTTTAGGAACCAACACCACCATGAACAACCAAATGCCCAATAGGGTAAGCAACGCATTCTTGGAAGAGTTCGCCGTGGTAGACACAACGATACTCATAACGCATAAAATGAGTAGGAAAATAGCATATCCTATAAACAGCACTACAAAACGGAGCCATTTATCTTCTGGGTTGATAAGTACATCACCAAAAATCAGAAAAAACAGGGTAATCAGCACAATGGGTACAAAAAACAATAGTGCCAGTATAAATAGGCCCAAAGACTTCCCCAATAATATTTCTTTCCATTGCGCGCCTTGTGACAAGAGTATTTTCAAGGTTCCGTTCTCCCTTTCGGCTACAACAACTGAAAATCCCAAAAAGAATAAAATGAGGGGTAGTACCAACTGTAACAACATGGCCATGCTCAGTTCGCCGAAACGCAGGGTGCCCGTTGAAAATGAGGCATCCGAGAAGTTGACACTATTTTGTTTATGAGCTTCTAAAAAAACGGCATTGCCCGTAAAACTTTCTATACCGTAATCGAAGATGCTCAAAGGATGTTTCATACGAAAGGCGAACGAGCCAAAATGCGCCATACGATGGGGGTGCTTATCCGGATTGGCTTCCCAGCTTTGTCTTGCTTTTTTTTGGTGCTCCAGTCGTATATCGTTTTGCTCTGAGTAGTTATTTATACCACTGACCGCGGCATAGATGGTCAGTACTATAAAAATGGCCAACATTGCATAAATCACTTTGGCCTTAAAGGCATTTTTGAGGAAATGCCTCATAAACAGGCCGATATTCGATCTTTTCATGAGCTTAGAATTTATAGGTCGCATTTAGCAAGACATTTCGTGGTGCTCCCGGACCTAACCTAGCAGGGTTAAGACCACCCAACCAATACGTTTCATCAAATAAATTATTCACTTTCAGGGTTAACTGAACACCTGTATTAGCGGGTCTATAATAGATAGCCGTATCAAAAACCGTATACGATGGCAGCAACACTCTTTCGGGGAGATAGGTAGGATTGTACCACGTAAATCTTTCGTCTACATATTGCGTTCCCAAACCAAGACCAATTCCTTTCATGGTCTCATTCGTAAAATCATAACGTGCCCAAAAGTTTGCATTGTGCTTAGGGGCGCCTCCTATGCGTTGTCCGACGAATTCTTCAATGGAATCTTCTATAATTTCGGCATCATTGAAACCATAGGAAGCTACAAGTTGAAAATTCGGTGACAGGTAACCTGAAATATCCATTTCAAAACCCCTACTGCGTTGCTCACCAATGGTTGTTAAGTTATCTAAATCAAAAGTGTCGCCGACCAGAATATTCTTTTGGGTAATTTCAAAAATGGCCAAGTTGGCAAAAATCTTTCCATTTAAAAATTCTGCCTTGGCACCAAGTTCTTTTAAACTACTCTCCAAAGGATCGAAGCTACCGGGTGAAGCAGTCCAAAAGAAACCTTCACCTGAAGGGTTCAATGATATGGTGTTGGTATGCGGTTGAAAGCCTTCTAAATAGGTGCCATAGGCACTGATATTCTTGTTAATCTCATAGGTTAAACCAAGCCTTGGCACAAAAGCACTGGTCTTGAACTCTTGCTCATTGGCACCGTTATAATCAAAAATATCGTTGAACCATTCATATCTTAAATTGAACAGGGCAGAAAATTTTCCGACCTTGAATTGGTTTTGAAGGTAAATACCATCGGAGGTAGTTAGGTTGGCAGGAATTTCAAACTGTGCGATTACATAGTCATTGGTGTTTCTAATTCCGTTGAAGGGATCGGTTAAATCTAAATGGGGTACAACAGGAACCAACAAACCATCAGCTGTTTGTTGAAAATTGTCCGGATCACTTGTTCCCGGCCTAAATCTTGCCGCCGAACCATCGTTTAATAAATAGTCCCTTGCGCTATTCGACCCGCCAACCCTTCTTTCCCAACGGGTAGCATCGTATCCTACCAAGATTTTGTTGGTAACATTGTTCGTTTTTACGTCATAGGTAAAAAACGTGCTCAGGTTATCTGTGTTCCATGCCTGTTGTCTTTCTGCGAAGCGCATTGCGATAAGATTGGGCACCACGTCACCATCTACATTTAGGGCCTGACGAAAGGCGTCGGCTCTATGCTCCTTTAAATCCTCGTCCCAAGTTTGTTTCATATACTGAGCATTAAATCCGAAGTTTTCACTGAACTTCTTATTAAAGCTCGTCATTAGTGTTATTTCCCTAGTTTTATAAAAGTCGTTGATTGCGCCGGGATTCAGCGATATTGGGGTGCTATTGGGATCATAGTCATCGTCAACGGTATCGAAGATGGGTTGTCCCCTGTCTAAATTACCGGCAGCATCATTATAAACCATTTCCACATTCAATGATGTATTTTCGTTGGGTACGTAACTGAAAGAGGGGGCAAATAACAGCGCATTATTGTTGACAACATCTCTAAATGAGTCGGCCTCTTGATAGGCGGCATTGAAACGATACAGCAAGGTTTTGGTTTCATTTAAAGGGCCTGTAAAATCGGCGGTTGCCCTTAACGTGCCAAAGCTACCTGCCGCTATGGAAACTTCACTGCGCTTTTCCAACAAGGGTTTTTTTGTTACCATATTCACCGTACCCCCCGGGTCGGCACTGGAGAACGTCACTGATGATGGCCCTTTGATGACTTCCACTCTTTCTAGATGCGATGTAATGGGTTGTAAAAAGTAATATTGACGTGTACGCATGCCATTGATCACCGGCCGTCATCACCTTGTGTGATACCTCTAATGTTATAATGATTGTATAGGCCCGTAGTGGTAACATTACTCACTGTTTTAACGGCATCCGGTAGTTGAAAAGCTAGCCGGTCTGTCATCAATTCTTTTGTGACCGTGGTAATGGCCTGTGGCAGTTCTTTGTTATTTATGGCCACTTTAGTTGCCGAAAAGGAGTAATCGCTATTATAATCGGTTCTTGCACGGCCAATGACCTCTACGCTTTGTAATTGTTCGGTACCTTCCTGTAAGGTAATGGTTCCGATATGTACAGCAGAACTGACTTCCAGGCCAGCTTGATAGGATCGAAATCCTAGATAGCGTATTTCCAGGTTGTACTTTCCTTGAGGCACACTAAGTTCAAAGCGCCCGTCGTTTTCGGTTAGTTTGCCGTACGTTCCTTGCGGACCTTTTAAGGTTATGGTCGCGCCGGCGATCGGTTGGTTCACATCATCAACGATGGTACCCGTTATGGTTTCTTGTGCGCACAGTCCGAAACCCGCCAGTAAGATAATTAGTTTTGATAGTATATGTATGTTTTTCATTTTTTTAAATCGTTTTTAGGTATAAATCCTGTAATTCATTCGCATTGATAGTGTTGGTAGGTGCGGTGTACACCAGTTTTCCTTCTTTCATAATGCCAATCTTGGTACCCACGTTCACCGCGTTAAAAATGTCGTGGGTCGCCATGAATATAGATTTCCCCATGCGACTCAATTCTTTGCAGATAGCGGTGAATTCTACGGTAGCCTTGGGATCGAGACCAGAGATCGGTTCGTCCATAAAGATGAAGTCGGCATTTTTTGAAAGGGCGATCGCGATACCTACCTTTTGCCGCATTCCTTTGGAGTATGAAGCCAGTTTTTTGGTATGCGCGTCTTCTTGGAGTCCCGCCTTTAACAAGTATGTGGCCAGCTCTTGTGCCGTATATCGAAACCCTGCGATACGACAAAAGAAATCCAAGTTCTCGGTGCCCGAAAGATTGCCATATAGTTGTACCACTTCGGGTATGTAGGCAATCATTTTCGAAGTAGCGTTTAGATTGTGTTTGACTTCGATACCGTTAATCAGCGCTTTACCGCTTGTGGCCGCAATGAGGCCAAGAAATATATTTATAGTGGTAGTTTTACCGGCACCATTTTGGCCCAGTAAACAGAATATTTCACCTTGAGCAACGCAAAGATTCAAATCGCTCAATGCTTCGTGTCCACCATATCTTTTTGTAAGATTGATTGCTTCTAACATTGGAAACTATGTAATTGGATTAACAAAAACGTATACAGGCCCTGAAACGTGCCGCATACAAAAGAACGCTGAGATAGCCGGGGGCAAACCACAGATTCATTATCCGAAAAGAAAGAATGCTAGGCGGTGGGTGGGCCCCGGGGGCATGGCTGTTCTTGATCGAGAACAATTGGAGAATCTACTACGGCTTGATGAAAATGGTAGCTAACATGATTTAATTCAGCTATAACCGAATTTTCAAGATATAATTGATAGTCAAAATAAAGGCTACAGACCTGACATCCTGAACTATCCTCGGCCGCTATATCTGCAGAATCACTCTTAACAATAGCTAAGCGATTGCCGGTATGAACTTGCGAGTGAAAAAATAGAACAACGGGCAACGATAACATGTAGATTGCCAGTAACCCTGCCCTTATGTGGATTTTGCTTTTCACGCTAGCTAAAATAATATATTTTACTACCTGTTGGGTGTAATTAAATGATTTGATTTTTGATATTATTCATTGGTCTGTCAAATATAAATTTGTTGACATATTGAACCAATGTCAATGCTGTGATTTTTGCCAAAATCCTTGTT
>JBHJNU010000122.1:0-29777 GCA_050330515.1 Flavobacteriaceae bacterium | reverse complement strand
CAAACTATTGTAAAATTTTCTTTTTCATAAAATTTTATAGCTCTCGTATAGTCGTAGCCTTTTTTATTTACTTACCCTAAAAAAGATTTTTAAGAAAAGATTAACATTGAGAGGTGCGCTATTGAAATGGTACTTTTTGAAAATTCATCGCATATAGCCTTAGCCCGCAAAGTGAACAGTTGCAAAACGATTTTAGTTGCAGCGCCAAAACTGGTGACAAAACCAGATTTCACAAAAAATAAAAGTCCGGGAACCACCCCGGACTTTTCATCAAAATCAAAAACCAACCTAAACACATAAACTTATTAAGAACACCCGGTTGTGGAATCGGGAATCAAAATCAATTTCATAGCAATTTTTATATAGAACAACTTTGCTAAAATAAACCCTACCTCATTTTCATTTTTTTTAAAAAAATTTGCTGTCTAAAAAAAATGAGCCCCTTTATCCGATAAATGCGGCAGTTTACCGAAGCCCCGATAATTCGAAGAAATACCAATTCAGGCGATGAATGGCAATTATTTGGCAGATTATCTTAATTTTCTTACTATTATCGAATTTTATTCTTATTTATTCCTCCCCCACGATCGCTTATATAACTTTACTGCTTTCACCCAAATCCGCTTTACAATGAATACTTCAAACTTTCAAGAATCGTTAACAAAGAAAAGTTCAAAAATCTCCTTTAGCGAAGCGCTGATTAAACTTTTCGCAGAAAAAGATCTGACTATTAAGGTTTACTCCGATAATGTATAAAAAATGTTTGCGCCCCTGCTTTTTTCAATCGTCAAACACCGAATAAACCGCTTTGGTTGAAAAACTATCCTTTTATGCCAACTGGTAAAGGAAGAAACCTGGGTAAACCTTTTTAGGGTAACAAGATTATTTTTATTATCGCGCCGCAACAATCCAGTAGTATTTAATTATTCAATTTCATAACTATCCTTATTCGCTTTTTAGTAGTAACCCAACACAAAAAATGGATAACTACAAAAGGCCGCAAACTTTAAAGTTTACGGCCTTTAGATTATGCTATTACTATTTTTCAATTAAAACTTCACAATACCGAATTCTTGTTTTAAGGGGTCTAAGACGTTTATTAGGGCTGGAATCAATGCCGAACCCATTTCAAGATAGAACTCTGAGAAATTCTGATTTCTTTCTTGTAATGATTTCCCCGGAAACAACTCGTTCTGTAAGGTGGTCATTCGGGTAACCTGGTCTTTTAATTTCCGTTTTTGTGCCTTGAGCAAACGTTTTTCAAGATGGTCAAGCCCCTTTTTCTGCTTGATCTCTTGCGCCTTTACCGCTCCAAGAAAAGAGGCGTCTGTTTGTTCGGCCAATTTGTAAAGCATTTTGAACTGCTCTTCTAAATGTAGTTTTTGTGGAGAGAAATCAATATCAACATTCGAAATCTCACGAATTTTCTTATTGATCAAATTGTTCTGTTTTAAAAAAAGGTCCGCTACCGACAAATTCATTCTTTGTAGCTTTTCACCTTGTTTTTCGGTCAACATCAACACTGAGTTTCGAAGTAGTAGCATTGGAAAAGTAACCCCCATTGTCTCGAACATGTTCTTCAATTCAAGCCAATATGCAATTTCGCCGCCACCACCAATATAGCAGAGGTTGGGTAAAATCACTTCTTGGTACAATGGCCTTGTGATCACGTTCGGTGAAAATCGTTCTGGGTTGTTCTCAAGTTCGAAGAGCAGTTGTTCCTTTGAAAATTCGATTTTGGTATCGTTTACAAAGTAACGTCCTCCTTTTTCGATGATCCTTTCACGCAAGCCTTTGTTCAGGTAGAAATAATTGATTTCGCGAGGGTTAACCTGAATATTGTAACTATCGGATAAGCTTTTCAGTGCACTAGCGGATTCTGATACCTTATGAAATGAAAGGTTCTCGAAAATATCTCGCCTAGCATACGGTACCAAAAGTTTTTTCAATTCTCGATCATCACCATCTACGATCACAAGACCATACTCCGAGAAAAGTTCGTTGGCCAAAAAACGGGTAGCTTCTGTGAGGGTTTTGTTTTCAAGATAAGAACTTGTGAACAAATCCTTTAGCCTATTGGCGTTCGTTGTGGTGCCCAAGGCATTCGAAAAAGCATCGTAAACCTCCTTCAAGGTGTCGGTACTTAAGTGTCCAACGGCGCCCTTGGTTTTCTTGTTCCATTGTATTTTCCTTCCTTTGAAATTGAAGTAGTTGATCTCTTCAAAATCATGGTCTTCCGTCGCCATCCAATAAACAGGAACAAAATTATACTTTGGGTATTCCTTTTTAAGTGCCTTTGAAAGATTAATGGCGCTAATGATCTTGTATAAAAAATATAAGGGTCCGGTGAACAAGTTCAATTGATGCCCGGTTGTAACGGTAAAGGTAATTGGCTCTTTCAACTGCCTTATGTGATCCAAGGTCTTCTTTGAAGTCTTGGTATGGCCATACTGTTTTTGAAGCGCATCATAAAGTATCTCTCGGTTGCTATCAGGAAAACTTAATGTTTTCTCTTCAAGCTGCCCCTCAAAGTTACCTAACAAAGGAAATCTATTGTAAAATGGCTTTAAGCCTTCTTTTTGTTCAACGTAATCGCAGATCAGCGATGAAAAATAGCCGGTCTTTTTGAAGGATAAACAATCAACGTCCATATAAAAATAAAATTCCAAGCACCAGATTCCAACTTCCAATTTCAAAAATCGATGTTACCATATCCTTAAATTGGGCTGTATCTGATCCGAAATCGAAGTGAAAATGATTTCACTTTTTTAAAAATGTCCTTAAATATAAAACTCCTTGGTTTTAGACGTGCTAAAATTACATTAATTACTTCATCCTAAAAACTGCACCTGTCAAAGATATATGGCCCGAGATGTAAGTTTTATTTATTAGATTTGAGATTACGCCAAAAACTACCTCTTTATGAAAAAAACTGTACTCTTCACATTATTCTTCATTTCCATTTTTGCGACCGCCCAAGAACTGAAATCGCCCTCTGAATTTCTGGGCTATGAACTGGGTACCCAATTTACAAGACACCATGAAGTGGTCGACTATTATCACTATTTAGCCTCTACCGTACCCGACAGGGTTCAATTGACCCAGTACGGCAAGACCAATGAACGAAGACCGCTTTTATTGGCCTATGTCAGTTCTGCCGATAATATTAAGAATTTGGAAAGTATTCGCGAAGAACACATGAAGAATACAGTAGGCGAAGGTAACCCGACAAAGGCCATCGTTTGGATGAGTTACAATGTGCATGGCAACGAAAGTGTCAGTACCGAAGCTTCGATGCAGACCATTTACGAGCTGCTGACCGTAAAGGCCAATTATTTGGAGAATACCGTGGTGCTCATCGATCCATGTATCAACCCCGATGGTCGTGATCGTTACGTAAATTGGTACAATGAGAACAAGAATACCCCCTACAACGTTGATCCCAATAGTAGAGAGCACCATGAAGGTTGGCTGAGCGGCCGTGCCAACCACTATATGTTCGACCTAAATCGTGACTGGGCATGGTTGACCCAGGTAGAGAGTCAGCAGCGACTGAAGTTTTTCAACAAATGGCTACCCCATGTACATGTCGATTTTCATGAGCAGGGCGTTAATAATCCGTATTATTTCGCCCCGGCGGCAGAACCATTTCACGAAGTAATTACCCCTTTTCAGCGGGAATTTCAGAAAACAATAGGTAAGAACCACGCCAAATATTTCGATGCCAACGGATGGTTCTATTTCACCAAAGAGGTCTTCGATCTGCTATACCCCAGTTATGGCGACACCTACCCCACCTATAATGGCGGCATAGGCATGACCTATGAACAGGGCGGTAGCGGAAGGGCGGGCCTAGGTATTATCACCAGTTATGGCGATACCCTGACGCTAAAGGATAGGATCGCGCATCACCACACAACCGGCCTCTCTACAGTAGAAGTAGCCTCTAAAAATGCCCAAAAACTCAACGATGAATTCAAGAAATTCTACACCGACAAAAACTTTATCTATAAAAGTTATGCGATGAACGGTGATGCCGATAAAATCGATGCCCTTACCAAATTGCTTGACCAACATGAAATCAAATATACCTCAGGCAATGAGGCAACCATAAAAGGGTTCAATTACAGAACCGGTAAAATGGGTAGTCTGCTTACCTCGAACAAAAGTCTGATCGTACCCAGTGACCAACCCAAAGGAACCCTTGTGCAAGTTTTGTTCGAGCCAAATGCAAAATTGACCGACTCACTGACCTATGATATCACTGCGTGGTCACTGCCCCATGCCTATGGTTTGGATGCGATAGCCACCACCACACCGCTAACGGGGGGAGTTTATTCAAAGGAAAATAGAACCGAGGTAACCTTGAAGGAGAGCGCCTATGCCTTCTTGACAGACTGGAACAGTATGAAAGATGCCCGTTTCTTGGCCGAACTCATAATCCATGGTATACGGGTTCGCTTTTCGAAAAAACCCTTTGCCTTGGATGGAAACAATTTTGACAGGGGAACCCTGATCATTACAAGGGCCGATAATAAGAATAAACCTAATTTCCTCAAAGAACTCGCCGAGATAGCTCACAAGCACCAGGTAGATTTGACCCCTACACAAACCGGGTTTGTTGAAAAAGGTAAAGATTTTGGATCAGGCCACGTTCAAATGGTCGACGATGGTAAAATAGCCGTTCTTTCGGGCGATCCGGCTTCCTCGCTCAGATTTGGTGAAATCTGGCACTTTTTCGAGCAGCAACTACACTACCCTTTAGCGGTCATCGATTCAGAATATATGAACCGTGTAAATATCGCCGATTATGACATTCTGATACTTCCTGATGGTAGCGACTATAAAAACTTTATGTCATCTGAAAAGTTGAAGGAAATTAAAGAATGGGTGCGAAATGGGGGCAAACTGATTACTATGGGCAGTGCCATGAGCCCGCTAACGGGCGAAAACGGATTTGACCTAAAAATTAAAAAATCGAAAAAAGACAGCGCTGCAACGGTTCAGATTTACGAAGAGTCAGAACGTGAACAGATTAAGAATGAAATTACAGGAGCAATTTTCAAGTCAAAGGTAGATAATACCCACCCCTTGGCCTTTGGGTATGAGGATAGTTATTTTACGCTCAAACTGGGTAGCGATGCCTATGAATACCTTAGCGATGGCAATGTGGTGTACCTAGAGGAAGGCCAGAACCGCCCTGTAGCAGGATTTGCCGGCAGTGAGGCCCAAAATAAAATTGACAAAACCTTGATCTTTGGTGTCGAGGCCTATGGTAGGGGTACGGTGGTTTATATGGTAGACAACCCCTTGTTCAGAGGCTTTTGGGAAAACGGGAAGCTGTTTTTCGCAAACGCCCTTTTCATGGTGAACTAAATTGGCAAAGCATTTTTTGCCCTAAATTCAACAAAGTCACAGTACCATTGGTTAACCACTAAATGTTAAGGTTGATGTAGCAAGACTCCCCTATCATAAAAGGGTAAAATTCGGCGCTTATAAAACTATCCGCTATGATCTTTGAGCTGGGCCTGGGTAACGACTTTGCAAGCCGATTCTTTTGAAGAAATTGTGGAAATGGGCGAGAAACCCAGTATGGAAATGCACCAAAAGTGCACTGAGACCGGTTTATACAGCTTATCAGATATCAAAACGTAATGGAATTTTCCGATGCCAAGGCAGGTGATTTGAGAACACAGCGGTTAAAGGCATTCTTCTATAAATGCTTTTACTCCTGATGTTTACTTAGCTATCCAAAATTCCGCTGATATCGGGTTTGAAATAATTCGGACCTTTCAACACTTTTCCGTCCTCTCGGTAAATGGGTTTACCGTCGGCACCCAATTTACTCATGTTACTGCGTTGTATTTCTTCAAAAACGGCTTCGATCTTATGCTGCATACCATGTTCCAATATAGTGCCGCATAAAATGTAAAGCATATCGCCCAGGGCATCGGCAACCTCTACCAAGTTGTTATTCTGAACAGCCTCAAGATATTCTTTATTCTCCTCGTCCATTAAATTAAAACGTAGCATATTCTTACTTTCACCGAGATCGGCACACATAGTTGCACCCACCCCAAGACCGAATGATCGGTGAAACATTTCTACTGCCGCAAGCTTATCTTTCATCCTTTAGTTCTTTTTTGGAAAATAAAGAGCGACCTGATCCAAACTTTTTCGATTTGTAAAAAATACCAGTCCATTCTCGTTTTTTAGTCTTTTTTTCTTCTTTGGCGCTCTGATCTTGGTCAAATTAGCGTTGGAACAAACAAAAAAATAATTTTCAACACAATCCATAATGTTTAAAGCACCTCGTTCTATTAAATAGTAGCTTTGCGTAAAAATAGGAAATATGTTCAGTACCGGACAATTAATTTTTGCGGCAGTTTTTGCACTAGGTTTTGGCATCATCATCGTGCTATCTTATAAAAAAGACAAAAAATTACATGTCAAGAACTACAAAGGTGTTAAATGGGTAGGTATTTTCTTCTTTATATTCCTTATTATACTGTTCTTAATTAAGTATTTACTTAAAAATTAAGAATTTTTTTAGCAGAGTCGTAAAAACGTATTTTCTGACAACAATTTTGCTTTTTGACACGTATAATATACTAAACAACGTAATTTTGCGTTGTTCATCGTATAAGGGGCAATAACAATGACAATTTTTTTTACCATACTATTTATCATAATCGCTGTCAATGCAGCCATGATGTTCTTCAGCCTAAGTTTGGCGGGCCAAAGGAAGAAATCATCCACCCATGGTCAAGAAGCCAACGCTTCTAAAGTTTTTCCGCTAGATTTAGATTCCTCCAAATTCAAAAACGCCGTATAGTTTTATACCTTTGGGTATGCGACAAATGATTCTGGTTTTTTTAGGGGGAGGGTTAGGTAGCATTTTAAGGTATGCCATTTCAAAAAATCTAAATACTTATTTCCAACATTTCTTTTTAGGGACGTTTTTAGTGAATACCCTAGGTTGTCTGCTCATCGGTATTATTTTGGGGCTGTCGTTTAAAAGCAACTATCTTTCAGCAAACCAGACCTTATTGGTGTCCACAGGTTTCTGTGGAGGCTTTACCACCTTCTCGGCCTTTGCATTTGAAGAACACTCACTTTTGAGTGAAGGCCAACTCTTCCATTTTTCGCTTTATACCATAGCCAGTATTGTGGTAGGCATTAGCGCCGTTGCCTTGGGTCTCTGGTTATCCAAATTGTTGTAAATATAACAACCACCCCATACTTTATTACAAAATCATCAATAATGCGTTTTTGTGTCTTTTTTTGATCAATCCTCAAAAAAAACAACAAAACACCTCTTTTCTTTCAAAAATTTCGGAGTTCGCTTAAAAAATACCATTCATATTGTTATTTTTTTTAGAATAAATAATACATACCCTTAATTTTTATGGGTCTAAATTATTATAGTTATAAAAATGATAGCAATACCCCCTTGAATTTGGGGGTGCTAATTTATTTAACATACATTTGGCACTTTAGAGAACACCAGTTAAATCAAATAAATAATTTATCAAATGAAACAAATCGAGGCAATTATTAGAAAATCGAAGTTCGATGAGGTCAAGAAGGCACTTCATGAAATCGAGGTCAACTTTTTTAGTTACTGGGATGTAACTGGGGTTGGCAATGAAAAACAAGGGCATGTCTATAGAGGTATTTCCTATAGTACAACCGATATTCAAAGACGACATCTATCGATAGTCGTTTCCGATGATTTTTTAGAACGCACCGTTAACTGCATCTTAGAAGCGGCCGGCACAGGTAATGTCGGAGACGGTAAAATCTTCGTATCGGAAGTTTTGGAGGCTTATAGAATACGAACCAAAGAAAGCGGCAGCGCTGGAATCAACTAATTAACCACTAACTAAATCAATAGAAAATGGACGCAGGATTATTTACAGCGAATAACGTATGGATGATGTTGGCTACCGCTTTGGTATTCTTCATGCATACAGGTTTTGCCTTCTTAGAAATCGGCTTGACCAGGTCAAAGAACACAATCAACATTTTATTTAAAAATATCTTTATCATTTCGGTAGGGTTACTTCTGTATTATGCTTGGGGCTTCAATTTAATGTACCCCGGTTTTGCCGAAGATTCTGCAGGCCTTTTTGGGTTTGCCGGGTTTGGCCTAGAAGCACCTTTAAATGCCGAGGGCGGTCTGGATCTTGCCTATAATGCGGGATATACCTATTGGACAGATTTTCTTTTTCAAGGAATGTTTGCCGCGACCGCAGCTACCATTGTTTCAGGTGCTGTTGCAGAGCGCATTAAAATAGGATCTTTTATGATCTTTACCATCTTCTACGTGGGTCTTGTTTACCCCATAGTAGGTGCCTGGAAATGGGGTGGTGGTTTCCTTAATACTTGGGGTTTCTATGATTTCGCCGGATCAACCTTGGTACACTCCGTTGGTGGATGGGCAGCTTTGGTAGCCATTGCATTACTAGGGCCAAGAATCGGAAAATTTGGCGATGATGGAAAACCGAAGGCGATACCTGGCCACAGCATTCCTTTAGCCACCGCAGGTGTGTTGATCCTTTGGTTGGGCTGGTTCGGATTTAACGGAGGATCGGTACTATCCGCGGATCCCGAATTAACCTCCCTTGTATTGGTCACTACGTGTTTGGCCGCGGTCGCCGGAGGTATTAGTGCGATGATTCTTTCCTATATCCTGTACAAAAATCTAGACCTGACGATGTTCTTAAATGGAATCTTAGGTGGTTTGGTAGGTATCACTGCCGGTGCTGACCAAATGTCTCCCAACGAAGCGGTGATCATCGGCCTTCTTGCCGGTATCATTATTGTACTTGGGGTGGCACTTGTAGATAAGTTAAAACTAGATGACCCCGTAGGTGCAGTAGCCGTTCACTTGATATGCGGAATTTGGGGTACCCTTGCTGTTGGTATTTTTGGTAAAATGGCCAGTGGCGCCCAGTTCTTGACGCAACTTTATGGAGTGTTAATTATCGGGGGGTTCTGTGTGGTTAGCTCTTTAATTATCTTGGGTGCTTTAAAGGCCATTATGGGCTTGAGAGTATCAAAAGAAGAGGAAGTAGAAGGCCTTGACCTTCACGAACATGGCATGGATGCCTACCCTGACTTCACCAACGAATAGTAAATACTAACTGAAAACGGAGCGCTTTGCAGAACGCTCCGTTTCATTCAACTTTCACAACCAATGCGGCTTGCGGGCACACATTGCAAACTTTAACCATGCCCGAAAGGGAAACTAAAATCTAAATTTATGAAAGCGATTACAAATATAACATACGTAAAAAAACTTCTTGCACTGGCCTTTATGATTTTTTCTACTATGGCAACTTTTGCACAAGAAGAAGAGGAGGAATCCAAACCTAAATTCAATTTCAGCGGTTCCGTTGATGCTTACTACAGGGCAAATTTAAACGCAGCGAATTCTGGTCCGAATTATGTAGCGCCAGAAAGTTCTTTTGCTCAATTGCCTGGCTTTGCTTTGGGCATGGCCAATGTAGTAGGAAGCTATGAAGGTGAAAAAGTAGGTTTTGTAGCTGATCTTGTGTTTGGCCCTAGAGGTACCGATGCGGTTTTTGCTTCGCCCATGTATTCAGCAACTGGCAACATCGTAAACCAGCTTTATGCTTATTGGAATGTTAGCGAATCCGTTAAATTAACCTTGGGCAATTTCAATACTTTTTTAGGGTATGAAGTCATTTCTCCGGTTGCAAACTTCAACTATAGTACTTCTTACTTGTTTTCTTTTGGACCGTTTTCTCATACAGGTTTGAGGGCTGATTTCACCTTGTCTGATGATTTTAGTTTAATGCTTGCGGTAATGAACCAAACGGACTTAACGGAGTTCAACCCCACCGGCTTATACGCTTACGGTGCGCAACTAGGATTTAGTGGCCAATTCTTAAATTTACTGATCGATAACGGGTCTTACGAGCTGGATTATACTGGAGGATTTGATTTGTCGGAAAAGTTTTTTTTAGGACTTAACGCTGCTTATTTCAATGGGGACGAAAATGATGGTATCGGAAATTTTGCAGGTGTGGCTTTATACCCTCAACTTGCAACCTCTGAAAATTTTACCATTGGTCTAAGGGGTGAATATTTTACGGAAACTGAAGGTTTTGGGGCAATTGGAACATCGCCAGACCCCAACTTTGATGGAGACATGAGCGTTTTTGCATTAACCTTAACAGGTAGCGCCACAATCGGAGACTTGATTATCAAGCCTGAATTTAGATTGGACAGTGCATCTGAAGATGTCTTTGTAAACTCTGATGGTGAAGTAATGGCAGGTCTTTCATCTTTCGTACTGGCAGCCATCTACTCCTTCTAAAAATTTGAATTTAATTGGTTGTGTTATTTATAGTTTTGAACAGTTCGAAAAACCCCGATGGCAACATTGGGGTTTTTTAATCATTCATATCTTTTTCAAAATCTTTTAAACCGGCCAAAACTTTGGTATCAAGATGGTTAACCCGTGGTACGATAGGGCAAGAATATTTTTTATTGTAGGCACAATATGGGTTATACGCCCTGTTGAAATCAATGGTCATCATATCCGTTTGCGGTACCCTAAGGTCAATATATCGTCCACCCCCGTAGGTTTCCTCTCCATTGGTCTGGTCGGTAAAGGGTAAAAACAGGTAATCTTCAAAACCTTCTTTCAACTTTAATTCTTCGTTCTGGTAAATTTCTAACCGATGGTCTTTCCCGTTCAGTTGAAAATATACGATACCGTATACCACCTCCCGCTCTTGTTCATTTGTGGTGGTAGGCATTAAAAACGGCAACGCATCGGATGTGCGTACCAATTTAGCCTTCACGATGTAGGTGGTGTCTGGAGGAAAAAAATCCAAGGTCTCGAAATCTTTTCGGTAACGGTCCGGCAAAGGCGAGGTCTCGGGGTTTTTAAAGGTATTATTCAGTTGTTCTCGATGGTCTAAAATGGCCTTTATCGAATTGGACCGCACTACTGGGGCCGTTTCCTCTTTAGGTGCATCGTGGTACTTCTTATCTTGCTTGCAGGCCAATAGCGCCATAGAAACACCTAGTGCCAAAATCAATAATCTCATATCAACGATTTAAGGCATAAAAATACGATTAATCGCGCTTTCTTCTTTTTGAGATTTTGGTCGTACTTTGCAAGCAGAAAAACAATTGTGATGAAGGCATTAGTTTCTTTGTTGGTTCTGGTTACCATCTTTGTTTCTTGTATCGATACCGCTAAAAAGGTCGAGAATGTGCCGGTCACCACTTCTCAGAATTCGTCTGAAAAAAGAGTGTTGCCCAAACTGGCGGCCGACAGGTACAATGTGGCCTTTTTAATTATGCAGGGTACTTATAATACAGAATTTACCGCGCCTTTCGATATTTTTCAGCATACCCAGTTCCGTAAGGGCATCAAGGCCATGAATACCTTTACCGTTGCCAACACCCTTGAGCCGGTTACCAGCTTTGAGGGAGTTCGAATTTTACCCGATTATGACTATACGGCCGACGAACTTCCTAAAATTGACATCTTGGTAGTACCTAGTGCGGAGCATCATTTAGATACTGATTTAAAGGATACCGTAATGCTGAATTTCGTAAAACGGGTCGATAGCGATGCGCTTTTCATGACCAGTCATTGCGATGGCGCCTTTGTTCTGGCTAAAGCGGGCTTATTGCATCATGTGGCCTCGACCACCTTCCCCAGTGATATCGATACCTATAAGAAAATGTTTCCCGCCCTGTCTGTTAAGGATAGCGTATTGTTCGTGCATGATGGAAAATACATTACCTCGGCAGGCGGTGCCAAAAGCTTTGAAGCGGCACTATATCTTTGCGAACTGTTATACGGAAAGGAAATCGCTGAATCCATTGCCAAAGGTCTGGTCATCGATTGGAAATTGGAAGATATACCGCGATTCATTCGTCAATAACATCGTACCGTGCTTCTTTCAGGTACTTGGCCACAATTTCATTGAACTCAGGAGAGATCCGTAATAATGCCGTATGATCAATCGAATACAAGGCTTCTTGGTCGGTATAGCCATTTTTCAGAAGCTCTTCTAGGTAGAACAAGGCGGTACCATAGTCCTCAACTTTAGAATTAAATGCTATAATCTTCAAATAAGGATCATACGAAGTTGGATCGGTAACGGTATTTACCATCCATAAAAAGTTCAAGGCCTCTTCATCTACCGGGCTATCCATTTTAACAAGATCTACATTATCGGCAATGAGCGCATTGACATACCCCTTTAAACGTTTGCTCATTTGCTGCTCGAAAATATCCTTGCTTTTTTGGTATTTTTGAAGCTCTTCCATCTGATATTTCCACCAACCTAAATTGTTGTAGTTATACGTGAGCACATCTTCCTCCAAGTAATATGAATAGTCTTCCTTTATCAGCCACTCCTTAAATAGAGCGGCATTTTCACTTCGACTCTGAGATCTGAAAAGACTGCCCTTGCGCAATGTTTTTGAACTTTCCCTTAAGGAATCTACATTCATATGCGGGCGGTAGATAGCCATCATTTCGGTCAACAATTTGTTGGCCTGTAAAAGCTTGTTCGAAGAAATCAAGGCACTTACCTCACCAAGATTTTTTTTGTAGCTACCACGTATTACATCTTCTTGTTTCAATACTACCCCCTTGGCCATGGCCGAAAGCGTAAACAGTTCCATGGCCTTGGCGATGTAGCTCGCCGGTGGCCATTCGGCGCCACCATCAAAAACAAGAAGCGTGTTCGGAAATTTCAGCTTGTTAAGTATGATCTGGGCATTGAGCATTGGCGTGTAATTAAAATCCTCCACGCCAACGATACCAATAAAATGGAAGGGGGTTTTACTACTTAATACTTCTGCATTGGCAACAGGGGCCCCACAACCGATAACACCCTTGATCTGCTTAATGAACATGGGGATCAACGATGCCACACGGGCTCCACTAGAAATACCCGCCGTATAAGTTCGATCAATTTGAATAGGCAGCAAATTATAAATAGCATTGAACATTCGGTTCGAAACCAGAATGTTCTTAGAAAGTGGCAATGAATCATTTACATTGTTTGATGCCGCCAAAATATAACCTTGTTCTTCGGCAGCCTCACGAAACATACTCAGCGCCTGTTTACCTCTACCTTGCATGTCATACACGAAAACCACCGGCCACTTCTTAGTCATTTCAAACGTGGTGGGAAGGTATACCGCAAATGTTTCGGTCAAGGTGTCGTTGACCATTACATCGTCAATTATAATACCCTTTTTCAAAATCAGATCTTGCGAGATCCCGAATACGGGTAAGGATAGTAAGAAGAACAAAAATAAATTTTTCATATAATCAATTTGGCTAGTAACCGTAATAGCATCAAAAATCTCGCCAAAAATTATGACATCTAAAAGTAAGTTATAATTTTAGATGGCATGGCTTTTTTAGCGAATATCATTCCCCGATGGCACCCATTTCCACTCCCTCCGAGTAAGCTACTTTAATATTATTTATGCTGAATGCCGCTTTTATGGCCCTGTTCGCCTCAAAGGTAACCTCCCAATAATCACTTGGCATCACGTAGGGTCTAACGAGAAGCTGTACATTATGGGAGTCGAAATTTTCGATGCCCACTTCAGGAAGCGGTTCTTTCAACACTACAGGTAGTTCAAGAAGGGCATTGACAATAATCTGCCTTACTTTGGGGAAACTCTCATCATAGGGCATGGTTACCCTAAGCTCTAACCTGATTTTACCCCGTTCTGAAAAGTTCGTCACGATCGATTCCGTGACCATAGAATTTGGAATGATCAAAATCTTATTTCCGGGCGTAAGAACATCGGTACTGAAAATACCTATTTCCTCTACCCTGCCGAACTTATCATCCAATTGGATCCAATCGCCTATTTGATAGGGTTTTAGGGTTAAGATCAATATTCCGGACGCAAAATTTCCCAAGCTACCCTGCAGGGCCATTCCGATGGCGAACCCTGCAGCTGCCAGTATTGCAAAAAGCCCGGTAAGGTCTGCCCCGATTACCGAAGCGATTACGAACAGTACGGCCCCCTTTAAAATGACCCCGATGGTGGAGGTCAAAAACGGTCTTAATGTTTCTGAAAAACCGGTTCTTTCAAGCGCTAGCCCGAACAACTGCACCAATTTTTTGACCCCTTTGAACCCAATCCAAAGTACGATACCTGCGAGTACAATTCGTGGTAAGAAGAAAACGGCCTTATCTATGGCAATCTGCAGGTATGCGTTGAATTTATCTATTTCCATGAACATAAAATAAGCGATAAAATCGCTTTCGTACAACTAAAGCCATTTATTTTCTGATCGATTTTCTCGTAACTCAAGTGATTCGAAGTTGTACTTCTGTTTAAGTCATTCTTGTGCTATCATAAAAGTTGATACCCCGAACCCAAAAAACGACTTCCTTAATAGAAAAAAATAATATTTAAAAACACTATTAAATTTTCCACGTCGCAGCCCCTATTTTAATATCGGCGCATTTGAAACCACATTCGATAAGATGATGTGTGTTCTCGTCTCTCCATATTGAATAAGTCTGTCAATAAATTTCTCCAGGTGAAACTGATCCTTAAGCACAACCTCCATAACAATATTCTCATTACCGGTGATGCGATAACAATTAATGACCTCTTCGTAAGAAACTACGATGGCCAAAAAGGGCTTTAGTTTTCCCATAAACGCCCTTAACGTTATAATGGCCTTTAACTGATGCCCCGTCTTTGCATGCGATACCATGGCCTTATATCCTAAAAGAATTTCGGTATCTTCCATTTTCTTGATACGCTCTGCAACGGCGGGGGGCGTCAAGCCAACTTTTCTTCCGATGGTGGCAAACGATTCACGCGCATTTGCCTGCAGACATTCCAGGATCTTCCAATTTAGCTCATCAATATTGTTATTCATTAGTTAAACTTTCAATTAATTTAATTTCTAAAGTAAATATACCACTTTACTTCCGATTATAAAGTTAATTGTGTTTTTTTGGATGTAACTTTACCTTATTGAATTGCTATTTAGAAAAAAATGCCCTATAGAAACCTCGGTGCCATACCATTATATACTAAGGCGATAGAATTGCGCGAAATAAGTAGGGCTTTAGCGTCTTACGTATCGTTCAATAAAGACTTTTTGCAACTCTATTCTTCAAATAGTCTACGTGACAACATAGCAGATTCACTGATTACCGACTCGTTGTTAATTACTGAAAAAATAGCTTTGGCGGAAGAATCAAAATCATATGCCGAACGAATACGCAGTGCCCGGTTTATTAGTATTATGATCCACAATATCAATTCTTACTGCCTGGGTCTAGAAAAAGATGGTTTAAAGGAAAAAGAATACCTTAACCTTTTGCGTTCAGAAATTAGAAGTTTTCGCAAGACCTTTAAAAAATGGCGGAGTTCACTGAACAATGATTGATCCCTGGCATCAGCATACTTTTTTAAATTTCCGTACCGATTATCGCCTGTTCTCCAGTAGTTGGTATTTTTGAAATACCACATTTTTAATCTGGTTTGGTGTTTTTATTGTTCTAATTTTGAAAAATAAATAGAGACCATTGAAGACTACCATACTTATTCATTGCCCTGACCAATCAGGCATTGTTCATGCGGTAACTGGATTCATTCACACAAAAGGTGGAAATATCATCTACCTGGATCAGCATGTCGATAAACAAGCCAACGTTTTCTTTATGAGACTTGAAAGTGAATTTGGTGCAAACGAAGTATTCATCGAAAGTTTTAAAAAAGATTTTGAAGTAAAGATAGCTGAACCCTATGCCATGCGATGGAGCGTTCATACAGATGAAATAGTGCCAAAAATGGCCATTTTCGTTTCTAAGTACAATCACTGTCTATACGATCTGTTGAGCCGTTATAACTCTGGTGAACTGAATGTAGAGATTCCTTTCATTATTAGCAACCACATTGAACTTCAATCTATAGCAGGTCAATTTGATATTCCTTTCCATCATATTCCCGTAACCACCACCTCTAAAGAGCTAGCCGAAAACCGTCAATTGGCATTGCTGGCAGAACATCAAATAAACTTTATAGTACTTGCCCGGTACATGCAAATTGTAAGCAGCAAGATTATAGACCACTATCCTGATAAGATCATCAATATTCACCACTCTTTTTTACCCGCATTTGCAGGGGCAAAACCTTACCATGCGGCATTTGAAAGGGGGGTCAAGATCATTGGGGCAACAAGCCATTATGTTACGGAGGCCCTAGATGAGGGACCGATCATCGAGCAAGATGTCACCACGGTATCCCATGCGCACACCATCAACGATTTCATCGCCAAGGGCCGTGATCTTGAAAAAATAGTACTCTCACGGGCCGTGAAATTGCACGTGCAACGAAAGACCATGGTATACAATAACAAAACGGTGATATTTTCATAAGGTACCAAAATTTGTTGGTTATCAGTCGTTTTCATTTTTAAACGCCAACGGAATACTATGGTCGGTGGTCCACCGTTTTACCAATAAGCAATAGCTAATAATTTAAAGCACCATATAAATGAAAAAAATGTTACTGTTTTTATTGATATTCCAAGCAACCGCCTGTGGAGAACTGCAACAAGTTGTGAATCAATTACCTCAAGGTACCCAAGGTTTGGGCAATGCCGACATTGCCAATGGTCTTCGCGAGGCACTTAGTCTTGGCATTGACAAGCAAGTTGCCAAACTCACCCAGACCGATGGTTTTTTCAAAAACGAACTGGTCAAAATAATGTTACCCGATGAATTACAGAAAGTCGATAAGGCCCTACGTGATATTGGGCTTGGCAAACTTGCAGATGAAGGGCTAAAGGTGCTGAACAGGGCGGCCGAAGATGCGGTAAGCCAGGCGACCCCGATTTTTGTCGATGCGGTGAAGGGCATAACCTTCAATGACGCTAAGACCATTTTATTGGGCAGCGACGATGCGGCCACACAATACTTAACAAGCACAACGAAAACAGCACTTTACGACAAGTTTAACCCCGTTATTAAAAATTCTTTTGAGAAAGTAGGCGCCGATGAAATCTGGAAAAACCTAATCACCAAGTACAACAGTATTCCATTGACCAATGATGTGAATCCGAATCTTACGGATTACGTTACGGGCGAGGCCTTGAAAGGCGTGTACACCATGATTGCGGTTGAGGAAAAAGAAATACGTACCAAGGTCTCTTCAAGAACATCAGACCTTTTACGACGGGTTTTCGGAATGCAGGATTAAGTCTTCAAAATTAGGGTGCCTTCACTGCAATATTTTGAAAAGAACCGCGTTTAATTTTTAACATATGCAACATCGCAATACGCTTAAAAGAACATTGCCGTACCGGTAGTACTTTAAGAAATGTGCACCTAAAATATTTTGAGTTAGTAATTTTTGAGTTAGTTAGTTAGCTAAAACCGGTGGGAGCACCGGTTTTTTTGTGCTTTTTTCTACTTAATCCCCTAAACCTTCGAAAGTAGCGTTCTTTGTTGCTTCATTGATTCTTGAACCAATAGTGATTCCCAACTGATATCCGACACATAATTGATGACCAGTCTGTTGAAAATCTGGGGTTGCTCCACGTTGACCACATGACCGCAATATTCAATTAGAAGTAAGCTTGAATTTTCGTGCGTTTGAACCAACTTACGTACCGGCGGTAAGAAAAGATGGTCTTCACCCCCCATGACATAAAGTGTTGGTATTTTTATATCCTGAGAGCGGAACAAACGCAACAATGGGTTGATTTCGGAAGTGAGCTTAAACCATCTGATAAATTCTTTCTGGCATAGTTTCTTGGCCTCCCGTACAAAGAGCAACCGCGACTCTCTATGGTTACTGTTCGGCATAATGATGAACGCGAAAAACTTGTAAAGCCATAAATAGGGAACAATTGACTTGAAAACAACACCCAAACGCATAAGTAGTTGAGATCTGAAATCTAACTTCATAATTGCGCCGCCCAAAACCATACTCTCCACCTTTTCAGGGTACTTTTCCGCGAGGTTGCGAATCAATATGGTACCCAATGAAATACCGATAAAATGTGATTTTTTGATTTCTAGATGGTCAATTACCTCAACAATATCTTCTGTAATGGCATCGAAGGTGTACTTCTGTTGAAAGGCATCTTTGAAACTTGGTTTTGAATCGCCATGGCCCCTGAGGTCGAGCAAAAGAATATTGAAATACTTTCGAAACTCACGTACCTGCTTATGCCAAATAGACGAACTACCCCCTGCGCCATGCACGAAAGTAACCCAGACTTTTGAATCTTGGTGAAGGTATGTGGTATAGTTCAACAAAGTGTTCTACGAATACCGGATTAAGGTAACAATGCAAGGTATTAAAACTTTTATCAGAGCCGTAATCTTTAAGGCAATATTTAACACAAAAAGTGAACATTATGCAACATCTATATGGCGTTATAATCAACAAGAAAGTATAGAACCGATTTTTTGGTAAATATGGCGATCCTATACATCCAAAAAAAAGTTTGGCGCGTATATTTACTAGAACTTATTTGTAAGACTATGGAAAATCAATATTGTAAGGTAGGTACGGTTACCCCTATTGCAGCGCATACGAACGCCATCAATATGTTGGAGTATCAATATCAAAATTTTTTAGAAAAGGCTGCGAATATCAACGATGCCAAATTGGTCGAATTTTTTGAGCAGAAAGCTAATAAGATAAAAAAGGTTTTAGAGAATTTGATGTCATAGTCATCCAAGTTTGGCCAACTGCCCCATCATCTGAACTTGAATTTTCTTTGCACTTTCCTCAGCACTTTCAGCAAAATATGTATCGTTTGACGCATAGATGATTCCCCTAGAGGAATTTATCAATAGTCCAACTTGTTCGGTAATGCCATAGCGACAGACTTCTTCAAGGCTGCCTCCCTGGGCTCCGACGCCCGGTACCAGCAGAAAACTTTCCGGAATGATCGTTCGTATTTCGGCAAGAAACGCTGCCTTGGTAGCACCTACCACATACATTAAATTTTCTGCATTGTTGTAGGTTCTAGAAGTTCGTAAAACTTCTTTATAAAGTTCATGCCCGTCAACTTTCTTGGTCTGAAAATCAAATGCCCCCTGATTTGATGTCAAGGCGAGCAATATGGTATGTTTGTTTTCAAAAGCCAGAAAGGGTTCAATGGAATCTCTTCCCATATAAGGGGCCACGGTAACCGAATCGAATTCCAAATCGTCAAAAAAAGCTTTTGCGTATTGCGTAGAAGTATTACCGATATCTCCTCTTTTCGCATCGGCAATGGTAAAAACCTCAGGATACTTTGCGTTGAGATACCTGATGGTTTTCTCGAGGGAAATCCATCCCCTGACACCATTAGCCTCATAAAATGCCGTATTGGGCTTGTAGGCCACACACAAATGGTGTGTTGCATCAATAATCGCTTTGTTAAAGGCGAAGATCGGGTCTTCTTCTTGCAGCAGATGTACCGGTATCTTATCCAAGTCGGTATCTAAACCGATGCAGAGAAACGATTTTTTTTTATGGATCTGTGCTACTAATTCTTGAGTGGTCATAAAAGTAAGGTGTCTTCGAATACAGTCGAGAGGTTTTTATTCAATCAATATGGTAGGTGTGTGATTTCTCAACTGTGGTCTACCAATTGCAATCTAGGTATTTTCATTAAAATACCTCCGACGCCTCTTTTAATTTCTCGGTATTTTCAACGAAACTCAATTCGTCCACTATTTTTTGAATATCGCCGTTGATAATATTGGGCAAATCATAGAGCGTTAAACCAATACGGTGATCCGTAACCCTACTCTGGGCATAGTTATAGGTTCTGATTTTTGCCGAGCGATCGCCACTACTCACCTGGCTGTTTCTTTTGGCGGCATCTTCTTCTTGTCTTTTCGCCAATTCCATGTCGTACAGGCGCGAACGCAACACCCTGAAGGCTTTATCTTTGTTCTTGTGCTGCGATTTTTGATCTTGGCATTGTGCGACCAAGCCTGTGGGAAGGTGCGTTAGCCGTACCGCGGAATAGGTGGTATTCACCGACTGACCTCCTGGCCCCGAAGAACAGAAAAAATCGATACGAACATCTTTTGGATCTATCTGTACATCAAATTCTTCAGCCTCCGGAAGCACCATCACGGTAGCTGCACTAGTATGCACCCTACCCTGCGTTTCAGTTTGTGGTACCCGTTGTACCCTATGTACCCCGGCCTCGAACTTTAAGGTGCCATAGACATCAACACCTGTGATCTCAAATTGAATTTCCTTATAACCTCCGTTCGTACCTTCGCTTAAATCGATAACGTTGGTCTTCCACCCCTTCGATTCGCAGTATTTCGAATACATGCGGAAAAGATCGCCCGCAAAAATACTGGCCTCGTCTCCACCGGTGCCCGCCCGAATTTCCATGACCACATCCTTCGCATCTTCAGGATCTTTTGGCACCAGCATCAACTTTATCTGTTCTTCCAGAATCGGAAGGCCAGACTTGGCTTCCTCTAGCTGCATTTTCGCCATTTCTATCATTTCGGCATCGCTTCCATCAGCAATAATCTGCTCAGCTTCTTCTATATTATTGCTCAACTCAAGGTACTGATCTCGTTTAGCGACCAAGGCCTTAAGGTCTTTGTACTCCTTATTCAGCTGTATATACCTTTTCTGGTCCGATAGGATGTCAGGTTGAATTATAAGGTCAGAAACCTCATCGAAACGCTGCTTTACAATATTGAGTTTGTCTATCATATTCCCTTCTTCGCTTAGGGTGCGAATTTACGATAAATTTGTAGATTCTAAAGAGGCAAAATTTCCTTTGTCCTTCAGGTCAATTCCCCTAACGGCTAGGTTTTAGACTAAATGTTGGATGGATTTCAAGCCCGATTCAATCGCCAACAAAAGTAGTACCCAAACTCATAATATAAGCATTGAGTCCGTCACTGCGATCATAGCCATTGACGCGTAGGTCGATACTTTTAAGGCCAAAAGTGAAGACCTTGGCTTTCGAAAAGATGTCTTTGTACCGAATTCCCATTCCGTACTGATGGGCATTATACTTTGACAGATCGTAGTCAGAAGTATAAAAATCGAACGTTGACAATGCGCGCTCCTTTGCATAAAAATAATCTGCCGCGGTCTGGGCATAATAACGATAGGTAGGATACAAGGTAAAACTATCGCTTAATTTTATGGGTATTTCTATATTGGCCGTGTGCGAGGTGATCCCCCAATTATCTATATAGAACCGATAATAGCTTCGTAATACAAATCGATCACTGATAAAGTAATTCAATCGCGCCCCGATAGGAATTTTCAATCGGGTATCGGGCAGCTGCTCAACATCGTCGGCCAATTGAAAATCTTGGATGAAAAAATCATTGGCATCAGCAAAATATACCCTTTGGAAAGGCGTGCTCAGCAGGCCGTTTTGTGAAACAACATCCATAAAAATAGACCCTTGTAATTTCTTGCTCAGTATCTGTGAGAACCCAAGCGATATGGAGTATGAATTACGGGTTTCCGTTTCAAAAGCTGTAAAGTTTGGGGCATAGCTGCCGTTTCCTGAAATGCGCGAGTCAAAAAAACCATTGCGCAATTCTATGGGATACTGAGGGTTCCACTTGTCTAAAAAAACTTGGGCATTTATAGAGATTTCGGTATTCTTTTCATTGAAAAGTCGGGCATATCCGCCGCCAAAACCAACCGAAAAATAATCGTACTCAGAAGACACATAGGCTTTCGCATTCACAATGGTATTTCTATCATCGGAGCTATGCTGGTACGTGGGATTGAAATAGGCCAGCACATCTTGTTGTGAAGCCCCAGACGAAGCACTAAAAGGACTCACTACCCGATCGGCACTGCCATCCAAAGGGTTTACATTACTCGAAGATGCCGAGGTGTAGGCAGAAATTCCCGCATCTACCGTCAACACATCATCTTCGCCCATCGGTATCTTCACCACAATGCTAGAAGTGGCGTCTGTAAGTTGCTCGGTACCTTCACCACCGGTAACCGCAGCATTATTGCCATCTTGGCCATAATAACTGAAAAGCAGATCTACTTCAGCGGTCTCCAACACCCTTTTCTTGTACGAAGTACCTTGGTCTTGGCAATACCCTTGCATCGCAATTAAAAAGGTAAAATAGAAGAAGGCTTTTTTCAAGGATTGAACAATTAGATTTATTGAAACGCCGATCGGTGCATTACCGATAGCTAGAAAAAAAGTTTTTCAATTGAAGTTTTCAGTTACAGCCACAACCTCCCCCGCTCTTACCCCCATTCGCTCCCGCGGATGCCTCTCGATAGATTTGGAAATTGGTTTCAAAACGTTCCATACCCTTTGCCGATAACACCATTTCTTCATCATTCAGGTAAACCTTATCATATTCTTTCACGGCCACGCAGGAAGTTGAACAGATCGCCAAAAGAAGTAACAGTACGCTTTTTTTCATCTGTTTATTTTTTTACCGGGAAGCTATTAAGAAATTCAGTGACTTTTTTAATTGTTTAAAGTTACTTAATCGTATCGAATAAAATTCCGTTGCTCTTATGAATCTTGTTCTCACTGTCAATTAAGATGACCTCGATACCGCCAAGTTGGTTTATCAACGCGAGTCCGGCATCCTTACCCATAATAAAAACGGCTGTTGCGAGTGCATCACAAAGCTCGGCACTTTTTGCGAAAATTGAAACACTGTTAATGCCGAAGGTGGGGTAGCCGGTTCTAGGATCAATAATGTGCGAATACCGTTTACCATCGAACTCTACGTACTTTTCATAATTACCCGAGGTAGCCACAGACGATTCCACTATCGGCAACCATGAAAAAATTTTATCCTTACTTAGAGGGTTTGCGATACCGATAAGCCACTTTTCTCCACTTGCCTTGGTTCCCCAAGTGGTCAGGTCGCCTGCCGCATTGATTATACCTGCAACCACCTGCTTAGACACCATCAGTTCCTTTGCCTTGTCGGCGGCATACCCTTTGCCGATGGCCCCAAAGGCAATTTTCATTCCCTTTTGTTTTAAAAAAACGGTTTGGTTCTCAGTATTAAGTTCAATTTTTTGATATCCTACTTTATCCACAGAGGCTTTAACTTCTTCTTTGGTTGGTTTTCTTTGCATCGACCCATCAAATTTCCAGATCTTGTCCATGGAGGCGTAAGAAATATCAAAAGCACCATCGGTAATTTCTGAGATCTGCTTCGCCCTTTCTATAAGTTTGAAAAGTTCGAGACTGACCTTTACCGGTTTTATCCCGGCGTTGCGATTTATTGCGGAGGTTTCAGAATCCTCATTCCACGAAGATATCAGATTCTCGATGCGTTCAATTTCCGCCGTAGCCTCTTCAATATAAATGTAGCCCAGTTCTTCGTTTGCGGCAACGACCGTTATATCGAAACGGCTTCCCATTAATTTCAAGGTCTTTTGAACCGTCACATATTTGCGCTCTTGAGTGAAACCGCCAAGGCTTATGAAACAAAAAAAAAGTGAAACCAGAATTTTCACTTTATAAATGAATTTAGATGTGAAACATATTCGGTCGGGGTGAGTTTCTTGTATCCTGTAGTGCCCAAAACTTTGCCCTTTTTATCCAAAACGACCACAAGGGGAAAATACCCTTTAGGGTTATACCTATCGGCCAGTTCAACATTTTCCATAGTCCGCTCCGCACTTAGTTGATTGGCCTTTTTTCTGGGAAAATCAGCACGATAGAGCACATAATGTTCGTTAGCATACGTTTTAAACTTGGGCGACTGCCAAATGTTCTTGTCCAATTTAATACAGGGCGCACACCAATCAGAACCCGAAAAGACCAAAATAATGGGTTCGTTATTCTCAGCCGAGGCTTTCACTGCCTCTTGATAGCTTGCCTGCCAATCTTGCGAAAAGACGGAGATAGCACAAAAAAAGAAAAAAATGAGGGAGAAGTGTCGCAATTATTTGTTTTAACTATTATTCAAAAACTCTTAATGTGCTTTCGGTCAGCGCGGTCTGATAGACCTTTAGGGCCCTGGCAGGATTGCTATCTACTTGATTTAAAGGCTGTCCATTTTGGTCAAATCGCGATCCGTGTACATCGCAGAAAAAAATACCGCCGTCAACACTACTAAATCGCACTTCGTCATAGGACTTGTGACTACAAACTTGACTTGCGGCTACGAATTCGCCTTCAAGGTTTTTTACCACTACGACCAGATTTTTCAAGATAAAGCCCCCGTTAGAGGCCAATTTGGCCGCTTCTGTGGAGTTCAAGTCAATGGTAAAATCTACTCCGGTCGGTTCTACAACAATGTTACCGTCTTCATTTTCACCGTCTTTAGAACATCCTTGCAAACAAGGAAAAGTGAGTGCGAATGCGGCCCCTGCACCTAAACTTCTTAAAAACTGTTTTCTTTCCATAGCAATTGGGTTTTACTATATAAAACGCAGTTTTAAACGTATTCGTATGCCTTAAAAGTGGTATGTTCCAAACTCACTTTTGATCGTCAATTTTTTTTCTTGAGATTCTTCTACACGGCCCACAATTCTTCCCTCTACGCCAAAACTACCGGCTATGTCAATCAAATCGTGTGCCACAGCCTGGTTCACGTAAAGCTCCAGTCGATGTCCGCAATTAAAAACCTGGTACATTTCTTTCCAATCCGTACCCGATTGTTCTTGAATTAATTTAAACAAGGGCGGAACTGGAAAAAGGTTATCTTTTACAATATGGAATTGCTCTATAAAATGTAGAATTTTGGTCTGTGCCCCCCCGCTACAATGTACCATGCCATGAATATCATTGGCATCATATCTTTCAAGGATTTTTTTGACTATCGGGGCATAGGTTCTTGTTGGGGATAGTACCAATTTGCCGGCATTCAAGGGTACGCCTTGCACCGGATCGGTCAATTTTGTTTTGCCCGAATATACCAATTCTTCCGGAACAGAGGCATCAAAGCTTTCAGGATATTTTTCGGCCAAATACTTTGAAAAAACGTCATGGCGGGCCGAGGTCAGACCGTTGCTGCCCATACCGCCATTATACTCCTTTTCATAGGTCGCCCGACCGTAGGATGCAAAGCCTACGATCACATCGCCGGCCTTGATATTCGCATTATCAATGACATCGCTTCGTCTGAGTCTGGCAGTAACCGTAGAATCGACAATAATCGTGCGTACCAGATCACCTACGTCTGCTGTTTCGCCTCCGGTGGAATGGATATTTATTCCGAACGATTGTAGGCCTGAAATCAGTTCTTCGGTGCCGTTAATTATCGCCGAAATAACGTCTCCGGGAATCAAATTTTTATTTCTTCCTATCGTTGAGGAGAGCATGATATTATCGGTGGCACCTACACAGATCAGGTCATCGATGTTCATTACCAATGCGTCTTGAGCGATACCCTTCCAAACCGAAAGATCTCCTGTTTCCTTCCAATACATGTAAGCAAGACTTGATTTCGTACCGGCACCATCGGCGTGCATGACCAAACAATAGTCGGCATCACCCGTCAAATAATCGGGTACGATTTTACAAAAGGCTTTGGGGAAGAGTCCTTTATCTATATTTTTAATGGCATGGTGAACATCTTCCTTAGAGGCCGAAACGCCTCTTTGGCTATATCTTTCACTGTGGGATGAACTCATTGATCGCGGTTTGTCGCAAAAATAGGGGAATCCCTAAAAAAAGACCTATTTAATGAACAAAAGTTCTCTGTACTTTGTCAAGGGCCATTCTTGGTCATCAACCAATTGCTCCAACCTATCACAATATAGCCTGATCTCATCAAAGTATGCTTTCACATTTGTACTATAGGCGGTAGCCTTTTTATACGTATCTTTTAATTTATTGGCACTTCTTCTAGCGTCGGTCATCGCATCGGTCTTTTTCTTAATTGCATCGATATTTTCAGCAAGCTGTTCGATTATACCGAGTTGGCCACTAGAAAACTTTTTATGCGCTGCCCCGTAAATATCCTTTAGGCCGATCACGTTTTGAATGAGCTTGTTCTGGTACGAAATCGCTGCGGGAATCACGTGGTTATAGATCAATTCATTGAAAACCCTTCCCTCGATCTGCAAGCGCATAATGTAGGTTTCCAGCTCCACCTCTTGCCGTGCTTTTACCTCAACCTCGCTCATGACACCCATCGACTTGAAAAGTGAAAGACTATCTGCCGAAGTTAAAACTGCAAGTGCTTCAGGTGTGGTCTTATTATTGCTCAACTTTCTCCGTTTCGCCTCTTTATCCCAATCATCACTATAGCCATCGCCGTCAAAACGAATACGTTTTGACGTTTTTATATACTCGCGCAGCACGTTGAAGACGGCTTCGTCTTTCTTGAGGTTCTTCTTTTCGATAAGTACATCGACTTCTTTTTTAAACGCCTGTAACTGTTTTGCGACTATGGTGTTCAGCACCGTCATCGGCTTGGCACAATTGGTCTGTGAACCTACACCCCGCATTTCGAATTTGTTTCCCGTAAAGGCAAAGGGAGAGGTGCGGTTGCGATCCGTATTATCCAATAAGATCTCTGGGATCTTACCGACCACGTTGAGTTTCAGTTCTGTTTTTTCCTCCGGGGACAGTTTTCCCATCGAAACCCCTTCGAGTTCATCTAGAACACTACTCAACTGAGAACCTACGAAGATGGAAAAGATGGCAGGTGGGGCCTCGTTGGCCCCTAGGCGATGATCATTTCCGGCTGATGCGATCGAAGAACGCAATAGTTCTTCATAAGTGTCTACCGCCTTTATGGTATTGATGAAAAAGGTCAGAAACTGCAGGTTTTTCATAGGCGTAGAACCAGGACTCAACAAATTCACGCCCGTATCCGTGGCCAATGACCAATTGTTATGCTTCCCCGAACCATTTATACCCGCAAAGGGCTTCTCATGAAACAGTACCTTAAAGCTGTGCTTATTGGCGATTTTATCCATGACATCCATGAGCAACAGGTTATGATCAACGGCCAAATTCGCCTCCTCGAAAACAGGTGCCAACTCGAATTGGTTAGGCGCGACCTCATTATGGCGCGTTTTTACCGGAATGCCCAACCTTGTACACTCTTTTTCAAGGTCGCTCATAAAACTTAGCACCCTTGCAGGAATGACGCCGAAGTAATGGTCATCTAACTGCTGCCCCTTGGCGGCGGCATGGCCCACTAACGTGCGGCCCGTCATGATAATGTCGGGCCGTGATTCGGCCAATGCCTTATCAATTAAAAAATATTCTTGCTCCCATCCCAAGGTAGCATTGACCTTCGATACGTTCTTATCAAAATACTTGGCCACGGCGGTTGCTGCCTCATCTACTGCACTTAGCGCCCTTAACAAAGGGGCCTTGTTGTCGAGGGCCTCACCGGTATAGGAGACAAAGATGGTAGGTATACATAAAGTGGTGCCGTAAATAAAGGCCGGAGAAGTTGGATCCCAGGCCGTATAGCCCCTAGCTTCAAAGGTATTTCGGATGCCGCCACTCGGAAAGCTGGAAGCATCCGGTTCTTGTTGCACCAATTGGCCGCCACCGAATTTCTCAAGAGCCCTGCCATCGGCCAAAAGGTCGAAAAAGGCGTCGTGTTTTTCCGCTGTAGCCCCAGTAAGCGGTTGAAACCAATGCGTATAATGGGTGGCACCCATCGAAATCGCCCAACCCTTCATCGCTTCGGCTACTTGGTCCGCTATCTTTCGGTCTATCTTCGAACCTGAGAAAACCGCATTGTTCACACTTTCCAAAGCATCTTTGGTCAAATGTTGAAGCATTCGCTTGGCGTTGAAAACATTTTGACCGAAAAGGTCGGACCGTCTACCGATCTCTTCAATGGTAATGCTCTTTCTCTTTCGACTTTCTGAAATAGCTTCAAATCTCATTTTGGCCATATGTCACAGCGTTAGGGTTCTAAGGAAAACAACAATTCAATAATTGTCAAAATTACCATCAAAAAATATATTTTTGGCAAATATCCCCACGAAAATTAGGGCTATTCTGAAAATTAAATCAGGTGGTGATTTTTACCCCCCTGAAAATTAGTATAATTCAACAAAAAACATATTTTTGTTCGTCTTTATAATTTGTAAAACTAACAACCCTTGATTATGAGTAAAACTAAATTGGAGTATATCTGGTTAGATGGATATTTCCCGACACAGAACATGAGAAGTAAGACTAAAGTGGTCAACAACTTTGGGGGAAAATTGGAAGATTGCCCAATGTGGTCTTTCGACGGAAGTTCAACACGACAGGCCGAAGGTGGTTCTTCAGATTGTTTACTAAAACCTGTGGCTATCTATCCTGATCCAGAGAGAAACAATGCCTTTTTGGTAATGACAGAGGTAATGAATGCGGATGGCACGCCACACGTTTCTAACGGAAGAGCTACCATTGATGATGATGACAATGATTTCTGGTTCGGGTTTGAACAAGAATACTTTATTATGGATACGGCCACTCAATTGCCATTAGGTTTCCCAATTGGTGGATATCCGGCTCCTCAAGGACTTTACTATTGCTCGGTTGGCGGTAAAAACACTCACGGAAGGGATTTAGTGGAAGAACATGCCGATCTTTGTATTGCCGCTGGTATTAACTTTGAAGGTATCAATCAAGAAGTAGCTTGTGGTCAATGGGAGTTTCAATTGTTCGCCAAGGGCGCCAAAAAAGCAGGCGATGAACTATGGGTGGCGCGCTATATGTTAGATAGATTGACAGAAAAATATGGTTTCTATATCGAGTACCACCCAAAACCATTGGGCAAAGATATGGACTGGAACGGGTCAGGTATGCACGCCAACTTCTCCAACTCTACGCTACGTAGTGCTGGATCCAAAGATGTTTATGAGAAAATATGTGAAGCCTTTAGGCCTGTGGTAAATGAGCATATTGCCGTTTACGGCGAGTTCAACGACCAACGTTTGACAGGCAAGCACGAGACGGCTTCCATCCACGATTTTTCTTATGGCATCTCTGACCGCGGTGCCTCTATCCGAATTCCCATTGCCACTGTAGAAAGTGGTTGGAAAGGATGGTTGGAAGATAGAAGACCAGCTTCGAACGGAGACCCTTATAAAATTGCCGGAAGGATCGTTAAAACGGTTAAATCAGCCAAACTATAATTTAATTAATTGTTGAACTAAAAACCGTCTTCGAACTTGTTTTGAAGGCGGTTTTTTACTTATCGATAGTTTTGAGCGGGGTGTTCATCCAATAATCTCCGAAATTTTCGGGTCTTGAAATGGGTTGGTCTTTGAAAATGGGTTTTCTTTTGTCCATAAACAAACTATCCGTAGGCATTGGAGTGTTGGGCTTTACCTCTTGAACGAAGAATTCGCGAAATTGATGGTATTCCTTTAACGTGCGCTCATTGATCAAATTACCGGCTACATCCTTAATATTACTGACCTCAAATGTAAGGTGCTCTTCAGTAAGTGAATCTTTTAGGGCTACATCCTTAAGCTGCTCCCAAATCTTTACTTGCCTTGTCGATTTCAAAGTTGGATATAGAAAAACTTGGTTGTTCATTGTACCGGCCAATCGTAATTTTACGCTTTGACCATTATAAAATGCCTTATAGTTTTGGTAATCGCGGGCGTTCGAAGCATCTACTATATTATTAAAGGTAAGTATGATCCGTGACCGTTTAACCTCCAATTCTGCAAGCTTCAAGGTAAATTTCGGCGGTTGTTTTAACCGGAAAGAATTATTAAACGAGATGTAGTTCAAATACATTTTATTTTCAGCGTTTCTTGCATATTCCGTAGTGACCTCGAATATCAATTTACTCCCTGAACTATCGTCG
>JBHJNU010000121.1:0-4497 GCA_050330515.1 Flavobacteriaceae bacterium | reverse complement strand
GTATCTCGAAAGGTTCATCAAAAGGATGAAAAGCCGGAAGTTCATCGAAAAGGTCATCGACAACCCACGAATTCTACAAGAAATCCTGGACAAAAGATAGGCTTGACCTGGTTCCCCCGAGGCTTCGGGGCTGGAGGCAATTGTCTATAGAATGAAAACAATAACTTTTACGCGTACTGGTTTTTTCGTTACTTTACTTTTCAACTACTTTGAACTACGATGAACATTCAAATACTTAGAACCTTATTCAAAAGAGACCTCAACAAGCTAAAAATGGAGATCGAGACTTACCAAAACGAAGAGCATGTTTGGGTCATTGATGACGGTATTTCCAATTCTGGCGGTAATCTTTGCCTGCACCTCATTGGAAATCTTAACGCTTTCATTGGTGCAGAGCTGGGTAAAACAGGTTATATTAGAAATAGAGAACTTGAATTTTCAGCGAAAAATATTCCCAAAAATGAACTGGTCGCTAAAATAGAAGATACCATAACTGCTGTTGATATGGTCCTATCCAATTTAGACCCAGCAAAATTAGATGAAGATTATCCGGTTTTGGTGTTCAAAGAAAAAACCTCCACGGGGCATTTCTTGACCCATTTGGCGACCCACTTGACATACCATTTAGGGCAGATCAACTACCATAGAAGATTGCTCGATACTTAAAACGATACCTACTTGAGAACATTCGACCTTTCAACCCCCGTAATCGAATTAGAAAACTATCTAGGAGCATCAGGTTGGCTCGACCCCGAAGAATACCTGGTCGCCATTGAAAAGCCCGGGGAGGGCAATATGAACGTAGTGCTGCGCATCAGGACCAATGAACGTTCTTTCATCTTGAAACAGTCACGCCCCTATGTTCAAAAATACCAACAAATCGAGGCTCCACTTGAACGCATCCGTGTAGAAAAACAGTTCTATCAGGCTATTCAAGGTAATGCCCTTAACGCGCATATCCCTAAAATTTTAGGTTTTGACACGGCTCAAAACGTACTCCTATTAGAAGACCTCGGGCATTGCGAAGATATGTCGGTCATCTACCATAATAGAACCATAAATGTAAAACATCTTGAAAGGTTGGTTTTTTTCATAGGTCTGATCCATAGAAAAAAAGTGTCCGATGATTTTCCCCAAAACCTTGAAATGCGGCGACTGAACCATGAGCATATTTTTGTACTGCCATTTCTTAAAGACAATGGATTTTCCTTGGATAGCATTCAACCCGGACTTCAAGCCCTGGCAGAAGCTTATAAAGGCGATGAGGCCTTAAAAGCTATAATTAAGACTATTGGCGAAAAATACCTCTCACAAGGAGACACTTTATTGCACGGTGATTATTACCCCGGCAGTTGGATGATGGAAACGAACAACCTCTATATCATCGACCCTGAATTCGCCTTTGTCGGTTTTGCAGAATTTGATCTTGGTGTTATGGCAGCACACCTGATCTTGGCCACCGGCGAGATAGATTATATGAACAAGATCCTACTTCACTATGATGGTCCTATTGATGAAAAGTTAATGGCAAACGTTGCCGGTATAGAAATCATGCGGAGATTGATCGGGCTGGCACAACTTGCTATCGTGCGCACTCTCGACGAAAAGCGCTACCTTTTACAAACGGCACACGAAATGATCGTATCATGAGGTATAGTTTACTCTTTTTAATAGGATGTACAGCGCTTTTGATTACTTCCTGCAAGCAAAAAAATTCAGCCATTGAACTGAATTCACCAAAAAAAGTAGCCTATGTGACCGATACCTTAAAACTAACAAAGGAAGAACGCTACGATAAGGTTCTCGGTGCCTTGGTAGGCTCCGCAATCGGTGACGCCATGGGCGCATCTACCGAGATGTGGCACCGCAAAGACATTCAATTGAAATATGGGTACATCACCGGACTTACCCCCGCCCTGCGCGAGCAATCACCTGAAGGTACTTGGGAGCATAACTTGGCGGCCGGCGCAACCACTGACGACACCCGCTGGAAATACCTGATGGTCAGCTACCTTTCGGCACATCGATCCGATCAAAATGCTTTATCCTTTGCCCGATTTATCAGTGGTTATTATGACGACCTGGCCGAAACCCTGTCGCACCAAGGCATAAAAACCGACCCCGACCTACTAGACGACCAAATCGAAAAAATCGATTGGGTGAAAGAATGGGCACGCGTCGCCTTGGCCTACCAAGCCAGTGCGGAAGACTATCAAAAAGCGCAAAACAGATTCTACGGTGGTGAAATGTCTTGTGCCGGACAATTGTACACCCCCATGTTCGGTCTAGTATCTGAAAACCCCGAGGACGCCTACAAGATAGCCTATGACCACGCTATTTTCGATATAGGCTATGCGAAAGATATTTCGGCCTTGGTCGCGGCCATGACACAAATGGCCATGCGTACACAAAACCTGGATTCTATTCTGAATACGTCATTTTTTATAGACCCCAACGGTTATCAAGATAGCAGGTTGGTAGGCCGTATCGCAACGGTAACGGCGGATCGCGCCATGAAGAGTGTGCTATCGGTCAAACAATTGGGCCTGAGCGACTCCCAAATGGCGAAAGATACCCTTGTTTATAATAGGCCAAAAGGTTTTATAGGCTCTCAGAAAGATTGGGCCGAACAAGAAATGGTATACCGGCTACTCGAAAAAGACGAAAAAGCCATTGCTTTCCATTCCGGTGAAATTTGGCAGATTTTGGTAACGGGCCTGCAATTTGGTGAAGGAGACTTCGAAAAGACACTACAGTTTATTGTCAACTACGGACGCGATAACGATACCGTTGCGGCCGTGGCCGGCATGATCTTGGGGGCAAAAGTGGGCTACTCAAACTTACCCAAAGCACTGAAGGAGACCATCATCAAGGTCAACCGAGAGCAAATGGGGATCGATCTTGAGAAAATGGCGCGCCAACTATCAGAAAATCTATAGCCACGAGCCCGCTTTTATTTGACCATACCCCTTTTAATCACACCAATTGCCTTTTTGCAATACCGGGGGCGAAATGACCTTTCTACCGTCCCGTGGCACCTGCCCACCAAAACTGATTCTATCATTTCTTCGATCAAGATCGCGGTAGAACCGCATTTTTATATTTAGTAGGTAATTATAACTATCATTAGTATGCTTTTACTGGTAAAACATGCTGAAAAAATCTATTTTAATCGAAAAAAAGGCCTCTATCAGTTGTAAATACCTTCAACTCAACATTAGCTCTGAACTTAGGGAAGCGACCATACCCGTTGAAGATATTGGCTTTTTAGTTATCGACCATCCTGAAACCTATATCAGTATGCCGGCCTTGAACCTATTGATAGAGAACAACGTTGCCATTATAATTTGCAATAATGCCCATTTACCACACGGTATGTTCTTGAACCTGAACAGTCATCATATTCAGCAGCAATTGTTCAAAGCGCAGCTTGAGGCAAGCCTGCCCCTCAAAAAGAAACTCTGGCAACAGACCGTTAAGGAAAAAATCGCCAATCAGGGCTTACTTCTTGAAAAGATCAGCAACAAAAAGAACCAGCTTGATTTTTTGGCCAGTAAGGTGATGAGTGGCGATAGCACCAATATGGAGGCAGCTGCCGCAAATTTTTATTGGAAAAGCTTTTTTGAAGACCCCTTCAAGAGGGAACGTTTTGGTAATTACCCCAACAACTTTTTGAACTATGGTTACGCCATTTTACGAGCCGCTACCGCTAGGGCACTATCAGGTAGTGGTCTTTTGAACACCCTGGGCATTCACCACAAGAACAAGTACAATGCCTTTTGCCTGGCAGACGATATCATGGAACCCTACCGCCCTGTGGTAGATGAGACCGTGTACCATATTATGCAAAAATATGAGCAGCAAGAACTCAATACCCAGATCAAGCAAGAGCTACTAGAACTGCTTACGCGGACCGTTTATTTCAAAGGCGAAAAAAGCCCCTTGATGGTAGCCCTGCAAAAAACGGCCAGTTCACTGCAACAATGCTATACAGGCGAACGAAAAAAAATAAAGTATGCCAAATTATGGAACTAAACGCCTATCGCATTATGTGGCTCTTCGTATTCTTTGACCTACCTACCGAAACGCCAAAAGACCGGCGCAATGCCGCGCTTTTTAGAAAAGACATTTTAAAAGACGGTTTTAGCATGATGCAGTACTCGGTATACATGCGGCATTGTGCAAGTAGCGAAAGTGCCGACGTACATGAAAAAAGAATCTACAGGTTGTTACCGCCATTGGGCAAGGTAAGCGTGCTTAGGATCACCGACAAACAATTTGGCAATATCATCAACTTTTGGGGCAGGGCCGAAGTGCCCAAAGAACCCCCACCTGCACAACTTGAACTGTTTTAAATGAAAAAAAGCCCCAATCTTGCGGTATCAACACAAAAAAGGGGCATTTTTTTAGTACGATATGTAACTGTAATTACCTGTTTATCAGAAGGCAAGGGGCCAACTAATATCGTGACTTCCAATCTTTAATCAAACCACAACC
>JBHJNU010000120.1:0-56390 GCA_050330515.1 Flavobacteriaceae bacterium | reverse complement strand
TGTTGATCTTATTGCTCGGGGCGTTCTTGCCCAGAACATGGGCCGGAACGATCGATGGAAAACCCACTGCAGCGGCAGTGCCCAGTACCGTTCTGTTGATAAAATTTCTTCTCTTCATACTGTGTTCGGTTTTTGGAATATCCTTCTAAGGTTGAATCTACCAAAATTACATTCAAAAGGACCTGGCTAAAAACAACCCGATCAATTAAACCATGAACTCGTTCAGGATATATATTTTCACTTTTGCCCAGGAAACTAAATCATTTATTAGAATTATTCGGTAATTTACAAATCATTTTAGTAAAATGCTGAATAGTCCATAAAAATTCGTTAACGTTAACGAAATAACGTAAAAAGTAGCAACCATGCAAAAAAATGTACTGACCATTTTCCTATTTCTAGTTTTTAGTTCGAATAAGGCCCAAGATTTACAAGCTTTTGAAGTTAGTGATGAGTGGCTGGCTAAAATTGAAAAAGTGGCACCCGAAAAACCTAGAATTGAAGTAAAAGGCAAAAAAAAGTTATTGGTCTTCTCAAAAGCAACCGGTTTCTATCACTGGACCATACCACATAATAATGAGGTGATCAAAATTCTGGCAAAAAAATCGAACATATATGAAATACATGTGGGTTACGACATAGCTAATTTTGACAAGGCGAACTTAAAAAAGTATGATGCCGTAATTCTAAATAATTCAAACCCAGAAGGCCCGGAGCGCGATTTGTTCAGTGACCTATTAAAAAAGAACACTTCACTTTCCGATGCAGAGATAGCCCAAAAAGCATTATTATATGAAAAGAATATTTTAGATTATGTAGCAAAAGGTGGCGGTCTTATGTTGTTACATGGGGCTATTGTGGTACAGAACAATTCTATCCCCTTCAGCAAGATGACAGGGGGAAGTTTTGACTACCATCCAAAACAACAACGTATGCACCTTAAAGAAGTTGATGCGCAACACCCTCTAGTTCAGGCTTTCAAAGGCGACGGGTTTACCCATGTTGATGAGCCCTATTTTTTTAAGAATGCCTATTTCGATTACAATTTTAGACCTTTGCTCTATATCGAAGTGGATCAACTGGATGGGGTGAAGCATGACGTGTCAAACAACATCAACTACGTCTCTTGGATCAAGAGGTACGGTAAAGGAAGGGTTTTTTACACCTCTCCCGCACACAATGCACAGAGTTTGGAAAACCCCGAACTACTCCAATTTTTTTTAGATGCAATGCAATATGTGGTCGGTGATTTAAAATGTGACGATTCGCCATTAGGAAAACAGTAGCTTTGTAACTTTTATCACATACATCTTGTTTTTTACATAGTACCTTCGTCGAAAATTAGTTCATATGGAAATTCTTTTGCAACCTTGGCCTTGGTATGTTTCTGGCCCACTCATTACTTTGGTCATGGTGTTTCTGATTTACTTCGGAAAGACTTTTGGCATGTCTTCTAACCTTCGTACCCTTTGTAGTATAGGTGGGGCAGGAAAATATGCCGACTTTTTCAGATTTGATTGGAAAGCACAACGTTGGAACCTTGCCGTAGTTCTTGGGGCTATTATTGGAGGTTTTATCGCTGTTCAATTTCTTTCCAGCGGCGCCCCTAGTGATCTGAGTGCCCAAACCGTGCTCGATCTGAAAGCCATGGGGTTCGATAATGCGGGATCGTCATTGTTACCACCTGAAATCTACAGCTGGGAAAATGTCTTTAGCCTGAAAGGAATCCTTGTTTTACTCATTGGCGGGTTTCTAGTGGGCTTCGGTACGCGATATGCGGGTGGCTGTACTTCCGGCCATGCCATTACGGGCTTGAGCAATCTACAACTACCTTCTTTAATTGCTGTTATCGGATTTTTCATCGGCGGATTATTGATGACACATTTAATACTTCCCCTAATCTTTACATCATGAAGTTTTTAAAATTTTTATTGGTCGGTATTTTCTTTGGAATTGTTCTTGTAAAATCGGAAGCCGTTTCTTGGTACCGTATTTTTGAAATGTTCAAATTTCAATCCTTTCACATGTATGGCATCATAGGTTCGGCCGTTGTGCTGGGCGCCCTATTTATTTGGATGCTCAAAAAATTCAAGGTAAAAAGTATAGAGGGCAATGAAATAGACATCCCCCCAAAAGAAAAAGGATTCACCCGTTACATTATAGGTGGAACCATATTCGGATTAGGTTGGGCGCTCGCAGGGGCTTGTCCGGGCCCTATGTATATTTTATTGGGTACGGGGGTATTAAGTATGTTGATTGTCATTGCCGCAGCAATTTTGGGCACCTTCGTTTACGGCCTTCTTCGCGATAGGTTACCTCACTAAACCAAAGGTCATTTTTAAAGTTAAACTAGTCGGCACGTATGCATAAAATCCTGCAACCGGTAGCCATGGCCTAGTCGGAGCAAAGAAAGCGGGACTAAACAATCTCAGCACTTAAACCTGCCTGAAGCAATCGACTGCATCGTGGTTCAAGATCACTATATTCGCCAGTTTTTACGGTACACCTGCCGTTGTGGTGCACAATAATGGAGCACTGTTCCGCTTGTTCGGGTGTATGCTCACAAACATCGATCAAGGTTTCGATCACGTGCTCAAAAGTATTTACTTCATCATTGAAAAGAACTATTTCATTCTGGTTTATAGTCTCTTCTTCAAGTAGTAATTCTTCGTAAACTTTTTCTCTAGTACTCATTAGATGGGTGTTAGCAGCTTATATCACAAACCTAAAATACATATTTTACTGCTACCCAATTATTTTTTTCTAGCTTTTTTTCAAACTTTAACGCTACTTGATTACACTTTTCTGTGATGACGGCGATGTCTTCATTATAAAATCCGCTAAGAAAAAGAATGCCGTCTTTATTCAGGCATTTTGCATACCTTGGTATATCGGAAAGCAGTATATTTCTATTGATATTGGCTAAGATGATATCGTATTTTTGGTGGCTCAGCAAATTTACATCTCCTTCTAAAACTGTAATCTGTTCACAGCCATTTCTTTGAATATTCTCTTTCGCGTTCAAATAACACCAGTTGTCAATATCAATGGCATCGACCTGCCCTGCACCTTTCATTGCGGCCAAAATAGCGAGTACTCCGGTTCCACTCCCCATATCCAATACCGATTTTCCGTTAAATTCGTGATCAAGAATATGTTGCAACATCATATGAGTAGTCTCATGGTGCCCAGTGCCAAAACTCATTTTAGGTTCGATTACGATATCGTAATCAACCGAGGTTTTTTCGTGAAAAGGAGCACGAACGGCACATCTTTCACCAACTTGAATGGCATTGAAATTCTGTTCCCAGGTAACATTCCAATTTTCTTGTACAATTTCTTTGAAATTGTAATCGATCTTAAATTCAGCGTTGCCTAAAATATAGATATCATCCAAAATATGGGAATGCCAATCGGCTGTTTGGATGTAGGCCAATATACCAAACTCTTCCTCCACAAAACTTTCGAAACCGACTTCGCCCAACTCCGCGATAAGAATGTCAGAACCAGGTTGAACGGGGTTTATTTTGAAAGCGTACTCTATATAGTTGGTGTTCGGCATCGGGTATTATGTTATTAAGGTTTTTCGCAAAGGGTGCACACCGGCGATGTTCTGACACAACCATGACACCTAAGGCCAACTTCTTAAAAAAGAAGGTTGGCATAGACGATAAACTCAAGATTAAAGGGCCTTAACAATAGCGATAAAATCATCCGCAACCAATGAAGCTCCGCCAATAAGTCCGCCGTCTACATCTGGTTTGGAGAAGATCTCTTCCGCGTTTGACGGTTTTACGCTACCCCCATAAAGAATGGAGACATTATTAGCGACGACAGTACCATAGGCATCTGCAATGGTCTTTCGAATGAATGCGTGCATCTCCTGCGCTTGTTCAGGACTAGCTGTTTCGCCCGTGCCTATGGCCCAGACGGGTTCGTAGGCCAAAATGAGGTTGGCCCATTGTCCCGCATCCAAAGAAAAAAGGGCGTTCTTTAATTGATTTTCAACCACATTGAAATGGTTTTCCGATTGCCGATCGGCAAGTTCTTCCCCGAAGCAGAACATTACCCTCATGTTCTTTGACAACCCTGTTGCAACCTTTTTTTCCAAAATTGCATCGGTTTCACCAAAATAGGCCCGTCTTTCAGAATGGCCGATAATGACCGTACCAACACCAATGTTCAACAGCATATCGGCCGAAATTTCACCGGTATAGGCGCCACTTTCGGCAAAGTGCATATTTTGTGCAATCACTTCGATGGGAGATGATTCTAAATGGTGAACCGCACCTGTCAGGTTTACAAAAGTCGGTGCTACCATAACTTCCGTTTCGGTATCGGGCAGTTTTGCGGAAAGTTCGGCCAAAAGAGTCTCGGTCTCAGCCCAATTTTTATTCATTTTCCAGTTTCCCGCTACTATTTTGCTTCTCATTTTTCCTTTAATTTAGTGGTTATCTAGTTTCCTTCATATCGGGATCTCTACTGGAAACCCCTAAAACTGAAAACTAATTGAATTTCAAGTCGTCCAAATCGTTATAATGCACCTTATATTTTATGGTTCCCTTTTCCAAAACCAGCACGCCAGGGTTGGATCTTACTATGGTCTTCAAGGTTGTCTCATCGGTAAAATAAAATTCAAAATTCAGATCATAGTCATTTATCAATTTACCGGTCTGTTCTTCATTAGAAGCAGACATTCCAATTACCTTATACCCATTCTTCACCGCCTGATCCGTTACTTTTTTTATTTCAGGATAAACTGCCCTGCTAGTTTTTCGAAGATCATAGGCAATGACCATAACCAATTTCGGCTCGTTCAACAAAGCCTGGGCAAAGTCCTCGCCGTCGCGCTCAATGGTAAAGTCATGAACGGGTGGTTCATATCCCTTTTGAATTTCTTTAGTTTCTGCATCAATAAACTCCCCATCTACAGCAGGGTAATCGCCATTGGTCACCACAACCTTCTCCCCTTCCGAGGTTTTAAACCTCCATGCGTATTCGATAATCGGTTTAGGGGCACCTTCGGGCACGTTCATACCATCTTCAATATTGGTCCCTATTTTGTAGGGCCTAAAATCGATTACGGGTAAATGTTTCAATACGTAATTGACGTAGAACATACAGGCGATTAGAGTAGCCAGTACAATTATACGTTTACCATTTGCGCTAAAAAATGGTTGAATATACTTTCTGCCCACAAACAAAACAATAATCAATACTAACAGAATGATATCCTTTATAAACGACTGCCATGGGGTAAGTTTTATCGCATCGCCAAAACATCCACAATCGGTCACCTTATTAAAATAGGCAGAGTAGAAGGTCAAAAAAGTAAACCCGACAATCATTACCAAAAGACTCCAAACTGTAAATTTAACCCGGAAACCAATAAGCAAAAGAACCCCTAAAAGTACCTCCAGTACTACTACGATAATTGAAATCGTAAGAGCGTGTGGTTCAAAAAATGGTAGATTTAACACTCCTTGACTAAAATATTCCTCGAGCTTAAAGGAAAAGCCCAAGGGGTCATTCAGCTTTATGAAACCACTGACAATGAATAGAATACCCACAAAAACCCTTGAAAAACCTACTATATATCTCATTTTATGATTTCGAATTTGTCTCTAAATGAATCATTGCAAAAATGGCGTAATTGGCCATATCTTGATAATTGGCACCAATGCCCTCACTGACCAAGGTTCTGCCCTTGTTATCTTCGATCTGTTTGACTCGAAGTAATTTTTGTAGAATCAGGTCGGTCAAAGAGCTTACCCGCATTTCGCGCCAAGCCTCGCCATAATCGTGGTTCTTGTTCTCCATCAACGCTTTGGTGTTGGCTACGTGCTTGTCGAACAAAGCAACCGCCTTTTCCTCAGAAAGGTCCGGTTCAGTAGCCACGCCCAACTCTAGCTGTATCAATGCCATGATGGAATAATTTATGATTCCGATAAATTCAGATCGCTCACCTTCATCAACTTTTCTTATACTATTTTCTTGAAGACTTCTTATGCGCTGCGCCTTGATATATAGCTGGTCGGTCAAAGAAGGGAGTCTAAGTATTCGCCAAGCACTTCCGTAATCTTTCATCTTCTTTTTAAAGAGGTCACGACATACTTTAATTACCGCATTGTATTGCTCGGAGGTTTGCTGCATGTATTTCTTACTAATTTGCGTAAATTTCGACAAATATCTCAGGTGCGCCAAAGTTCGTGTTTTAAAGTCGATTTATCAAACCATTATAATCCAACTTTATCAAGATGACCATCAATTGCAAAGGAAGCCTTATTGACCTATCGACCCCGAAGGTAATGGGCATTCTCAATCTAACCCCTGATTCTTTCTTCGACGGTGGAAAATACCGAAATGAAAGGTCGATCCTTGTGCAAGTTGAAAAAATGTTGACCGAAGGGGCCACTTTCATTGACCTTGGCGCCTACAGTTCAAGACCTGGGGCAGATTCTGTACCTGAAGGGGAAGAATTGGAAAGAATACTTCCTATAGTCGAACTCTTGGTCAAAGAATTCCCAGAAAGTATATTATCCATCGACACTTTTCGAAGTAGTATAGCCCAACGATGCGTTGAAGCGGGCGCGGCGCTAATCAACGATATTTCAGCAGGAAAGTTAGACGAGCATATGCTGCCTACCATAGCAAGACTTCGGGTTCCATATAGTATGATGCACCTCAGGGGCAAACCTCAAACCATGCACGAATTCACCGATTATGAAGACCTGATAAAGGAAATCATTATTTATTTCTCTGAACGCATTGAAACCGCAAGGGGGTTGGGCATTACAGATCTTATAGTGGATCCTGGCTTTGGTTTCGCCAAAACCTTGGCGCAGAACTATGAACTGCTTAAAGGGCTGGATCTACTAGAAAACCTAAGCCTACCCCTTCTGGTGGGACTAAGCAGAAAATCGATGATCTATAAATTATTGAATACAAGTGCAGAAAACGCCCTGAACGGAACTACGGCCTTGAACATGGTAGCCCTGATCAAAGGAGCAACCATTCTTAGGGTACATGATGTGAAGGAAGCCTGCGAATGTATAAAACTTAAGTCTTGTTTATAGCCATCGGTTCAGGTAAAAACAGCTATGACGGGTTGATTGAACCGACCAATTTATTATCCGTACATTTTACCTAATTTTACCAAAACGCGACTACTTTGGATTTTTTAAATTTTATCGACTTTAAAATAACCGATGTTATAGACATCATTCTAGTAGCCATACTACTCTATTATATCTACAAGCTAGTGCGTGGTTCGGTCGCCATCAATATTTTTCTGGGAATAGTCATCGTTTGGGCATTCTGGAAACTTACCGAACTTTTAGGCATGAAGATGATCAGCAGTATGGTGGGTGCCTTTATGCAAGTGGGACTGATCGCCATGATCATCGTTTTTCAGCAAGAAATTCGGAAATTCTTATTAATGATCGGTTCTACGAATTTTGCCAACAAACGTAATTTTATCAAGCATTTTAAATTTTTACGGCAAGACGGCCTTTCAACGAGCCTTGATGTAGATGCCATTCTGGGTGCCTGTGCCAATATGGCTTCCACCAAGACAGGAGCATTACTAGTCATTCAACGGCAAAATTCTTTAGACTTTGTAAAGTCATCTGGGGATAAAATGTACATCGAAGTCACGCAGCCCATCTTAGAAAGTATCTTTTACAAAAATAGTCCGTTGCACGACGGCGCAGCAATTATCGTGAACAACTATATTGTTGCCACACGGGTGATTCTGCCAGTATCCGATGAGCGTAATATTCCGTTACGCTATGGGCTTCGTCATCGGGCAGCTGTTGGCATAACCGAAAAGACAGATGCCCTTGCATTGATCGTCAGTGAAGAAACAGGTGATATCGCCTACATTAAAAGTGGCGCGTTCGTCGCCTTTGATAGCCTGATCGCCTTGTCGACCATCATTAAGGAAGATTTGATTTAAGCCACTTCCTCGGCCAAGAACTGTGCTTCGTACAAATTATGGTAGTACCCCCTTTTCTTAAGCAGTTCTTTATGCGTGCCCATTTCAACGATGTGGCCTGCATCCATTACGAGGATCTTGTCGGCTTTTTTTATGGTTGCCAGCCGGTGGGCGATGATAATCGAGGTTCTACCTTCGGTAATCTTTTCCGTGGCCCTTTGTATCAACCGCTCAGAATAGGTATCAACCGACGATGTAGCCTCATCAAGCACCAAAATACTGGGGTTACTTACGTAGGCCCTAAGAAAAGCGATCAATTGACGTTGACCGCTCGAGAGCATGGCCCCCCTTTCTTTAACATTATAACCATATCCGCCAGGAAGACTGGATATAAATTCATCTACCCCGATGCGTTTGGCCGCCTCCTCGATCATTGGCAATGTCACGGCTTCATCCTTCAATGAAATGTTGTTGGCAATGGTATCGGCAAAGAGGAAAACATCTTGCAGCACAACCGCAATCTGACGCCGAAGTGTTGGTAATTTATAATCTTTGATATCGATTCCATCCACTGAAATCGAACCCGAATTGATTTCGTAGAAACGGTTCAGAAGATTGATTATAGTAGATTTACCGGCACCGGTGGCACCGACAATCGCAATGGTCTCCCCTGCTTTAACATCAAATGAAATGCCATGTAAGACCTCTTCATCATCCAAATAACCGAAGCGTACATCTGAGAATTTGATATCTCCCTTGGCCTTTTCCATGATAATGTTACCGACATCTTCAATATTATCCTCGGTATCTAAAATTTTGAAGACCCTATTGGCGGCGACCATACCCATTTGTAAGGTATTGAACTTATCGGCAATTTGGCGCAGGGGCCTGAACAATATTTCAATGAAAAGAATAAAGGCGAAAATTGTACCAGCAATATCTTCCGATACATTGGCTACGTTCTGCAATCCACCATACCAAACTACTAGTCCGACCGCAACGGCGGACACGATTTCGGCAATCGGGAAGAATATCGAGTTGTACCAAACGGTCTTCAACCAGGCATTCTTATGTTTTTCATTGATTTCGCGAAACTTCTCGCTTTCAATTTTCTCACGGGTAAACAACTGCACGATCTTCATACCCGAAATTCGTTCTTGTACGAACGAATTAAGGTTAGAAACTTCGGCCCGAACTTCTATGAAAGCAACCTTCATCGCCTTCTGGAACAAGCGTGTAGCATAGACAATGATCGGCAGAAGCGCAAAAACGATCAAGGCAAGTTTCCAGTTCATGATAAGCATTACTATGGCCGCGGCAAACATTTTCAGTAGGTCGGAGACGATCACGAAAAAGCCCTGACTGAAAATTTCGCCAATACGCTGCATATCGGCCACAGCGCGGGTCACCAGTACTCCTAACGAAGAATTATCGAAGTATTTCATTCTAAAACCCAACATTTTCTTGAAAAGGTCGATGCGTATATCCTTGATGACCATTTCGCCCAACCAGTTGGAGTAATAGTTAAAAAGTAATTGGCTGACTACCTGACCCAATAATACCACACACAAGGCCAAAGTGAAGTACAATAGCTTCTCGGCGTCAGGATTCTTGATGGACTGATCAATAGTTTTCTGAAGTAGTATTGGGGTTAGCACGGCAAAACCCGAAAGCACGATCGCCACGAGGGCAACACCATAAAAAGTAATTCGATACGGTCGCGTATGCGCCATCAAGCGTTTGAACAGACGTATGTCGAATGCCTTACCAGATTCTTTATCCATTTTTAGGGATGATGGTTTTAGGGTACGCAACTTGTGTCAAATATAAACCTTTTGCAGGTACCGATGTTCCAGCTTCTCGCCTGTCTTTGCTATTTATTATCGCTTTAACATCGGTTAAAGTAGATTTTCCGGTACCGACATCGAGCAGAGTACCCACTAGGGCACGAACCATATTCCGTAGAAAGCGATTAGCGGTAATTGTGAAAACCAAATAATGCCCTCGATACGTCCATTCGGCATGTGATATCGTACACAAATAGGTATGCACATCGGTTTTCGATTTCGAAAAACTCTTAAAATCATTGAACTCCAAAAGCATCCTTGCCACTTGGTTCATTTTTTCAATATCCAGCGGATGTCTGACGTAATGGGCCGCATCTACAGTAAAAGGGTTCTTTTCTTGCACTATCAAATATTCATACGTTCGTTCCAGCGCATCAAAACGGGCATGGGCCTCATCATGCACTGCAAATATTCTTTGTAGCGCGATATCATCTGGTAAAAGGGCATTTATGCGATACACCAACGCTTCAGTGTCGAAAACTTGCATAACCTCGAAATGTGCGAACATCATTTTTGCATGTACCCCTGTATCGGTTCTTCCGGCTCCCACCAATTCAATTTTCTCCTTCAAAATGGTACAAAAGGTTTCTTCTAAAACCTGCTGTACCGTAATAGCGTTCGGTTGGTTCTGCCAGCCATGATAGGCTTTTCCATGATACGAAAATTGCACGAAATATCTCAAGCGATTGTTTAGTTTTGCACTGCAACAAAGATATTAAAAGGAAAGTTAGGAGTTCTGTGTGAACATTTTTGAGCGATTTCGCCATCTCAGATATATGATTTTGAAATCCTTAAGTCGTAACACCCAACCGATAAGACCACTATATTTGCAGAAATGACAAAGATCTTACTGCTTTCAGACACGCACTCGTACATTGACGAAGCCATTTTAAAATATGCACGTCAGGCGGATGAAGTCTGGCATGCGGGCGATATCGGAAGCTTGGCGGTCACCGAATCCTTAGTAAAAATTAAACCGCTGCGGGCCGTTCATGGCAATATCGATGACCAGGTGATTCAACATGAATTCGCTGAGAATAATAGGTTTTACTGCGAAGGGGTCGACGTTCTAATAACACATATCGGTGGTTACCCACCGAAATATAATTTGCGAACCCGTGAAATAATCCGTAACAACCCGCCTAAACTTTTTATCTGTGGCCACTCTCATATCTTAAAGGTCATGTGGGACAAAAAAATAGGCCTTTTGCATATGAACCCAGGTGCCTGCGGGAAACATGGGTTTCATCAAGTGCGCACCATGTTGCGTTTTGTAATCGACGGGGAAGACATCAAAGATTTGGAGATTGTGGAGCTGGGAAAGCGTTGATATATTGAACCATGCCCGACCAGGAAATACAACATTATCTTGCCGGAACATGCAGCTAATGCTACCCGTTCAATAGGTGCAAAATTTATCGGATATCAATGGGATTATGGCAAAAGCAAAAGCGGTGCCATCATTTGAATTCAATTAGGACTTTAAACTAAAATCAAGTTAATGGACAAAACAGCCAGTAGAAAGAAAAAAGCGAAAGTACTTCGTATTTTTCGCAAAGTGCACAGAATTACCGGTGCAACCCTCTTCCTCTTTTTCTTTATCGTTGCAATTACGGGCTTTCTGTTAGGCTGGAAAAAGAATACTGGCGACCTTTTGGGATCTAAGACGTATACCGGGTCATCTACCGAGCTTAAAGAATGGCTTACTTTAGAGGAACTTTACAACAGAGCAAGGTTACATCTAAATGATTCCCTCGAACTTGGGCCAACGTTAGAACTTGACCGTATCGATGTACGACAAAACAAGGGAAGTGTTAAGTTTATATTCGAAGATTATTATGGTGTACAATTAAACGGGGCAACAGGTGAATTACTGCATTTAGATAGAAGACGGGCCGATTTTATCGAGAACCTTCATGACGCCTCGGTTCTTGATTACTACCTGAATACCGGTAACTACATAAAATTGGTATATACGACCGTAATGAGCATTGCCCTTCTTCTCTTTACCATTACCGGGTTTTGGCTCTGGTACGGCCCAAAACGAATGCGCAGCACAAACTAGCCCACCGCACCTGCAATCACCAAATAAAAAACCCGGGAACTACCCCGGGTTTCACGCACTAATACTACTAAGATGTTAGGTTCAACGCAAACGATCAACAGATTTTACAAGATCTTCATCCTTCTTTATGGCCCTATTGGCAAGGACCAAAAAAACGATAGAAAATACAGGAATGAGCATCCCAATACCCTTCTCAGAGACCAAGGTCCCTCCGGATAAGTTTAGCGATCGGTAAACGAAAAATCCTAGTAAAAAAAGATTCAATATCATATTCAACCGGTTCAGCACAAATTGATTTTGCCGGTTTTTAAAAAGAAAAATAGTAATCAAGGCCACTGCTGCAGAAAGATAAAATGCAACCGAAATCCACAGTTCATCGTGAGCGAAAAATTCAGTCCCCTGAACATCGAGCCAAAGAAAGAACACAAAAGGTAAAACAGCTGCCATAAGGGCAACGACAAGCAAGTATATCGACTGAATTCTTTGGATCATTGCTTTTTAGTACAATCGGACAGTAAAAATACGTGTCTTTTTAAAAATTATAACGGCAATATTGAAAATAATTTGTAATATTGCCTCGTTGTTAGATTTAACACTTACCCAAGGGACATCTTTCCCAAGTAATACCCGAATAACACTAAACTTCTTGTTTACTTTCTAAAGACATATAATTTATACCATACTTAATGTTTGAGATTTCAGATTTAAAAGCAAAAAAGCTGCCTGAGCTTCAGGAAATTGCGAAGGGATTAAACGTGCCTAAATACAAATTACAGAAGAAAATAGATTTGGTCTACCAAATTCTAGACCTTCAGGCCGCAAATCCGAAAGTCGTTGAAGCTGTGGCCCCCAGCGAAACCCCTAAAGTGGAAAAGGTTGAAAAGCCAAGACCAAGGCCAAGAGCCCAAATAACAAAGGTAGAAGCCAAGCAAGAGGAACCGAAAGCTGCAGAAGTAGAAGGTACTAATACCGAGAAGGCCCAAGTAGAAATAAGGCCACGGCCAAGACCAAGACCTCAGACTACCGAAGCAGGTCAAGATAAAGTGGTAGCTCAAAAGAATCCGCAGCAGAAGACCCAGAACAACCCCAACCAGAATAACCCCAACCAGAACAACCCGAACCAGAACAACCCGAACCAAAACAACCCAAATAACCAGAACGTAAAAAAACCAGTTCATCAAAAGCCTACCTTTGATAAAAGTAATTTTGACAAGGACCTAAAAAATCGCTATAAAGAACCTGAATTTGAGTTCGATAGCATCATTGAAAGTGAAGGTGTTCTAGATATTATGCAAGACGGTTACGGCTTCTTACGTTCTTCCGATTACAATTACCTTTCCTCGCCTGACGATATTTATGTGTCACAATCGCAGATCCGATTATTCGGTTTGAAAACCGGTGATACCGTTTTAGGAAATGTACGGCCACCAAAAGAGGGAGAAAAATATTTTCCCCTGATCAAAGTGAACAAAATTAATGGTATCGACCCACAGATCGTTCGCGATCGGGTTTCCTTTGAGCATTTGACCCCGTTGTTCCCTCAAGAAAAATTCAATCTGGCCGAACGCCAAAGTACGATATCAACACGTATTATCGATTTATTCTCACCGATAGGAAAAGGACAAAGGGGCATGATCGTATCACAGCCCAAAACTGGTAAAACAACCTTGTTGAAAGATATCGCCAATGGTATAGCGGCCAATCATCCTGAAGTTTATCAAATAATCTTATTGATCGATGAACGCCCGGAAGAAGTTACCGATATGCAGCGCAATGTGCGCGGTGAAGTAGTTGCGTCAACGTTTGATAAAGAGGCCACCGAGCACGTTCGGGTCGCCAACATTGTACTTGAAAAAGCGAAGCGCTTGGTCGAATGCGGTCATGATGTAGTTATTCTTCTAGATTCCATAACCCGTTTGGCAAGAGCCTACAACACAGTACAACCTGCATCCGGTAAAGTTTTGAGTGGTGGTGTCGATGCGAACGCACTTCACAAGCCTAAACGATTCTTCGGGGCGGCCCGTAACATTGAAGGCGGTGGATCGCTTACGATCATTGCCACGGCACTAACCGAAACAGGTTCGAAAATGGATGAGGTGATCTTTGAGGAATTCAAAGGTACCGGAAACATGGAGCTGCAATTGGATCGTAAAATATCGAACCGAAGGATTTTCCCTGCCATCGACCTCACCTCTTCAAGTACGCGTCGTGATGATCTATTGCTAGATAAAGACACCATTCAACGCATGTGGATCATGCGCAAGTATTTGGCAGATATGAACCCTGTTGAAGCAATGGAATTCATTGAACAACGTTTCAGGCAGACCAAGAACAATGAGGAGTTTTTAATGACGATGAACCAGTAGAAACCTAACTTGAATAAACCAAATAATGAAAATCCAACAACTTCGATTGTTGGATTTTTTTTTGTTCCTTATTCAACCGATATAAAATTTATCGGATAGATCTTTTGTTAAGCCAAATTTTAAAATATCTTTATAGGGCAAGAATATTATTTCCCCCCGCTGTTTTTGTAGTATCCCTTTAATCAATTAAACCATATTATTATGAAAAAAGCCAATTTAGCGTTCGCTTCGATTTTGACCATTATCACCTTATTGCTTGTTGGGTGTAACGAGAAGTTTAAAAAAGAAATGCCAGAAAGGCATGATGAAAAGCCGTCAGAGATAGTTAAAGCCCCTGACAACATAATTTCTTTAGAACAGGCAGATTTAATCTACAATAATTATACAGAACACCGCGCTTCGATTATTGAAAGCTACGAAACACAACAAAGGGCGCCCAGTGAACAATTTGAAGTAGCCCGTTTCGTTGATTTTGACTATGATGTCTTAAAAGAGTACATTGCTTTTGTGGATCAGGAAGCTAAAAACGCTGGAGTCCAGAAAGTGACCAAAATGCGCCTATATTTTGCCAATTATCCAGATTTAAATGAGTTTCCTAACGGAAAAAAAATTGTTCATAAGAGACAAAACTCGATTTTTATGCTACCAACATTGGAGAAAGGAGGCGTGAACTATGGATTCTACATTGGTGCTGACGGGAAACCAGAACTTATTAGTGATTGGAAGGCCCAAACGGAGAAGGGAATGGGTTTTTATCAGAAGAACAAAGAGCGCTCACATGCTGGCATTAATTTAAATTTCTCCTTAAATTCGAATTTAGCAGGTGGCCAAAGCCTTACCCTTAATTATGGGGGGTCTGGCCCCCCGCCAAAAACGGATTTTTAAACTACAATGGTTGAAATTTTAATAAATCTCCTATCAGAGAATTATTTCATTGTCATATACTTTATCACGCTTGTAATTGGTCTAGTGAGATACAAGAGTTATTTTGACAGTGAGTTAAAATATTTTCCCATCATCATCGCTTATACCTTTCTGAATGAACTTTTAGGGGTTTTGGTAAGGTACAGTGATGATTTTACTTTTTTTCAGGATACAAGATACAATGCATACAATGACGTCATTTACAATATATACTCCGTTGTATTTTTCGCATTTTTCTACATTGTTTACGCCAGGCTGATCTCAAATCCAATCTTTAAAAATTGGATAAAACGAACTGGGATATTAGTAAGCCTAGCATATTTAGTCAGCCTTTTTTATCAAAACCCCTTAGATACCAATCTGTTCTATGCCCAAGCAGTAGGTTCGTGGGGCTTATTGTTTTGCATTGGACTCTACTTTTATGACAAAAAACAAAAAAATGAAAAACTTTATCAGCCGTACAATTTAGTTTTTTGGATCAGCTGTGGGCTGATTATCTTTTATTCCATTTTTCCAATTCTTTTTCTTGTCGGCTATTTGGATTTCGACACTTGGGAAAAATACAATTTCAAAGCTGTTTTGAAAATTTTAATTGTGTTGATGCACTTTTTGATCATCATTGGCTTTATCAAAGGAAGAAGAAGAAAATTGTGTTGAATGATTGCAAAACATCTTTCATGCTTTTTACTTCAAAAAACTGGTTTAGAACTTGCCACAAAAAAAGCCCTCTTTTGAAAGAGGGCTTTTAACTATTTGAGTTAGTTAGTTGTTACAAAGCTGCAACGTGTTTTGCCAGTTTGCTCTTTAAATTGGCGGCCTTGTTAGCGTGAATAATATTTCGTTTTGCCAAACGATCAATCATACTCACCACCGTGGGCAATAAAGCCGATGCCGCAGTCTTTTCCGCTTCGGTACGCAATCTTTTGATCGCGTTTCGAGTGGTTTTGTGCTGATACCTGTTGCGTAGACGAACTTCTTCGTTTCTTCTAATTCTTTTTAAAGCCGACTTATGATTTGCCATTTTTTAACTTGTTAACTATTATTGAGTCAAGAGATGCCATTTCGGTACAACCACTTTTGACCGCGTACCAACACTCTAATTTTTGTAGCCCGTAGGGGAATCGAACCCCTGTTACCAGGATGAAAACCTGGCGTCCTAACCCCTAGACGAACGGGCCGATTTGAAGGTCCAATGTTAGACATACAAAGTGAAAAATTAAATTATAGTTCCCACTTCTTAAATCGTACCGCTACCCTCGCACTTCCCTTGTAGTCCGTAGGGGAATCGAACCCCTGTTACCAGGATGAAAACCTGGCGTCCTAACCCCTAGACGAACGGACCATTACTTTACGAATTGCTCACCTGATCGACTTAATAACAAAAAAAGTCATTCAAGCGGGTGCAAAAATACAATTATTTTTCACTATCACAACTACTGTAATATATTTTTTGTCATTTTAATATGCCTTGGCAAAGAGCACACGATGAGATGAAGGTTTTCCGGTAACCATGCAACTTCCGGCCTCTTCTTTCACATCGATAGGAATACACCGAATCGTGGCCTTTGTCTCTTGTTTTACCCGTTCTTCGGTTGCAGCGGTACCATCCCAATGGGCTGAAATAAACCCCCCTTTTTCTTCAAGAACGGTCTTAAACTCCTCATAAGAATCTACCGTTGTTATATGACCGGCGCGATAATCTAATGCTTTTTGATAAATAGTGCGTTGAATATCTTCGAGAAGGAATTCAATTTTGGCAACCACTTCTTCAACCGCTACCGTTTCTTTCTCCAAGGTATCACGTCGGGCAACTTCGTACGTACCATTTTCTAGATCACGTTGGCCTATGGCCAACCGCACGGGCACGCCCTTTAATTCGTATTCGTTGAATTTGAAACCAGGTTTTTGGGTGTCCCTATCATCGTATTTGACCGATATACCTCTCTGCCTCAACTCTTTCACTAGCGGAGTAACTTTTTCTGAAATTAGATCCAACTGATCCAATCCTCTATAAATCGGAACAATGACCACCTGTATCGGTGCTAGTTTTGGAGGTAGCACCAGTCCGTTATCATCACTGTGCGTCATGATCAAAGCGCCGACTAAGCGTGTTGAAACTCCCCAAGAAGTAGCCCAAACATAGTCTTTGTCACCTTCTTTATTGGCAAACTTGACATCGAATGCTTTTGCGAAATTCTGCCCTAAGAAGTGCGATGTTCCGGCCTGTAGCGCCTTACCATCTTGCATTAAGGCCTCGATACAGTAGGTATTTAAAGCCCCTGCAAAACGCTCACTTTCGGTTTTCGTACCCCTAATTACCGGCATCGCCATAAATGTTTCCGCAAATTCTGCATAAACGTTCATCATTAGTTTTGCTTCTTCTATGGCTTCGGCTTCTGTAGCATGGGCGGTATGCCCCTCTTGCCAAAGAAATTCAGAGGTTCTTAGAAATAATCTCGTGCGCATTTCCCAGCGCACTACGTTCGCCCATTGGTTGATCAAAAGCGGCAGGTCGCGATAAGACTGTATCCATCTGCGGTAGGTATCCCAAATGATCGTTTCCGACGTGGGGCGCACGATAAGCTCTTCCTCTAATTTTGCGTCTGGATCTACGATGATACCACTACCATCTTCTGCATTTTTTAACCGGTAATGTGTCACAACGGCGCACTCTTTGGCAAAACCTTCAACGTGGCTTGCCTCTTTACTGAGATAAGATTTCGGTATAAATAGGGGAAAATAAGCATTTTCATGGCCAGTTTCCTTGAACATCTTGTCTAATTGGGCCTGCATCTTCTCCCATATCGCAAATCCATAGGGTTTGATCACCATACAGCCCCTGACGCCAGAATTTTCGGCCATATCGGCTTTTACAACAAGTTCGTTGTACCATTTGGAATAATCCTCGCTTCTCTTCGTTAAGTTTTTACTCATTATGTTTACTTTGGCACAGAACTTGTGTTAATGTTTTGAAAATAGTTCGGTAAAACTAACTATTTTTATATTGTTCAACAATTTAAATTACAGTCATGATACAATCCCTACACCTCCGAAAATTGCGTACTGCGGCTCTAATGTCCGTAGTAGGTTTTCTTGCCGCTTCCTGTGGCTCATACCAACCAGCATCGTACTACGATAATGATGGTATCTACGGCGGCGGCAACGATCGTGTAACAGTGGAACGAAATCCGCAGCGACCCGCTCAAAATCGACAACAGCAAGGTAATAACCAGTACGGTGATTATTTTAGTAAGAAGGCAGATCAGTATGATGAAATTTTGGATAGCGAAATCTTTACCGATGTTGATTCCTATGCGAGCGACGTGGCCAATGACAGTATCAACGAAGCACAGTTGACCGATTATTACAATTCACCCAATGATTACGCCGGAAACGGTGGATGGGGCGATAACCCTACCAGTGTGAACATCAATATCTATGACAACGGATGGAACAACTTTGGCGGTGGCTTCGGCTGGAACGATCCCTGGTTATGGAATGGAGGCTGGGGCTGGAACAATTGGGGCTGGGGCGGCGGCTGGAACAACTGGGGTTATGGTCACAATAACTTTCACCGCAACAGAAACTTCGCCTATAACTCAAGCCGGCGTGGATATTATAACAGTAACAATATAGTGAACAATGCGGGAAGAACCTCCTTGACTGGCCGTTCAAACTTGAACACCTCGAGAGGAAACACGCCAAGATATCGAAGTACCTCTGCCCGTTCCTCAACGGATAGAAGTGGAATAGCTTCAAGAAGCACCAGAAGTTCAAGTGCTTACAGTACTGCTACCACGTCAAGAAGAACGGTTGGTGTTGACCAAAATATGGCCTACCGAACTAGCCGAAGTACACGGGCAATACCTAATTATAATAGCTCGTCAAGAAGCAACCAAAGCTATGGTAATGCTTCCCCTAGAACTAGCGGTTACAGAAGTGGATCCCCGTCTTCCAACTATAGTGGCAGTAGATCCACCGCACCAAGCTCATCTACCTATAGAAGCTCTGGAAGTAGAACTCAAAGCAGTGGCACTTACAGAAGCTCTGGAAGTAGAACTCAAAGTAGTGGAAGTTATAGAAGCTCTGGCAACAATGGCGGAAGTTACAGATCGAGTGCTCCTTCAGGTAGCTCTGGTGGATCATATAGGTCTTCAGGATCAAGCAGCGGACGCAGCAGTGGAAGTTTTGGATCAGGTGGCGGGTCTTCAAGATCTTCTGGTGGTGGTGGAACAAGATCTTCAGGAGGCAGTAGAGGCAGACAATAACCCCAAAAATTTCAGCACGAACTTATTCTTAAAATTGTAAAGAATGAAAAGACATTTAACCTTAATGGTGCTATTGCTATGCGCGATAGGCACAGCGCAGAACTCAAGTGATGTTTTACGTTACGGTTCGGAAAATTTGCAGGGTACCGCCCGTTTTCAAGCCATGGGAGGGGCATTCGGAGCCTTAGGAGGCGACTTGTCGGCGCTGAATATAAACCCCGCGGGATCGGCGGTTTTCAACAACAGCCTAATTACCTTTTCGGGCACGCTTTATAACAACGATAACACTTCGTCTTATTTCAACGGAATGTCAAATACTACGAATAGCAACCTCGATATCAATCAGGCAGGTGGCGTGTATGTCTTAAAAAGTGGGAATAAAGAAGCTGCTTGGAACAAAATCACTTTTGCAGCAAATTATGACGTGGTTCAGAATTTCGATGACCAAATTTCCATCATAGGCAATAGCAACCAAGGTATTGACAATTACTTTCTCAACTTTGCCCAAGGTGCGCCTTTCGGTTCATTATTACTGCAAGATGGAGAGCTCATAGAGAATGCCTATCTTGACATAGGCGCTCAGCAAGGTTTTGGCGACCAGCAAGCATTTTTAGGATATTATGGCGGTCTTATCGACCCTCAAGCCGAAGATGATGAAAATACGGCCTATATCAGCAATGCTGGCTACTCGACCGTGAACCAAGATTTTTCAAGTACAACCACCGGCTATAACAGTAAGTTCACCTTGAATATGGCATCACAATACCGTGAACGGTTACATGTAGGAGCCTCGTTGAATTTTCATAATATTATTTACAATCGGTTTGATCAACTTACCGAGACTGGCTATAATTCAGATTCCGAAATTCAGCGCACCAACTTCGATAATCTATTGAATACCCAAGGCTCTGGTTTCTCCTTCAGTTTTGGAGCCATTGCAAAACTCAATGAAGTTGTCAGATTAGGAGCAAGTTACCAGTCACCGACTTGGTACCGACTAGAAGATGACCTAGCACAGCGTATCGATTCTGATCTGGCAGATGAAGACATCAGTTTCATCAATCTTACCCTTGTGAACCTATTCCCCACATACAGAATAACAATTCCGGCAAAACTTACGGCCAGTGCGGCCTTCGTTTTTGGCAAAAACGGTCTGTTGAGCTTAGATTATGGCTATCAAGATATGTCACAGGCAGAATTAAGACCTGTAAGTGATCCAGATTTTGCTTCGGTGAATACTGAAATAGCGAATACCCTAAGCGCCGTTTCGTCACTGCGAATTGGTGGAGAGTACCGTATTGAGCGATTTAGTCTTCGCGGTGGCTACCGTTATGAACAAAGCCCGTTCTTAACAAACAACAACATTGGTGATCTAAACGGAATTTCGGCCGGATTGGGTTATGATTTTGGAGGAAGTAGGTTAGATTTCGCCCTTAACAGATTGGAGCGAGATAGTGCTCAAAGGCTTTTTGATACCGGACTTCCTACTCCTGCCATCATCAATAGAATCAACACCAATGCTACTTTAAGCTATACCCTAAACTTTTAAACCAGCTTGAAAAGTAACCAAGCTCAAGTTTATTGTGAGGTAAAATTGACTACAATAGCATTCTGATTTAGCCGTTGGGAAAACTTTTGACGGCAGCTATTTCGCTAATTGTATTTTCATAAAGAAGGGCAAGGGTATTTACACGTTAGGGAAGCGAACCTAATTCGCGTTTCCCGACCTTAGGAAGTATCGTCCTTAAGTTAAGGATTTGTACATCGTTTCCAAAATGCGAATGCGAGTAAGGAAGTTTACCTTTTAAGGGTAAAGTGTGTCTTTCGTTGCTTGGCGACAATTAACCCGTTTTCGGTCTCTCCGTACTCAAACCTGAACCAATAATCGGATGAAGGCATACGGCTTCCATTATAGGTGCCATCCCAAGCTGCATTGGCATCGAGTTGCTTTAAAAGTTTCCCATATCGATCAAAAACAAAGGTTACGGGATTGTCTAGGGTCTCTAAACCAAGAATATTCCAGGTTTCGTTTATTCCATCCCCGTTGGGGGTAAAAAATTTCGGATAACCCAAGACCAAAAACTCAATGGGTTCGGTTATTCCGCAACCATTCTTATCGTTGATTATTACTGTATTTATTCCAGGGGGCACATCGTTGAATACAGGATCATCTTGAAACTCACCCCCGTTTATCGCATATTCATAACTACCGTTACCATCAACAAAAATTTGAATATTGTTCTGGTCAGGATCTATAGATAGGTTGGTATCTAGAATATCCACACGGTCCAAGACCGGGATACCGAAAAAGGTAATAAGAATACCGCCCTGATCTTCAACGGTTACAGGTGAGCCACTTAGGGTAGTGATACTTGCAAAATAGCGGCCCGTATTAGGGCTGCTTACAATAAGTTCGGCTCCAAAGGCACCAATACCTGTTAAGGTTTGGTCGATTACCCCATCATCTTCGTAGTCTACCGACCATACAACCGTATCAATATCGGATCCCGCCGGCGAATTCAAGGCACTCAAAAGAATATCAGGATCGCCTTCGCAGGCCACGATATCCAGACCTAAAAACTCATCACGCAGGGTACAATCGATGGCGGTATTCTGATCGGCCTCAACCGAGGAACCGGAAAAGGTGAAAATAAATGGTTCTTCGTCACCGTCAAAATTGGTATTGAAGTTGTTGACGAGTATATAGTAGATCTCTCCCGCTTGAACATCTAAGTATTCATCGTAAGTGTTCTGACTACCTGTTAAAGATGGCGCCCCAACCTGACCAGTCTCGGGGTTTACCCCTAAGCCCGTAAAATTGGTGTTATTCACTTCATAATTACAGCGTATAGGTTCTGCAGTGCCGTTACTGATACTTGTACAATCGACATCGGGGCCAAAAACGGCAAAATCCCATTCGGCGGTGGGGGTCGTGCCGAAAATTGAAATCGCCTCGATATCGAAACCTACTTGACCAGTGGTGCCTGCCCTAAACACGAACCATGACGTATTGTTCTCAATATTGGCGGAAGTAAGACTGCCCTTCTCCAAACAACCCGTTTGACGGATTACCTCAGGGTCAAAATCGTCAATTGCCCCTCTACCGTCAACAAATACGCTAACAGGTGCATCGGCGCAAATGGGTATGGCAGTTCGGCAATCAGCTGAATTAGGTGATTGCGCCCTTGCTCCCATAAAAAAAAGGAACATAGAGCACAAGGTTAGAAAACGTGTTCGCATAAATCTAGACCGCTAGTAGTATACTTGGTAATATTAAGTATAACTCGACCGATGGCGATTTAGTATGTTTCGTCGACAAATTATGCGCCTTATCGATAAATGGTGCAGTGACATAGGTTTGCCGAGTAAATAAAAGTGGCTTTTTATAGACCTGGCCACAGTATTGGGGCCGTTAAAATCATTCATTCCGAAAGCGGCGACACCATCATTCAAACGCAAATCGTTGCTAATATGTTTGAAGTTACCATAATTGCCGTCAACCTTGGAAACAAGCCACTTATGGCAACACCAATATAAAACCTTAGCACAACATGGGTTGACAAAACGTTGCACAAGTGAAAACTAGTCCTTATCTCAAGCTAAAACTAATTTATGTTCTGTAGCAGTTCAATTGGGGTATTAAATGGCATATAATGCATATCTTTGCCCTTCTAAAAAGCAAGATTTGAATGAAAATCGATAGCACATTGAAAGAGCATTTTGAAGAGATGGGAGACGGTCATGTTTCTTCTTCAGAAGATACTCCCCTACGCGAAGATGCCTTTGTTCTTGAGGATAAAGATAAAATCGAAAGGATCAGGGAAAATATTAGAGACATCATGCTCACCCTAGGTCTGGATCTTGATGATGACAGTCTTAAGGGTACGCCCGATCGGGTTGCGAAAATGTTCGTAAATGAAATTTTTAGTGGTCTTCACCCCAAACGCAGGCCAAAATCGTCCACTTTTGAGAACAAATACAAATACGGCGAGATGTTGGTGGAAAAGAACATTACCCTTTACTCCACTTGCGAACACCATTTGCTGCCCATAGTCGGAAGAGCCCATGTGGCCTATATTTCTAACGGCACCGTAGTTGGTCTTTCAAAGATGAACCGTATCGTCGATTACTATGCGAAACGCCCCCAAGTACAAGAGCGTTTGAACATTCAGATCGTTCGTGAATTACAGAAAGTACTGGGTACCGATGATGTTGCCTGTGTTATTGATGCCAAGCACCTGTGTGTGAACTCACGGGGCATTAGGGATATCGAAAGCAGCACCGTTACCGCGGAATACGGAGGTAAATTCAAGGAGGAAGCGGTGCGCCGCGAATTGTTGGATTACATCAACCTAGACACCAACTTCTAACCCTTTGCCCAAATAATGCAGTTGTTCCAGAGCCAAGACTTAAAAATATACAATTCTCTTACCGGGAAAAAAGAAGTTTTCAAGCCATTGAACGAAGGCCATATCGGCATGTATGTCTGCGGGCCCACGGTTTACAGCAATGTTCACTTGGGCAATTGCCGCACATTCATGTCATTTGATATGATTTTTCGATATTTTAGGCATCTGGGCTATAAGGTGCGCTATGTGCGTAATATTACCGATGCAGGGCATTTGGTGGATGACGCGGAAGATGGCGAGGATAAAATTGCCAAAAAAGCCCGTTTAGAGCAGTTGGAACCAATGGAAGTGGTTCAGCGCTATACTGTCGATTTTCACAACATCCTTCAGAAATTCAACTTTTTACCACCGAGCATTGAACCTACCGCGACGGGGCATATTATTGAACAAATTGAGATTATAAAAGACATTCTCGAAAAAGGGTATGCCTACGAAGCCAACGGATCGGTATATTTTGATGTCACCAAATTCAGTGAGACCAACGAATACGGAAAACTGAGTGGCAGAAAATTGGAAGATATGATTGCCAACACCCGCGAACTTACGGCCCAGGACGAGAAAAAGAGTCCGCAAGACTTTGCCCTCTGGAAAAAAGCCGAACCTCAGCATATTATGCGTTGGCCTTCGCCGTGGGGGGATGGTTTTCCCGGTTGGCATTTAGAGTGCACCGCTATGAGCACGAAATATTTAGGGGAGACCTTTGATATTCATGGCGGAGGAATGGATCTGAAATTCCCGCATCACGAATGTGAAATAGCGCAAGCTGAAGCCTGGAACGGACACTCGCCCGTTAAATACTGGATGCACGCCAATATGCTGACCTTAAACGGGAAGAAAATGGCAAAATCTACCGGTAACAGCCTTCTTCCCGGAGAGATTTTTTCAGGTGACAATGACATCCTCAGCAAAGCTTTTTCACCTTCGGTTGTGCGTTTTTTTATGATGCAGGCTCATTATACAAGTATTTTAGACTTGAGCAATGATGCGCTTTTGGCTTCCGAAAAAGGCTTTTATCGCCTTATGGACGCTATTCAATCGCTGAAAAACCTAGAAACAGGAACAACATCTGATTTTGAGGTCACCCTCTGGAAGCAGCGCTGCTACGATGCCATGAACGATGATTTCAATACACCCATTTTAATCGCGCAACTGTTTGATGCCGTAAAGCACATCAACCTGATCAAAGAGGGCAAGGAATGCATCACTCATAATGACAAAATATTGTTGGAGTCGACCATAAATGCCTTAGTTTTCGACGTCTTGGGCTTAGAGCACAAAAATGACGGTGAGGCCGGTTCAAACGTGCTTTCCGGTGTTGTGGAGCTCTTGATACAATTGCGAAAAGAAGCACGTGATAACAAAGATTTCGCCACTTCCGATAAAATTCGGGATCAATTGGCCGCTATGGGCATTCAGCTCAAAGATGGCAAGGAAGGTACTTCATTTACCGTTTCGTAACAAGGTATGCTTTCCTATTTATTGAGGATAATTAAGATGGAACGTTGATTACAACTGGTCTATTTTTTCAGAACCCACGTATTCAGGTGACTTTTTTTTAAAACTTAACAATGAAAAAAATACTGATAGCTCTATTCGTTTTTTTGGTAAGGTTCTATCAACTCGCCATTTCGCCCTACACCCCGGCGCCCTGCCGTTACTCCCCTACCTGCTCACAATACACGTTAGAAGCATTAGAGAAACACGGACTTTTTAAAGGAGGATGGTTGGCCACAAAACGTATTTTCAGCTGTCATCCTTGGGGAGGAAAGGGGTTTGATCCTGTTCCTTGAAATGGAAAATTACATGTATAACATCCGAATTCAAAAAAATATGCAATTCGAATTTGGAATTCTGGTTTTGGCACTTTAATCCTTCCTGTTTTATTATCTTAGCCCATCTAAACAAAACTACATGTACTTTTTAGGTATTATCTGGAATCCGAATGAGACACTCTTCACTATCGGCCCTTTACAGATCAAATATTATAACTTACTCTGGATCACCGCTTTTGCCGTCGGTTGGTTTATCATGAAACGTATTTTCACCAACGAAAAAAAGAGCATTGAACAACTTGATTCCTTGTTTATTTACACCGTTTTGGCAACCATGCTCGGAGCGCGTCTAGGCCATGTGTTCTTTTACGATTGGGCCCATTATTCCGATCGTTTACTCGAAATACTTTTGCCTATTAGAGAAAGCCCCAGTGGCCGTCTTTTTGGCTTTATCAACGGTTACGAATTTACAGGCTTTACGGGATTGGCGAGTCATGGGGCGGCGATCGGCATAATTGTCGGAATGTTCCTTTATGTTAGAAAGTATCCTGAATTCAGGGTGCTATGGCTATTGGACCGCATCGTAATTCCTGTTGCCATCGGGGCATTTTTCGTTCGTCTCGGTAATTTTTTCAATTCAGAGATCGTAGGTAAAAAAGTTGATGAATCTTTTGTGTTCGCTACCCGCTTTATACGCGACCAGTACGGACCGTCTGAGGCCATGTCAAAAACTGGTGCAAAAACGGTGAATGCAGCCTACAATGCCATTGAAAATAGTCCGCAATTCTCCGAATATCTCGCCAGGGTACCTTACAAGCATCCCGCACAACTGTATGAGGGAGTTGCCTATATTTTCGTGTTTTTAATCTTGTATTACTGCTATTGGAAAACAGACAGAAAAAACAAGGCCGGGTTTCTATTCGGAACATTCTTGGTATTACTATGGGGTATCCGATTTTTCGTTGAATTCGTAAAAGAACGTCAGAACGAACTTGACACTAACATGGGTGCCTTATCCATAGGGCAATGGCTCAGCCTTCCATTTATTTTAATAGGATTGTACTTCATGTTCAGACCAACGTCAGCCACCCATAAACAGTAAGCAGTGGCACTTAGTTCAAGGGCCTGTAGCATTGTCATCTTGGCGATACCGTTGCGTTCTTTACAATTGAGCCGAACCTTTGTAAAAATAGTCCGATGAGAGTTTTCAAAATAGCGCTATTAGTTTTTTCTTCCATACTTGTATTTCAAGCTTGCAGAGAAGAAACAAAAACGGTTGTTAAGACAGAACCGGTTACTTTTAAAAAGGAGGGTATACTTAAAATCATAAAGAACAAAGCGGGTACGGTAATCACGGTAATGGATATCGAAATTGCCGAATCGGAATATGAAACCCAGACCGGGTTGATGTACCGTCAAAGCATGGAAGATACGCAGGGAATGCTCTTTATCTTCCCTGATGAGCGCATGCATTCCTTCTACATGAAAAATACCGAGATACCTTTAGATATCATTTTCATCAAAGCAGATTCTACCATAGCAAGCGTACAAGAAAATGCAAGGCCGTACGACGAGTCCGGACTTTCTTCTAAAGTGCCGGTGCGATTTGTGCTTGAGGTAAATGCGGGGCTGGCCAAAAAGTGGTCACTGGAGGTTGGCGATAAAATCGATTTCAAAAAATTATAGCCTTAATGGATTTTCTTTTGGACGGACAGCAAACAGAACGTTTGTTTTTTAGGAAATTGAAACCATCTGATTTTGATGTATGGCTACCTTTCCATAAAGACCCCAGAACTTCCGAATTCTGGGGCGGTCTTCCAGCAGATCCCGAAAAAGCTTGCCTTGCAGATTTCAATCGAACGTTTTTCCGTTATGACAACAAACTTGGGGGCAAATGCGCATTGCTTTTAAAAGAGACCAACGAACTTATAGGGCTATGCGGATTACTTGTGCAAAAAATTGATGGAAGACAAGAACTCGAAATAGCCTATTCATTACTACCACAATTTTGGAAAAAAGGTTTTGCCATAGAAGCGGCACAACAATGCAGATTAGTGGCAAAAACCAATCAATTATCAGCTTCATTAATTGCCATAATACATATAGAAAATACACCTTCGCAGCAGGTAGCCCTTAAGGTAGGGATGCAAATCGACAAGACTACGACTTATAACGATAATCCGGTTCATATTTTCAGGTTACATTTATGAATAGGCATTGGGCAATTTTTATAGATAACAATTCTAACAAAAGCGACTTTATAAAGGCGTTGTTGAGCGGTAACATTCCGCCACGGTTAGCAGCTCTGCAATTTAAAAAAGGTGCTTTGTTCTCAAAAATTGCCCTAGAGCGTCTAATGGAAGAGGAAGACCGTCATGAGAACAAGGTTATTACTCAAGACACTGCGCAATCATTAAGATCCATGTCTAGCGGTGAACAGAAAAAAGCCTTGTTGCGTCATCTGCTAAGCACAGACCCAGACTATATCATACTTGACAACCCTTTTGATAATCTTGACACGATTTCACAGTTGACTTTGGCCGACACTTTGGCCAAGCGCTCAAATCAAATACTTTTCGTTCAGATCATTAGCCGCAAAGCCGATTTGCTATCTTTTATTTCGAACCATGCCTTTCTTCACCAATCGGAACTGATCTTTGACACTGGCAGCTTGAATTTATTCACTGCTTCGCTGGAAGAAATGGTTTTCTCCGGTGCAATTCCAGAACCACTTCAAGCCATAACTTACCATGAAAACGTACTAATCGACCTTAAAAACATCACGGTTCGCTATGGGCATAAGACCATTCTTAAAAGTATAAACTGGACAATCAGGAGAGGGGAACTTTGGCAACTTATCGGCAGAAACGGCAGTGGCAAAACTACTATCCTATCTATGATCACCGGCGAAAATCCAAAAGGATACGGTCAAGAACTATACCTCTTCGGGCAAAAAAAAGGAAGTGGTGAAAGCATCTGGGATATCAAGAAAAAAATAGGATACTTTACGCCAGCCATGACCGACAAATTCAACGGCTACCATACCGTGGAGCATATGTTAATCTCAGGTCTTACGGATTCCATCGGACTTTATATCAGGCCGACTGAAAGCCAACTACGCTTAGCGAAGCAATGGTTATCGCTAATCGGTATGTGGACTATCAAAGACCGGTTGTTTAGTGATCTTTCGATCGGGCAGCAGCGGCTTATAATGACCGTTCGCGCTATGCTGAAACACCCATTATTGCTAATTCTAGATGAACCTACGGCAGGCTTGGACGATGCTTCGGCTGCCCTACTGGTCGCCCTTGTGAACAAAATAGCACGCGAAAGCGACACCACCACCATTTTTGTATCCCATAGAAAAGAACCAGGTCTCGAACCTGATTTCATTTATGAACTGAAGATTACCCGAGAAGGGTCTGTGGGCACATCAAAACATAGTAAAACATAGCGTAACAGAGATTCTTAAATTAAACCAATGTTAATCGCTGATATCGACCAATGACGCTAATCAGCATTACCTATAGTCGGTACGAAGTATTACAAATAAAATAAGCCGCTACGTAGCGGCTCATTTTATATCGAAGTTCCATTGAAAATCTATTCCTTTTTTTCGCCAGACCTAACTCCCTTATTCAAGAAATCATACATCACTGGGGTTGCAATGAACAATGAAGAATAGGTACCTACGACGATACCAACGATCATGGCGAACATAAAGCCTTTTAACGAGTCTCCACCAAAAATGAATATGGCCATCAACACCAACAAGGTAGTCAACGACGTATTCAAGGTTCTGCTCAAGGTACTGTTCAATGCCGAATCTACGTTCTCACCTCCGCGCCATCCTCTTTCAGCAATGATTTCTCGTATACGGTCAAAAACAACCACCGTATCGTTCAAAGAATAACCGATTACCGTCAATATCGCCGCTATAAAGGCCTGGTCAATTTCCATATTAAATGGCATGATCGTACCGAAAATCGAGAACACCCCCAAAACAATTAATACATCATGGGCCACAGCAACTACCGCACCTAAGGAAAACTGCCATTTACGGAAACGGAAAAGGATATAAAGGAATACCACCGCCAATGAGCCAATAATCGCCCATAAAGCATTTTTCTTAATATCATCGGCTATGGTCGGCCCTACTTTTGAAGATTTCATAATTCCCGCCGTCTTGTCATCACTACCCAACAGAAAATCTTCTTTACTGGTATTTTCAGGTAGGTATTTTAGCAATGACTCGTAAAGCTTGTCTTGAATCTCAACATCTACCTCGGTACCTTCAACATCGACCTTGTATGGTGTTGTTATGCTTATCTGATTGGCTTCCCCAAAACGTTTTACCTTGGTTCCATTGCCAAAAACGGTATTTAATTCCGATGCTATTTCTGAAGAACTGACCGATTTTTCAAAACGCACTTGGTATGAGCGCCCACCAATGAAATCAACCCCTTGCTGCAAGCCTTGGGTTAGTAGTGAAAATAAACCGATAGCTACTAAAATACCTGAAATCACGTATGCGATGTTTCGTTTCGACAAGAACCTGATATTGGTATTCTTAAATAGGTCTTTCGTAACTGCAGAAGAAAAGTCAAGGTTTCTACCTTTACCACTCAAATACCAATCTACAAGTAACCTGGTCACGAAAATTGCCGTAAATAGAGAGGTAAGAATACCAATTAACAATGTTGTCGCGAATCCCTTAATCGGTCCGGTACCGAACAAAAACAAAATCAACGCTGTAAGTCCCGTGGTAATATTGGCATCAAGTATGGAGGAAAGTGCATTGCTAAAACCATCGGAAACCGCTAAACTTTTACCCTTGCCTTTCGCCAATTCCTCTTTAATACGTTCAAATATCAGTACGTTCGCATCGACCGACATACCTATGGTCAAAACGATACCCGCGATACCAGGCAATGTCAATACGGCTTCAATACTGGTCAAGACCCCGAAAATCAGCAAAATGTTCAGCAGCAGCGCAACATCAGCAAAAAGGCCAGCTTTACCATAGTAGAAGACCATCCATAGTAACACTATGGCCATCGCTATCAAAAACGACATAAACCCGCTATCGATAGCTTCCTTACCCAATGAGGGACCCACGATTTCTGATTGAATAATTTCGGCACGTGCCGGCAATTTACCTGCCCGAAGAACGTTGGCGATATCTTTTGTCTGGTTAATGGTAAAGGTTCCCGTGATCTCTGTATTTCCACCTGAAATACCACCAACTACTGAGCAACCGGGCGCCGTATAGACCTTGTTATCTAAAACAACGGCAATACCGGTATTGTTCAAGTTTGCATCACTGGTCAATTTTTGCCAATCTTTAGCACCTTTCGAGTTCATGGTCATCCCAATTGCCGGCCTGCTAAACTGGTCAAATTGGTCACGTGCGTCATTAACCACGTCACCACTCATTCTTGGTGTGCCCTCCCTATTCGACTTTAATGCGTAGAGCTCTACGACCTCGGCTTGCTCCGTTTCAGGCCGACCCCATACGAACTTTGTAAACTGAATATCTGCTGGTAATACACGTCTAATTTCAGGCATTCTAAGGTACTCGCCAACCTTTGCGGTATCCTTTAGGACCACCATGAACATGGCATTACTTCCATTGGCAGGTAACAACAATTCGAATAACGGGTTCACTTGATTCACGATATCCAATGAATCGGCACTCACATCAGACAACAAAGAATCTAGCTCGCTCTCGGGTTTCTCCTCAATTTCTTTTTTAGGCGTATCAACCAGAGTCTTTAGCTTTTCGTTCGCTTGAATCAAGAATGTACTGAAGCTAGGGTTGTTGGGTTCGTGGGTTTCCCAAAACTCAAGCTGAGCAGTACTTGACAGTAATTCTTGTGCCCTTGCAATATCGCGGGCACCGGGCAATTCTACTAAAATACGACCTGAAGTGCCTATTCGTTGAATGTTTGGTTGTGTTACACCAAAACCATCGATACGCTCACGGAGTACCTCAAACGCAGAAACGATCGACTCATCGATTTTTGTTATTATTTTTGACTTTACCTCATCATCACTCATGCCCAAATCGACCACCCCACTGAGCCCTTTGTTCACGAAAATATCGGGAGAGGCCAATTTGGTATCCCCTTTAATCTTATCGAAAGCTTCAAAGAAAAGATCCACATAAGTGGCATCGCTATTTTTAGAAGCAAGATCCGCATCGGTTAAAGCTTTGTTGAAAACCGGATTTTTGGTATCGTTCGCTAGGCCCCTCAAAATATCCTTTACAGATATCTGCAAGGTAACATTGATGCCACCTTTTAGGTCCAAGCCTTTGTTAAGCTCCTTTTTCTTTGCTGCGTCATAATTGGTATACCCAAGAATGGAATTCTGACCCACCGAGTCTAAGTAGCTGGCGGTAAGTGCCTCACGCTTACGAATAGCCTCTACATCCGAACCGGGATATTTACCAATAGCGTACTGCTCTGCCTTGCTTTCAACATTATTTGAAATGAAAGTATAGGATAGTTGGTAGATACTCACTAGCCCGAACAAGAAAGCGAAAAGCTTTATAAGTCCTTTATTTTGCATGGATTAAGTTATTTTTGATGGTTTTTATAACAGCGTGCAAATATAGGATTTACACCAAGATTTGACAATTTATTTAATAGTAATTACAAGAAACGAAAACATCCCGCCAATTGGCGGGATGTCAAACCTGTTTAACGATGTATTTTTTTGGGTCTATAGATCTAGAAGGGCATTGACCGCCGCAACACCTTCGGCACTTTCCATCATTTTGGCCTTCTCGGCATCGCTCAGAGGAATATCAACAATTCGTTCGATTCCGTTTTTACCTAGAATTACAGGAACACCGATACAGATATCGTTTAAACCATATTCCCCTTCCAAAAACACCGAACAAGGAAACATTTTTTTCTGGTCACATGCAATTGCTTGAACAAGGCTGGATACTGCCGCCCCAGGAGCGTACCATGCGCTGGTACCCAATAATTTGGTCAAGGTGGCTCCACCGACCTTCGTTTCTTCACCAACCTGGTTCAATCTTTCCTCAGATAAGAACTCAGACACTTTGATGCTGTTTCTTGTTGCCTGCGAGATCAACGGCACCATGCCGGTATCACTATGACCCCCAATCACCATTCCATCAACATCTGATATTGGGGCTTCCAAGGCTTCTGCCAAACGGTATTTGAAACGCGCGCTATCTAAGGCACCGCCCATTCCTATGATCTTGTTTTTTGGAAGATCGGTTATCTTGTGCACCAGATAGGCCATGGTATCCATAGGGTTACTTACAACGATCAAGGTAACGTTGGGTGAATACTGAATCAAGCTAGTGGCTACGGTCTTTACGATACCCGCATTGATTCCGATCAGTTCTTCTCGCGTCATTCCCGGTTTTCTAGGTATGCCCGATGTAATTACGGCAATGTCACTTCCTGCGGTTTTTGAATAATCATTGGTTATACCGGTAATTTTCGTATCAAAACCGTTGAGTGAGGCGCACTGCATCAGGTCCATGGCCTTACCTTCTGCAAAACCCTCTTTAATATCCAACAGAACGACTTCAGAAGCAAAATTTTTGATTGCGATATAGTCCGCACAACTGGCACCCACGGCACCGGCACCTACAACGGTAATTTTCATATGTATTATTTATTATGTTGATTTTAAACTTTGTCAAAAATACGAATTCCGAAAGTAAATATGCCGATGAAATACACTTAATTCTAGGACTTTACCCGTGAAAAATTATCGACGAAATACGCCCCTAGTTAAAAATATATACAGTTCAACGAAGAATAACCCAATATTGTGCGTTACATCGAATTTTAGCAATACGACTTCAACCTTGCGCGTTCTAGTAAAGTTAAAACCCCGAATCATCCTGTCTGCTGACAGGTTAAAACCTACAAAATGAAAAAAGTATTTTCATTTCTTGCAATAGTCGGCATTGTGCTGGCCAGCAATTGCTCTCGCATACCTGAGAACAATGACCCGGTAATCGGCATTTGGTCAGATGTTGCTGTAAATGCCACAGGCCAGACTGGTAAAAGTACTATTCGAAAAGAATGGATATTCAATGATGCCTACTTGGGTAGGTATCATGAATACCACAATAATAAGATTGAAGTATTAACAGACTTTAAATGGAATGAAGATTACGGAACCTATACGATATCTTACCCGGGCATACAGAATAAGGCCGATGATATTGTAAAGATGAAAGAATCTGAGATAGGGATAATACTTGAATTTGAAACGGGTGGTATTTTGGCCATTAAGGAATAACGTAAACACAAGTCAAATACAAAAAAACCTGTTCGGTCATTCGAACAGGTTTTTGCCCTTTTATAATCTCTAGTATTTATGCATCAATATTGGCATAAACGGCGTTCTTCTCGATGAACTCCCTTCGTGGGGGAACTTCATCTCCCATCAACATGGAGAAGATTCGGTCCGCCTCGGTAGCGTTATCGATGGTTATTCGCCGTAAGGTCCTGAACTCAGGATTCATGGTGGTATCCCAAAGCTGTTCGGCGTTCATCTCACCTAGACCTTTGTAGCGCTGGATACTTACCCCACCACTGTAGCTATTTGCAATCTCGTCTCGCTCCTTATCATCCCACGCGTATTGTTTTTTGGTTCCTTTTTTGACCAGATAAAGAGGTGGCGTTGCAATATATACGTGCCCACTTTCAATCAATTCGCGCATGTACCGGAAGAAAAATGTCAAAATCAAGGTCTCGATATGGCTTCCATCGACGTCGGCATCACACATTATGACCACCTTGTGATATCTTAGTTTCTCAATGTTGAGTGCCTTACTATCATCTTCTGTGCCGATGGTCACCCCAAGGGCCGTATAAATGTTCTTGATCTCTTCATTATCAAAAACACGATGGGGCATGGCCTTTTCAACGTTCAGGATTTTTCCCCTAAGTGGAAGAATCGCCTGAAAGTTTCGATCACGCCCTTGCTTGGCCGTACCACCTGCCGAATCACCCTCGACTAGAAAAACTTCACAGTTAACCGGATCTTGATCTGAGCAATCTGAGAGTTTACCAGGTAGCCCACCTATGCTCATCACCGTTTTACGCTGTACCATTTCACGTGCCTTGGTCGCTGCATGTCTGGCCTGGGCCGCCAACATAACCTTTTGCACGATAACCTTGGCATCTTCGGGGTTCTCTTCCAAATAGTTCGTAAGCATTTCGGAAACGGCTTGGCTCACTGCCGCCGATACTTCCCTGTTGCCCAATTTTGTTTTGGTCTGTCCCTCAAACTGCGGTTCACCAACTTTTACCGAAATAATAGCGGTAAGGCCTTCCCTAAAATCATCACCCTGTATTTCGAACTTTAACTTGTCGAGCATTCCCGAGGCATCGGCATATTTCTTAAGGGTCGTGGTCAAGCCCCTTCTGAAGCCGGCCAAATGGGTTCCGCCTTCATGGGTGTTAATATTGTTTACATAAGAATGTAGGTTCTCGGTATAGGTTGTATTGTAGGTCATTGCAACTTCTACCGGAATACCGTTCTTCTCACCTTCCATTGAAATGACGTTCTTGATCAATTGCTCACGGTTGCCATCTAAGAAGCGTATGAACTCTTTCAAACCTTCAGTTGACACAAAAGTCTCGCCAACGTAACCAGTCTCACTCTCTTTGTCAACCTGGCGTTTATCCATAATACTAATTGTGACCCCCTTGTTCAAAAAGGAAAGTTCGCGCATGCGGTTGGCCAGCGTTTCATAGCTGTATTCTACGGTTTGGGTAAAGATGGTATCATCGGGAAGAAAGGTCACTATAGTACCGCGGTAATCTGTTTCCCCGATACTTTTAACAGGATAAAGTGCTTTGCCCCGCTCATATTCTTGCTGCCAGATTTTACCGTCTCTATGCACAGTAGCCGTCAAATGGTTGGAAAGGGCGTTAACCACAGAAACACCAACACCGTGCAAGCCTCCCGAAACCTTGTAGGAGTCCTTGTCGAACTTACCTCCTGCGCCAATTTTGGTCATCACCACCTCAAGTGCAGAAACACCTTCTTTTTTATGGAGATCCACTGGAATTCCACGACCATTATCTTTAGTGGTAATGGAATTATCTTCGTTGATGACGACACTTATCGTATCACAATGCCCGCCCATAGCCTCATCGATAGAGTTATCGACTACCTCATATACCAAATGGTGCAAACCCCGTACACCAATATCACCGATGTACATCGATGGTCGCATACGCACATGTTCCATACCTTCCAAGGCTTGGATACTATCTGCAGAATATTCCTTTTTATTTTCACCGGTCAAGTGCTCGATCGGCTTTTTGATTTCTTCTTTTTTGTTCGCTTCTTCGTCTTTATTTGCTTCTTCGCTCATAAGATTTTAAGGTTGTTTTACGTCTAAATTTCGCAATCTTGCAAATATACGCAATACCCCGTGGGATAAGGGCTTTTAAGAGGTTTTTAAGTGTTAAGTTATTAACAATGTTTGTGGAAAAAAGACTAGGGAGGAAGCTGGTCAAAAGCAAGTTGAGCACTTCTAAAAAGAAGCCGTTTACCGTTTTGAAAATCAGGCTCAAATCAAGGGTCTGACCTAAAAAAAGACCCCACCAAAAGGCAGGGTCAATTGACTAATTAAAATAAAAACTGAGTTAACAGTATCTATTATCTTCAAGGTACTTTTAAAAGCGACTCAATAGGCATCACTGTGCACGTTGGCAACCGCCCTACCCGATGGATCGTTCATGTTCTTAAAAGCTTCGTCCCACTCAAGGGCAATTTTAGTACTACAGGCCACCGAGGCTTCTTGAGGAACGCACATTGCGGCGGCATCACTTGGAAAATGTGATTCAAAAATAGAACGATAATAAAATTCTTCTTTGTTGGTCGGGGTCTGCAACGGAAACCGATATTTGGCATTGGCCAACTGGTCATCGCTTACCTCTTGGGCCACCACCAGTTTTAACGTATCGATCCAGCTATAGCCTACCCCATCAGAAAATTGTTCTTTTTGTCTCCAGGCAACACTTGCCGGCAGCATGTCTTCAAATGCTTTTCGAACAACCCATTTCTCCATTCGCTCACCGTTAATCATTTTATCATTCGGGTTGATTCGCATGGCAACATCCATAAATTCCTTATCTAAGAAAGGAACCCTGCCTTCTATGCCCCATGCGGCCAACGACTTATTGGCACGCAAGCAATCGTACATATGCAACTTGCTCAATTTACGAACGGTCTCTTCATGGAATTCACGCGCGTTGGGCGCTTTATGGAAGTACAGGTAGCCACCGAACAATTCATCTGCGCCTTCACCCGATAAGACCATTTTAATTCCCATTGACTTGATGACACGGGCCATTAAGTACATTGGGGTAGAGGCTCGAATCGTGGTAATGTCATATGTTTCTAAATTGTACACCACATCCTTTATCGCATCAAGACCTTCTTGAATAGTGAATTTGATCTCGTGGTGTACGGTACCGATATGATCGGCCACTTTTCGTGCCGCGGCCAGGTCGGGCGAACCTTCAAGGCCTACGGAAAAAGAATGCAATTGCGGCCACCAAGCGTCTACCGTATCACCAGACTCGATTCGTTTTTGGGCATATTTCTTTGCAATGGCCGAAGTAACCGAAGAATCCAAACCGCCCGATAATAAAACACCATAAGGCACATCTGACATCAATTGTCTATGCACCGCCGCCTCCAAAGCCGTTTTTATTTCTTGTATACTGGTTTCGTTTTCTTTTACTGCATCATACTCCATCCAATCTCTTGAATACCATCTTTTCAATACTCCATCACTGCTGTGTAAATAATGTCCCGGTGGAAACAATTCTATTTTGGTACAAGTGCCCTCTAGGGCCTTCAGTTCCGACGCTACATAAAACGTTCCGTTTTGATCCCAACCCATATAAAGGGGAATGATGCCCATATGATCGCGAGCTACGAAGTATTCATCTTTTTCAGTATCATAGATCGCAAAGCCGAAAATACCGTTCATCTCGTCTAAAAAAGATGCCCCCTTTGCCTGGTACAGCGCCAAAATAACTTCGCAATCCGACTCCGTTTTAAAATCATAGGTGCCTTCAAATTGCTTGCGCAAGGCCCTATGGTTGTAAATTTCACCGTTGGCGGCCAGAACCAATTTGCCGTCAGGACTCAATAGTGGCTGCTTACCTGAAGCCGGATCTACAATAGCAAGACGTTCGTGGGCCAATATGGCCCTATCATCAGAATAAATACCGCTCCAATCCGGACCTCTATGCCTCACCTTTTTTGACATTTCTAACAATTGAGGCCGTAATACCTCAGTGGTTTCCTTAACATCGAATGCACAAACAATTCCACACATAATTCAATTTATTATATCAATTTTAAAGCAAAGATGACTTGTATTGGTATAATATCAAACTAATTAGAATAAATTAATTACTTATTATTTGATATTGCAGTTAAAATATAACAATATGTAATTTTCGTAATGATTAAATCGATTCTTGCGGATAATTTGTAAGTAAGACATATTTTAACGACTTCTTAGGAACTAAAGCTGACAATTCGCAGTAGCTTTGAGTTCTTAATATCGAGATTTTCGCCAATGCGGGAATGATTAAAAATTTAAACAACAGCACTATCATGAAAAAAGTATTTACTATTGCCCTTATGGCGCTAGCCATAGTATTTTCGACCGAAACCAACGCACAAGATTTTCCTGGCTTAGACAATAGCCCGTTAGACGCAGCTTCGTTTCCGTCAAGTTATAAAGTGTCTGACAAGGCGGTTCGCATTATTTATAGTAGACCCCAATTGAAAGGACGCTCCATATCAGATTTAGCTCCCAAAGGGGAAGTTTGGAGAACAGGTGCAAATGAAGCGCCCGAAATTACCTTTTATAAGGATGTAAAAGTAGCCGGAACAGCAGTTAAGGCTGGAACCTATGCTTTGTTTACTATACCTGGAAATGGCAAATGGACAATTATATTGAACAAGAACCTTAACCAATGGGGTTCTTATACTTATGACGAGAGCGCCGATGTTGCACGATTGGAGGCTAATGCCACGACCGACGGAAAATCTTTAGAGGAGTTCTCCATAGCTTTTAAGGAAGTTGACGGCGGCACCCACATGGTCATGGGTTGGGGCACCACGCGAGTAGCGTTGCCGATTATGATGTAAAACTAATGATCACCAAAAAATTAAAGCCGAAAAGTCCTTCACCGGGCTTCTCGGTTTTTTTTTGGTTATCATGCAGGAAAAGCGCTTTGCCAAATTAGTTTGTGCTGTTCAGAAGCCTTTCCCTTCAAGAAACGGGGCAGCAAAAAAGGCATATACTCTTTAAAGCTTTTCCGATCTTCAACAATGCAAGACTTCAAAAAACTACTTAAATCCTCATAGGAAAGATTTACTGACATGGTCGTGGGTATAAATTGGTCGAACCTGACCAAAAAATCACCACTGCGATCTTCGCCTTTAACATCCATGTAAATCCGTTTGCGATCATAATCGATACAAATGTCTGTGGCGTTGTACGCCGATTGAACCAGTACCCTATAAAATTTCTCGAATCGGTGTAGGTTCGCCGAACCCATACAACTGATGTCGATCAGCAACTTTAAATCATTTACGATTTCACTCTTGTTTATTTTCATCACTACTTTGTTTGGTTACTTAATTAATACAAAACAAAGTAGTGCAAAAAACAAATTAGTTTGAAGATATTGCTGTAAAAACTACAATATTAGTAGTCTATATCTTACTTTTTGTAGTTTAATAAAATTTAAACAACATAAAATCAACTAATTAAAGAGGTAAAAGCATGAGAAAGGTCAGTAGCCCGGCCTTCCTATTTTCAGATATCTCGCGCCTATTCGGCAGAAATACTTTTTACCCCTGTAATATTAAAAACGCCCGCGGATGACGTACTCGTACCTGTCAGACTACTACCTTTCGCCGAGAGCGAAACGGTTACGTTCTCACCCTCCACATTTACGGTAAATGAAATATTGTTTCCTTTGACCACTACATTACTGCCATTCAATGCACCACCGCCTGTTTGAACCTGTACTTTATAGATCGCATCTTGCTTTACAATCATCAATAGTCCAGAACCATATCCTTCAGGCGCATCAGCGACGGTATATTCCCAACCGCCAACCAGATCATCTTTAACAATGGCCACGTTTTCAGATGGCATAAGTTCAATTTTCATCGAAGCCTGCATAGGAAAGCAAGCAAGGGTGATGGCCAAGCCAAACAACACCGTAATCTTCTTAAAGGTATTCTTCATGGTATAAAATTTTAGATTGCGATAAAATTAAAGTGTTTATATAAGTTACCCTAAAAGTAATTAATTATTTTATTCGGAGTTGGACAAATACCATGCCACTATCGGAATTGATACCTAATTTGCAAAGGACATAGTGCATATCGCCATGGCAGATCGACAGTTCCTGACATCTTTTGCTTGGTATTACCTAATCCAAGTCAAATACCTTAGCTTCTCCTTGGCTTTGGGGTGGTCTTCTCCTTTATCCTTACATAGATCAACTTCTTTCGCCCCTTGGAATCTTCCCTGCGTTCAATTTCAAAATGCGGAATGGAACTGATCAAAGGGGTCAACTTTTGAAATCCGTAGTTTCTAGAATCAAAGTTTGGCTGTTTCTTCTGCAACAAGCTACCCACATCGCCCAGAAAGGCCCAACCGTCATCATCTGCCACATCTTCTATGGTTGTTGACATCAAGCGAAGGTCTTTTGGGGTAATTTTATCTACACTACTCTTGCTTTTAGATTTCTCTTCGGGCGTATCGGCATCTTCAACCAATTGGTTCTTCAAGATCTCGATATAGATGAACTTATCACAGGCCACTATGAACGGGTTCGGGGTTTTTTTCTCTCCGATACCAAAAACCTGCATACCCGCCTCCCTTAGCCGTGTTGCGAGCCGCGTAAAATCACTATCGCTACTTACAATGCAGAACCCATTCACCTTGCCTGAATAAAGAATATCCATCGCATCGATGATCATGGCAGAATCGGTGGCGTTCTTACCTTGGGTATAGCCATACTGTTGAATTGGTGTAATGGCGTTCTCTAACAAAATATTCTTCCATTTACCTAGGCGCGGATTTGTCCAATCGCCATAAATACGTTTGATGGTAGGGTTGCCGTATTTTGCAATTTCCTCCATCATTTCCTTGACGTACGCTGATGGAATGTTGTCACCGTCTATGAGTACCGCTAGATTGAAATCCATTGAATTGATGTTTTTGTAAAGGTACGATTATATTTTACGGAAGATTGACCGAATAGTAGGGTACCCGTTCTTGTATTTCCTTATTTCGGGAATTTTAATAGAAGGTGGTTTTTGAAGATAAACACCATAAAAAAACCCCGATATCATATCAGGGCTTTACTCCAAAACTAAAAAGTATTGTATTAGATGACCTTAACGTTCACCGCATTTAATCCTTTTTTACCTTTTTCTAATTCGAATTCAACATCATCCCCTTCACGAATCTCATCGATTAACCCTGTCACGTGTACAAAATGATCCTTGTCCACACCTTCTTCAGTGATAAAACCAAAACCTTTGGCATTGTTGAAGAATTTTACTGTTCCTTTACTCATTACTTAAATTTTAAATTAATTAGGATATCCTAGGTCAAAGATAATGCCAATTAATTCAATTATCCTACTTTTTTGAATATAAGTTCTTTTTAATTAAGGAGTTAGAAACATGTTTTTGAAGTTTTGTCTTCTTCAGCAGGATATATACAGCCCAAAAAAATTGCATTGTAATACATCTTAGGTACAGACTTTAAATTTTCAGGCGAAAACACAACGCCCGCGCTAGAGCCTATTCTTTGTGATTACAAATTCAACGCGGCGATTTTGACGCCGGCCGGTTTCACTGTCGTTGGTGGCCATTGGTTTTTGCCCTCCAAAACCTTGCCATACGATGCGACTTTTTGAAATGCCCAGTTTTTGCAAATAGGCCGCAACTGCCTCGGCCCTAGCACTTGACAATGTATTATTGTACTCATTAGACCCAATACTATCCGTATGGCCATTGATCGATATCGTGAGCCCACTATTTTTTTGCAGGTATTGATATAGGGGCTGTATTTCCTTTTTTGCTGGTTCGCTTAATTGGAATTTGTCGAACTCGAACAACAAATTTTCGAAAATATGCACCTTATCAAGTTCATAAGAATCTGAACCTGACGTCTTGTTGGCACCATTTTTCAACGTTGGGGCCTCAACCCTTTCAACCATCACCATATCGATATAATAATAGGCCCCACGTTTTTCTTGACGCTTTGTCTTGAACAGGCGTGTTCTTGAATTGCTCTTGAAATTTCCCAAGGTCATAAAATGCTCGCTGCCTTTAGCTTCAAATTGAGTGTACACCAAAACCCAATCTTTGGTATCGGCGTAGAAATTACTATAGCCGATTTCCATATAATGATAGTCGTTACCTTGATGTGTATACCTTTTCTTTGCCGAAAGCTCTTTTTTCCCCGGTAGTTGCATTTTATACTTCGAAAATAGTACCCCGAATTCTTTAACGGCAAAGTCGGATCGTTCAGCTAAACTAATATAAAATGAAACCCTGTAGGTTTGGCCGTTTATAAGGGGTTGCTGCAGTTCGGCCTGCAAGTATTCGCGATAGTCATCAGGGGCGTATAAATAAAGCCCGGCATAACCATTACCAAAATCGGCCGGTTGGGTACCGTTGAAATTGTTGGGCGTACCCATCGTCTCACTACATCCATTAAAATAATCGGTGGAACCCTCTGTGGGCGTTGACCAGTAGGGAACATCTTCCGCCAAATTACCAAGTGCCGTAGGGCATGACACAAAATCTTCAAAACTTGGGTTCTTTATAAGATTCTGAGCCCACACAGAACCTATATAAAATAGGCACAAGAGTAAGGTGAGATATCGCACGACCGTTTGAGAAACCATCTAGGACAATTAACTTCCTCTAAAATAGGAAATTAAAGCAGAAACATTCGGCTTATGCACCCCAGTTCGATAAATGGCGCCATTCCTGGGGTATCTGGGGCCACGCGGCAACCCAACTAAATAGCTTTAAAAATCGAACTTGTACGTAGCTCCGCCCAGTATCTGAAGACCTTGAACGGGAAAGTTCGCCCAACGCTGGTAGTTATTGTTGGCAATATTGGCCGCCTTGACAAAAATTGACAATTGGTCGCTCAAACGGTAGCCTATATGGGCATTCGCATCAAAAAAGCTATCTAATGTGATGATCGTTGCGGGAAAATCAACGGGTTGTACGCCCTGTAGGGCAATTTGAGAGAAATCTTGTCGCTCACCAACAAAGAATAAATTAGCACCCATATACCATTTCTCTCCGATTTGATAGTCCATAAACAAGGAAGCCTGAACCTCGGGCAAGTTCCATGCAGGGTTATCCGTTTCGGTGTTGTAATTGTAAAACTCCCCGTTTATCCCCAAGGTGAAATTTCGGTTGATATCGATATTGAGCTCGGCAAAAATGCCCAATGTCTTTACATCATCGTAGAAAACTTCAAAAGAGTTGCCAAAATAATATCCCTTTTCATCAGTTCTAAAGTTATTCTGTGGATTTAAATTGAATAAAGGTTTTCTATTTTCAGCCGTATAAGAACCTTTGATATTATAGCTCAAATTCGGCAGTAATTGTCCCCGCAACCCAATATAGGAGTCGTATTGTTTATCGGTTGGTTGAATGGTCAACGTTGGAGATACAAACGGATTTTCCTCTACCAACCCAAAATAGGAATTCTGTACCAATTCGCCCTCAATACCGGCGTAGGCAATCGCAAATTCATTCAACAACCTGTACGAAGCGGTAATCGCAGGATAGATATAAAAATTGCTGTCACTATTCTCCGAATCTAAGCCGTAGACCAGATTTATTCCCAAATTCAATGACAGGTCGTCGCGCAGCATGGTCAAGCTTGGGTTCACACCTACCTGTAAATGACTGTAATTTATTCCTGCACTATTTTCGGTATTGTTCACATCGGCGTTTTCAAATTTTCCACCTACATAATCTACCTTCAATTTGATCCCAACAGATTCTTCGGCAACAGGAAATTCAAAAGAAGGCTTAAAAACAACACGGTTCTCCCCTGAATTTACCGCATCGAAAAAACGGCGGTACCTAAGTTCTGCGCGTTTAAAAAATGAATCTTCCAAATTAACATGGGCGCCTACCTCTGCCATATAATAATTTTGCCTCTCATCGATACCTGCTACCGTGACAGCGTCGAAAACCCCTGCCGGCAGTCCGTACCAATTATACATTTGGTGTTGAACGCCCAAGTTGGCACCCCAATCGAAATCGCTATCGCGTTTCATGAAAGCGGCGTCAAGTTTTGTATCCGAAAAAATATTGTCCAGTTCCACACCGGCGATATCACCCCGCGATGAATTATGACCTAGCCCAATGGTATAACCCGATTCACGGTCAATGGTGCGACTGGTATAGAACTTGGCCATCAAGTTTGCCGGATTTCCGCCTCCGGCCGAAGCATACGAGTTATAAAGCGATGGCGGTGGCGTCTTCTTTACGGCAGAAGCTTGCCCTTTAGCAGGCGCAAATGTTGATGCGACAGGTACGGAAAAGATGCTATATTCGATTTTCTTTTTTTGAAGCACTATCGAATCGTTCATATTGGGCACCGATCTGATCTTAAATGCATCTGAAATGGTTGGGGTATAGGCCTTGGTAACGGTAACCGTTTCTATTCCAAGATCTTTTTCCTTCTCATCTTGGGCAAAAACCACTTGAAAAAATACGAAGAATAATAATAAGCTTAATTTGATAGTTCTTATCATGCCGTGTTCTTTTGACATTTTAATTTCCGTTAGGATTTATTGATGAATTGCTTCTCGCCTCTTTCGCCTTGATAATCGCAAGCTCGCCCTTGGCCTCTGCAACGATTTCTGTATACTGACTGAAATTCGTTATCACACTCTCCAAAATATAAGTAGCTTGGTAGGCATCGCCTAAGGCATAGTAATTCTTGGCCATGATCACCAATCCTTTTCCACCCCATTCTTTGTAGCTCGAATAATCTTTGGCGAGTTTCTGAACCGCTATATTCGAATCTTCATGCTCGCCGGACTTGTTCTTAAAATAGGCATCATAATACAACGCCTCGGCGGCCGTGGCCCCGCTGGCTATTTTAAGCACATCGGCATAGGCGGCCTTTGCCTTACCTTCATCACCGGTAGCGATCGCAGACCTTGCGATCATGATATGCGCATCGGCTTTGATGCGGTCATCGATAGCGCTGGTAGAGAGAACCTTTTGGGCGTATTCGAGCGTTTTATTGTAATTCTTTTGTTCGTAATACCCTTTCATGAGGTTCGATTGTGCGAACGTTCTGTTTTGTTGAATATCGGCCTGGACCTCTAAACGCTCGAGGTATGACAGGGCCGATTTGTAGTCCTTGTTACCGATGTACACTTCGCATACCCGTGTCAGGGCCTGTTCTGCATATTCGCTGGCACCTCTATCGGCAACATACTTATAATACTGTAAGGCCGTATCTTTCTGGTCTTTGGAAAAGTATAATTGTGCCAGATTGAAGTTCGCCTTTACGGCATGCAGTCCGTTCGGGAATTGCTTTATATAATTCTCATATCCTTTTATGGCTGCGTCTTTTTTTCCCTCAAGATTCTGTTTATCGGCAGATTCATAAGTGGCATTGTCCAATTCGGAATCGGTGACCTCAACAAAATCAAGATTACGCACCCATTCGGCATATTCGTTGACACGGCCCAGATCAACATAGATCAACTTGGCCGTGGCCACGGCCTGTATCGCTTCTTGTGTTTTCGGAAAATCGCGCACTACCGTTTTGAACTTTGCCAGTGCCTGCTCATTGCGGCTGGCATTGTAATGTACCAGACCTTGTCTCATCATCGCCTGCGGCACGAGCGAACTTGTTTTATAACCTTCTATCAACCTGTCATAGGCCTGAAGACCACTTTGTTCTTGCCCGGCACTTATATAGGTGTTGCCCAATTCAAAAAGTGCATCATCCTTTAAAGAGGATTGCGGATATTTTGTAACGAAGCCGCTCAGTTCATCGATCTTACTTTCTCGCCGATCCACAAAACCATAACTCATCGCTTTTTGAAAAGCGGCATAATCTTTCTCCCTACCTGTTAAGGCCTTATTATAGGTTTCGATCGCCGGCCAGTATTTACTGCTCACAAAGTAGCTATCTGCCAAACGGAGAAAGCCGTCGTTCAACTTTTCGCTATCGGCCTTCCCTGAACTTGTATAGGCATTAAAATAGGAAATGGCGTTACCGTAATCACGCAATTTGAAAGAGGTGTAGCCCAAATTATACGCCAAGTCTTTATATTCTTCAGTAGATTTTGCCACGGTATTCAGTTCAAATTCCTTAAAACTAGAAAACGCTTCATCAAAACGGTTCAAGAGGTACAATGATTCTCCCTTCCAATAGCTGGCCCTTGCCTTGAATAGCGCATCTTCGGCACTAGCTAACGACTTGGAGAAATTCTCGACCGCGCCGGCATAATCGGTTTCCATGAAAAGTTCTAGTCCGAGATAATAGGCCACTTTTTGATAGGTCGATTTACTGGCAAAATCACGGTTCTTCTCAAGAAGCTCCATCGCGCCCTTGAAATTCTTTGAGGTGATGTACGAATCTACCAGAAGTTCCTTCATCTCTTGCGAATGCGTATCGCCGGGGTATTTCTCTAAGTAGGTTGAAATCACTTGGGGTACAGGCTCGTAGGCATTACCCACTTCATAGCTCAAACGGGCATAGTTCAAATAGGCATCTTTTTGTATTTCAGGGGAAAAATCCATTTGCGAGGCGTTCCTGAAAGCGTTCAGTGCTTCCTGTTTCTTATCAAGTTTCAAATAACATTCGGCCAAGTGATAATAGGCATTTTGCGATACGCTGTTGGTACCGCCGATGATTTTATTGAACTGCTGTATGGCATTGGCATAATCGCCCTGTTTGTAATAACAGTATCCCAAAAGATAATAATCGGTATTGCTCCATTTACCTTGTTTGCCCTGGTAATCTTTGAGGTAAGAGACAGCGTTGTCATATTGTTTCAACTGAAAATAGCTCTCGCCGATAATCTTGCTCAGTTCCGATTTTTCCTTGCGGTCGCCCTTCGCCATTTGTTTTTTCGCCAGAGCGATGGCCTCTTCGAACCTACCGAGCTTGAAGTTCATATCGGCCTGGTAATAGCTCATCTTCTCTTCGAGGATCTCTGGATCGGTAATCTCGTCAAAGCGCTGATTGGCACGTTCATAATCATCTTGTTGATATGATATATAGCCTAGATAATATTTGGCTTGAGAACCATAAATGGGAGAATCGGTCACCTTGCTTAAATAACTTTCTGCTTCCTTGGTCTTCTTAGAGGAGAACAGCGAATAGCCATAGTTGAAGTTGAACTTGTCCATTTCCTTTCTTGAAAGTGCGCTTTGGTCTACCTTATTGTACCATTTAAGTGCATACGGGTATTTACCTGTCTCGAAATAATATTCGGCTACATCGGCAAAAGCGGAATTGCGCTTGGTGGAGGTAGGATAATTTTCTACGAAATCCTCCATCAGGTTATCTGCCCCCAACTGGTTCAAACGAACCGCTGCATTGGCCTCGTAATAGGCGCTGTTAGACTTGGTCTCTAGGTTATTCGTCGTATTCTTGACCCTTGCAAAAATAGTCTGCGCTGCTTGGTACTGCTCATTATTGTACAATGCCAGGGCATCTTGGTAGTCTTTTTGATCGTGGGTGTAAATTTTGGTTTCTTGGGAAGTGCCTAAAAAAACCATCCCCAAAAAAAAGGGAAGCAATGCGGATATATTTTTACTCATAGTGTTCTAACTATTTACTAAAACGTATAACGCGGAATATGATACCTAAGTATATCCCGCCTGTACTGCAAAGGAAAAAGTTATCGGAGAAGCATCATCGGTTATCCGTAGGAACTTATTACTTTTATATCAACAAGGGATAAGGAGGCTAAGGATTCGGTATAAAGTATTAAGTATTAAGTATAAAGGTTTAAGTACTCAGTAGTGGGTATAAAATATGAAGTGGGAAATATGAAATACAAAATTTGAAATGCGAAGAGTGAAATGAATTTACAAAAAACGAATAACAACGAAAATACAGTGCTGAATTTAACACGTTAACAAAACAAACGCTGAACTAAAAAATGCCCGGAACCATTCTCGAACTTAAAGATGTTGCCATATACCAAAAAGATAGCCTGGTTTTGAACGAGGTGAACCTTGTGATCAATAAAGGTGAATTCGTTTACCTCATAGGAAAAACCGGAAGCGGAAAGAGTAGTTTTATGAAAACACTTTACGGCGACCTGCCGTTACAACATGGAGAGGGCCACATTGTTGATTTCGACTTGAAGAAACTCAAAGAAAATGACATTCCGTTTCTGCGCAGAAAGCTAGGCATCGTCTTCCAAGATTTTAAGCTGCTACCCGACCGAACCATTAACAAAAATCTAAATTTCGTTCTTAAGGCCACTGGCTGGAACGATCCCTCTAAAATGGACGCTCAAATTCAAAATGTTCTTGAAAAGGTGGGCATGAAGACCAAAGGGTTTAAATTCCCACACGAACTTTCAGGTGGCGAGCAGCAACGTATAGCGATTGCCAGGGCCCTCCTTAACGATCCCGAATTGATCCTTGCCGATGAACCGACCGGTAACCTGGATCCGCAGACCAGCGTAGAGGTCATGAAGGTTTTACAGGACATCAACAAAGCGGGCCGGACCATTTTGATGGCCACCCATGACTATGCACTTATTTTGAAGTATCCATCGAAGACCTTAAAATGCGATGGAAGCAAGGTTTTTGAGGTTGTGCAAAGGGCCGTTTGATAAAACTGCTCCAATGGTTTAAAATCAAAAAAACAATACATGATACTGACTACCACCAACAACATCGAAGGAAAAGTGATTAGCAAATATCTAGGAATAGTTACCGGTATTACCTATACCCCTATTTATGGAGGAAAAGGTATGACTTTTAAAGATATGTTCAGTACCGCGAAATACTATGAATCCTATGAAAAGGGACTAGAAGAGGCAAAGGAGAAGGCATTTCAAAAACTAAAGTCGAATGGCGAAAAACTGAAAGCAAATGCAATAGTGGGCATTTCGGTCGATGTAGAGTCCATTGCCAACTCCACTGCCAGTATGATTTCGGTTACCGGTACTGCGGTTGTTATCATTTAAGTCAATTGTACAACAAACAGGTTAATTCTTACAATTCTGAAGCACCCCGTAAGGTAAAATAGTTATTTTAAAGGCGTATTATAACCTAAATATTTACTATGCCTTGGTACAATGACCTCCGCCCTATTGATGATGCGAACAAACAGCACTACGCATTGATTTTTCCCGGTATGACCAATACCGAAAAAGTACGGACCATTCAAAACATCCTCAAATTACGCGAATCATTAAAAACTATTCCTGAAAAGCGTACCGACAAGAATTTATTGGTATGCAGCTGGAACCTCAAGGATTTCGGGGCGTACAGGCAACGCATACCCGAGTCTTATTTTTATATGGCAGAGATTTTTAGCAAGTTCGACCTGGTTTCGGTTCAAGAATGTCGTGCGGACCTAGAGCCTCTTAACATACTGCTCCGCATACTCGGCTCAGATTGGACCTACCTATATAATGATGTTAGCGACCATGAAGGATCGAACAGCGAAAGGTCATTAATCGTATACGACAAAAGGCGGTGCAATTTTTCAGGGCAAGCAGGCGAAATCATCCTCCACCATAAGATCAGTGAAAACCATGATCTCAAACAATTTAATAGAATTCCTTATTTAACGGGCTTTACCGCCGAATGGAAAAAATTTTCCTTGATTACCTTACACCTGCAGCCCGGCAAAAATGTTTCTGATGTAGAAATTCGAAAGGCCGAGATCAAATTCTTGATGAAGCTGCTGGAAAAGCGACTAAAACGAACGTCTGAAGTACGCCTATGGTCTGATAACATTATCATCTTGGGCGATATGAACCTCTACAAGACCGACACAGAGGCTTTTCAGATCCTTACCGATAACCACTTTGTAGAAGTGGCCGAGCTTATCGGTAAAGATACCACCACAGCAGCATCCGATAATGTCTTCGACCGTATTTTCTTCTACAAGAATAGTGAGTACCCGGCACTTGAGACAACCAATAAGGGCGGCGTTTTCAGAATGTTCGATACCGTTTTCACAGATGAGCAAGCCAATGATCCAGCCTACCTAATCTACATCGATGCGCTGGAGCAACAGCGTATTGAAGCTGGTGAAGGGCCGTATGCCGATAAGACCAATTATTACAAAACCCACTGGCGTACCCGTCAAATGTCTGACCACTATCCGATTTGGGTTGAAATGGAAATCGATTCATCAGATGAGTTCTTGAGAAAAAAACTAAGGGACTTCGAATCTTGACCAATTTTAAAAACACGAAAAAATATACCGATGGCAAGTCAAGAATTACAACCTTCCGATTACCGCATTCGAAAACTTATCGGGGCTTTGGGGCTATCGCTTCCCTTCATATTACCCCTATCGGAAGGAGAATTTCTCTCCTCCATTAGCCACTACTATTACCATACCTTGTCTTCGTTGTTGTTCGCGATCATAGTGTCTACGTTTGCGCTCTTCCTTATTTCGTACAAGGGTTATAAGTTCGATAAAACGACCGAAACGATCAGTGATGACCTGATCACCAACATTGGAGGGTTTGCCGCATTGATCGTGGTATTCGTACCCACCTATTGCTTTGAAAGTCAAAGCGATGTAATTGAACAGCTATGTCAGACCCAAAACTACCCGCTTTTTGGCCACGCGAATAAAACACTGAACACGATACATCTTGTCAGTGCCGGAGTATTTATTTTTTCGATGGGATGGATGTCGAAATATAAGTTCACCAGAAGTGATGATGAAGGTAAAAATAAAATCCATCGTTTTTGTGGCACTATGGTTTGGGGTGCTATCGCCGCCCTGATCCTACTGGTCATAGCGGACCTTATACACGATGGCTTTCGCATTACCCAATACGATGTTTATATTCTAGAAACTATTGCAATCGTACCTTTCGGAATATCTTGGTTGATCAAGGGCGAGGCCATTGAAGATGTCAAAGCGATGCTGAGTTAAAATGTTTCATTTAAATTCACTAACTTCAGGTTCAATACCTTAGCATGCCGAGGCGAATTTAATTGATGTTACACCGAATCTTTTGTCTGTTTGTTTTCCTTTGTACCACGGCGCTTTTTACAAGCTGTCAAGAAGAGGTCACCCCCCCTACCCGGCCCAATGTTCTTTTTATTGCTATCGACGACCTTCGAACGGAATTGGGGGTTTATGGAAATTCCGTTGTGAAATCGCCCCATATGGATAAACTTGCCACTGAGGGCGCACTGTTTACCCATCATTATGTACAGGTACCTACCTGCGGGGCTTCACGGCATGCCCTATTAACAGGTTACCGACCCTATAAACCCATACACTTAAAGAATAATGCCATTGAGGAGGAACTTTCAAATAGCGTTGAATCCGTAGTGCCTGAAACATTTATTCATCGTTTTAAACAAGAAGGGTACCACACCGTTGGCATTGGAAAGATAAGCCATTCCGCCGACGGATTACTGTATGGTTATGACGACCCTGTTTCTGAAAAAAGAGAACTGCCCCATAGTTGGAACGAGCTCCTTTTCGAATACGGGAAATGGAAAACCGGCTGGAACGCCTTTTTCGCCTACGCCAACGGAGAGAACAGACAAAGTCTCAAAAAACAGGTGAAACCTTACGAAATGGCAGCTATAGAAGACGAAGGCTATCCTGACGGATTAACCACCAATCTTGCAATTTCAAAACTTCGTGACCTCAAAAACAATAAGAAAGCCTTTTTTATGGGCGTCGGATTTTTTAAACCCCACCTACCCTTCAATGCCCCTAAAAAGTATTGGAACCTTTATGATAAGGATAGTATAAAAGTTTCTTCCAATCAAGAAATACCTGCACATATCAATCTAAAAAGTCTACATGGAAGCGCCGAATTCAACCAGTATGCCTTAGGGGATGAACAGGCAAGTCTAGACAGCCCGGTTTCCGATGCCTATGCCAAAAAGCTGAACCATGCCTATCTGGCTGCCGTTAGTTACATTGATGCCCAAGTAGGGAAACTAATACAGGAGTTAGAAGCTTTGGGCCTGGCAAAAAACACCATCATTGTGATATGGGGCGATCACGGTTGGCATTTGGGCGACCAACGTGTTTGGGGAAAGCATACCTTGTTCGAAAATGCGCTAAAAAGTACCCTCATCATCAAATCTCCCGTTCAAGAGCAGCAAAGAAAAAGAATTGAAACGATAGTTGAAACCGTAGATATTTACCCTTCGTTGTTAGAAATGTGCAACATTCCCTTAAATCACAAGATCGACGGGGAAAGTTTTGTTGAACTTTTTAATGGTCAAGAGAACACAGGTGCAGTAGCTTATAGCTACTTTAACCAAGGTATATCGATACGCACCAATAACTACAGACTAACATCATATACGAGGCTTGAAACGCCCTTGATAGAACTTTATGACCATAACGTAGATCCTCTTGAAACCCAAAATATTGCCCATGAAAACCCTGAACTGGTCAATGATTTAATGACCCTGTTACAAAATGGAAATACGGGATTGTACGATTCTGAATGAGCCAAAAAAAAATGTTACTTTTGACACCGAAAAACAAAGACTGACTAATGGAAGTACTTGGCATTGATATAGGCGGCTCAGGAATTAAGGGCGCATTGGTCAATATGGAAACCGGTGAAATGGTTACCGAACGATTTCGTATTCCTACACCTGAATCAAGAAGTCCAGAAGAAATGGCAAAGGTCGTGGCACAGATCGTCGCTCATTTTAATTACACCGGAAAAGTAGGTTGCGGTTTTCCCACTGTTATCAAAAAGGGGCTTTGTCTTTCGCCGGGTAACCTTCACCTTGATTGGTTGGGTATCAATGTGGAACACCTTTTTGAAAAGGCAACGGGCCTAGATTTTACCGTGGTCAACGATGCCGACGCAGCAGGTTTCGCCACCATGAACTATGGTATTGGAAAGGGTGTAAAAGGCTTGGTGGTCATGATTACCATCGGTACGGGCCTGGGAAGCGGCGCCTTCTTCAACGGTGAGTTGATACCAAATTTTGAATTGGGCCAAATACCGTACAAAAAGCATACGAAAATAGAATTATGGGCCTCAGATTTCGCGAAGCAACGCGACGGCCTGAGCTACAAAAAGTGGGGCAAAAGATTCAACAAGTTCTTACGCTATGTTGAATTGATCGTTGCGCCCGACCTCATCATCTTAGGAGGTGGTGCATCAAAAGATTTCGACGAGTTCAAAGCTTGTATTAAGATCCATACGCCCGTCGTTCCATCCGTACTGCAGAATCAAGCGGGAATCGTGGGCGCGGCCGCAGCGGCATTTCACAAAAAAGATGATTGACTTAACAACCTCGGAACCTAATATTGCCTTCACTAAATAAAGAAACATAGGTTAACTAGGTTACATTCGTATGGCTAAAGCGACTTGTGACCACTGCTGGCCTCTTTCCGTTGCTCATAACTTTTGGCAATTTGGGCGTCAAAAAGTTCGGGACTCTCAAAATTCAGCACATTGTCTTTAAGTCGTTCTTCCCCTCCGAAAATTACGTGGGGCTCTTTCTTGATCATTCCTTCAATTGCCCTTTTTGCAACGAACTCTGGCGAATCCATTTCACGCCCTTTAAAATGGCTCATCATTTCGGTGTCCGTTGCCGTGGGAAATACGCAGGTCACACTGATCTTATCTGGAGCCAATTCGCGGCGCAGGGAGTCTGAGAATTGACGTATCGCAGCCTTTGTACTGCCATATATCGTGTAGAACGGCATACCAATAAGTCCTAGTCCGGAAGAAACGTTTAAGATGGCCCCTTCCGTTGACGATTTAAGCAAGGGCAGACAGTATTTCGTCAATAATAAGACTGCGGTCAAGTTAACGGCAACTTGATCATAAAGTTCTTCGTCTTCAATGTCTTCAAGTGGCCCAGCCGAAACAATGCCTGCGTTATTGATCAAAATGTCCAAATAGCCCCATTTATCCTCTATTTTGGCCGCTGCTTCCCTGAGCACTTCAATATCTGCTACGTCGCCGGTAATTCGCAGAAACTTTACCTCCTCAAATTCTTGGGAAAGTTCCTTTAATTTCTCCCTATCCCTTGCGATAACGGCGATTCTACGTACACCTTTGGCGATCAATTCTTGTATCATGCATTTTCCGATGCCTCTTGTTCCCCCGGTAATTAACACGTTTTTTCCTTCCAGTTCCATAATACTAATTGGTTGATATATTGTCGTTTTTCACCTTTAAATTATGTAAAAACCGCAATAGGTAGGCATAAAAAATTGTCCGTTCATCAAGAATTATCGAAGCGGTAATTTTGGATATGGGTCTTTGCGAATATGCTAGAAACAAGCGACCTTTTGCTTGAATAATTAGGAGGGTTGCAACTTCAGAAGATGAAACTTCAACAAGCTCTTTTTGAGGTTCTTGCCTACCTTTTACAAGGCAGTTCAAAGCGCCCGTTACCTATAACCACGGAACCCATACCTGCAGATGCCGAGGTTACCTCAAGAGCAAGAAGGACCATGTGATCGGATAAAATCGAAAGGAGATAAAAAAACCCTGAATTTATCAGGGTTTTTTGTTAAGCTATTTTATTTCTCTTCCGATCATTTTCGGTCAAGAATATCTTTCTAAGTCTAAGATGCTTTGGGGTAACCTCTACATACTCATCTTTTTGAATATACTCCAAAGCTTCCTCTAAAGAAAATTTTATGGCAGGAACGATCCTTGCCTTGTCATCTGCACCGGAAGAACGAACGTTCGATAGTTTTTTGGTCTTCGTTATGTTTATGGTCATATCATCGCCACGGGAATTCTCACCAATGACCTGACCTTCATAAATATCCTCACCCGGGTCAACGAAGAACTTACCACGATCCTGCAGTTTATCGATGGAATAGGGAATTGCCTTTCCTTTCTCCATAGAAACCAATGAACCGTTCTGGCGCTGTGGAATATCGCCTTTCATAGGTTGGTATTCTAAAAAGCGGTGCGACATGATGGCCTCACCCGCCGTAGCGGTCAATAATTGGTTTCGAAGACCGATAATTCCCCTTGAGGGAATCAAAAACTCGCAGATCATCCGATTTCCCTTGGCCTCCATACTGGTCATCTCTCCCTTACGTATAGATACCATTTCAACGGCCCTACCGGAAACTTCCTCCGGCAAATCAATTGTTAAGGCCTCAATGGGCTCGCATTTAACCCCATCGATTTCTTTAATGATAACCTGTGGCTGGCCTATTTGCATTTCATACCCTTCACGGCGCATGGTTTCGATCAAAACGGAAAGGTGCAATACCCCACGGCCAAAAACCAAGAACTTATCGGCACTGTCGGTTTCGTTGACCCGTAAGGCCAAATTCTTCTCCAGTTCGCGCGTTAAGCGATCTTTGATATGTCTTGAGGTTACAAACTTACCATCTTGACCAAAAAACGGACTATCATTGATCGTGAACAACATGCTCATCGTTGGTTCATCAATGGCTATGGTCTTTAGTCCCTCGGGGTTCTCGATATCGGCGACCGTATCACCAATTTCGAATCCTTCTAAACCGACCAAGGCACAAATATCTCCTGTGATTACCTCTTGTACCTTTTTGCGCCCCAAGCCCTCGAAGGTAAAAAGCTCCTTAATTTTTGATTTTACAATACTACCGTTGCGTTTTACCAAAGATATTTGTTGGTTCTCCCTTAAGCTTCCGCGCAGCAGCCTACCTATGGCTATCCTTCCTGTAAACGAAGAAAAATCTAATGATGTGATCAACATTTGCGTACTACCTTCCGCACCTTTGAAGGTAGGTATATGCTCGATCACCATATCTAACAATGGTTCTATGGTATCGGTAGGCTTCTTCCAATCATCACTCATCCAATTGTGTTTGGCCGAGCCATAAACCGTTGGAAAATCTAATTGCCATTCTTCTGCACCTAACTCGTACATTAAATCGAAAACCTTTTCGTGCACCTCTTCCGGGGTACAGTTTTCTTTATCTACCTTATTAATGACCACGCAGGGTTTCAAACCGAGATTGATTGCTTTTTGCAACACAAAACGGGTTTGCGGCATAGGCCCTTCAAAGGCATCGACCAATAAAAGAACGCCATCGGCCATATTGAGAACACGCTCTACTTCACCTCCGAAATCGGCGTGGCCCGGGGTATCTATAATATTGATCTTGGTGCCCTTATAAACAACGGAAACATTTTTAGAAGTAATGGTGATGCCCCTTTCGCGTTCGAGATCGTTATTGTCAAGAATAAGGTCTCCCGTATTCTCATTTTCACGGAAGAGTTGACAGTGGTACATGATCTTGTCGACCAAGGTGGTTTTACCGTGGTCTACGTGTGCGATGATCGCAATATTCTTTGTTGACATAATTTATAGATTCATAGCGAAGCAAGCGCTATTTTCAGCGTGCAAAGATACTTCTATTTTTTTCGCTGCAACATAAAGTTGTGTTATTTTTATGTTGTTGATTTTTAGGAGTTTCTAGGGTGAAACGATTACTTCTTTCGACCGCCTATTACCCATCCAATTTTACCAACTCCCGCTATTCCGAATGCTGTATTATC
>JBHJNU010000119.1:0-6816 GCA_050330515.1 Flavobacteriaceae bacterium | reverse complement strand
TCCAATTATGGTGTTCCTCAAAATCGTGAACGAGTACTTTTTATTGGTTGTAGAAAAGACCAAAAATTCATCTCCGAAATACCTCCAACTGTTAAACCAGAAGAAAAGGTGACCGTCTTTGAAGCTTTATATGATTTAGATTTTATTGGAAACAACCAAGAAGCGCATCACTATGAACTGGTAGACATTTCAAAACAGTTCAATGGTACGGCAAAAAAGATGATGAGTCTGCTCAAGAAACGAACAATTGATGGCAAGGAAAATCCTAAAACTGGAAAATCATTTGCAGAATGGTCGAAAGAAGGTCGCCTAATAGAAAGATATAAGCCTCAAACAAAGCCAATTTATGTTCGAAATTTTGAAGGACTTCACAAAGGAGAAAAGTATTTCGACATTCTCAACAATCACAAAACAAGTAATCAAAATGATGATGTGGTTAAGCGACTGAAAATAATCTTGGAAAATGGTGATTACAAAAAAGCTCAATGTGAATTAGAAGAGTGTGGATTAAGCTCGAATAAAAGAAATTATAATGTATTAAAGCCAGATGAACAAAGTTCCACTATAATGACCATACCAGATGACTATGTTCACTACAATTCGCCAAGAGCATTGACTGTTCGTGAAATGGCTCGATTGCAATCGTTTGACGATTCTTTTGTTTTCCAAGGCAAACGTTCAACTGGTGGAAATAACCGAAAAACGGAAGTTCCTCAATATACGTTGGTTGGTAATGCAGTCCCACCATTATTAGCAAGAGCAGTAGCATCAGAGATTTTAAAAAATATTAAATGAGAGTATTAACGCCAGCAGAACAGTCCAAAATAAAGCTACTGACAAAAAATCAAGTTTCATTGGCACTTATTGAACCAACAGAAACAGGTTTAAAAAAGTCGATAATGGATGCCACAGGTTCTGTTAGGAGTTTCTTGAAAGAAAATAATATTCACGATTACGATATTCAAGGACAAGGCCCTGAAAATAAAGTACAGATTGACACAAAGATTTATGAAGATTTCCGCATAATAAACTCAAAAGCTTCATTATACAGGCCACAGACAAAGAAGGGCGACCCAAGAATCTGGTTTTCTGGTCTTACCAAGGTTGCTAATCCGAATGATATTGTTGCTTTAATCTTCTATTCTGGGTCGTTTCACATTTTCAATTTAACTCAATTGAATGTTGAATCTTTATTGAACTCCAACCTTGTAAACCCTTTAAAAGAACTCGTTTCAGAGATTAATGGTAAAGCCAACGAAATAGCGTTTGAACTACTAACAATGTTGAGAAAGGTTGCCAATTCAGGTCCTATTCCATCAATGGTTGCAGCTGACACTTCTGTTGGGAGAACTTTGGAAACCGCATTGGGAATTGACATCAATTCATCCAAACAACCTGACTACAAAGGAATAGAACTAAAATCATTTAGAAGTAGTCGAACAAACAGAAAAAACTTGTTTGCACAAGTACCTGACTGGTCATTAAGTAAATTCAAAAGTTCGGCAGAAATTTTAGATGTATTTGGTTATCACAGGGAAGATGATTTTAAACTGTATTGTACAGTATCGGCAATAACCCGTAACTCACAAGGGCTATCGTTAAAACTTGACTCTGATATAAAACAACTCATTGAGAATTCAGATAAACCTGAAGTTGGCGACTTTGTAGTCTGGACTTTAGATACACTACACAGTCGTTTAAAAGCTAAACACAAGGAAACATTTTGGGTTGAAGCAGATAGCACCTACATAGATGGACGGGAACATTTCCAGTACTCCCTTGTAGAGCACACTAAAAAGCCAATTACATCTCAATTCGACATTCTTGTTGACCAAGGAATAATAACCCTTGACCATTTAATAAAAAGGAACTCAAAAGGAAAAGTAGTAGAAAAAGGACCGCTTTTTAAAATTCAACCAAAGGGACTTGACTTACTATTTCCTCCGAGTGAAAAATATAATTTGATTTAGAATGCCAAAGCTTAAAGCCATACACATGTGCAATTGGCGCCAGCCAACGCTGCAACCAAAAATTGCAAAAGAGTATGTCTTTGCCAAAGCTGACGGACGAAAAAAGAAAAAGTACGACCGCACAATGGCTATACATAATGCGGGGGAAAGTGCTAATATCAAAGTAATTGCATTAAACAAACTTATCGGTAAAAGTCCCGCCCTTCGGGCAGCTCAAAACCGTCAACCTCCTTAAAAACCCCATGGTCTAAGAAAGCCTAAGGTCACCTATCTTTGCAAAAACCCACCTATACGTTTCTCGGAAGGGTATTCTGGGTTTTTAGACGGCCTGCCCTTATGCCGCGAAACGAACCCATCAATGAACCGCCAGCAAACGTGCATCGCCTAACGGGTGCCATCACTCTGCAGAAAACTGGAAAGGATTCGACTATTTGGTAGTCATTACTGTAGCACCCAAAAAATTCAATATCGAAAAAAATATAAAAGGGGAACCACTTCGACCGATATTCTTTTACAGAACCATATCAAGACCAATATTTTTGTGCCGTTGGATCACCGTTGTTATTCTAAAGGTCTTATTATTTGTGATGCTGTCTATGATAACCTCATTGCCCTCGGTTCGCCCTATTAAAGCTGTTCCCAAATTCGTGAATAAAGACACCTTCCCTTGGTCAGCATTGTCTTCTACCGGTAACACTAATTGAAAAGTCTCCTGATGGTTATCGATAGAAGTTATCGTTACAATTGAATTGATGCGTACCACATTAGTGGGCATTTTATCTTCAGAATAAATGTGCGCCGTTTCCAATTCGTTCGCCAATCTTTCAAGGTTCTTTAGCAAGGTCCTATCCTTTTGGTACGTAGAAAGATTGATATACCTTTTTAACAATATGTACTCTTTTTTTTCAATAACCAAGCTTGCGGTATCCATCACCTATTCTTTAAATAATGCATTTCTTCAACATCGACTATGAGGTTGTGTGGCTATTTCCCCTCAGGGGATAAACTATTAGCGCCATTAGGGCAATACCAATGATGACCAGAAAAGCGACCTCAAGTTTGGAAAATAGATTGTGCATTAAAAACGATTTATTGGAAAGTTGTGTCAACTGCCCACTTTGTTGAAGTTGTATTTGGGACAGGCCATCTAATTTTTCTTGAATTTGTTCAAAGGTCTGACCTGCCAATCTAGTAGTGTTATCAGAGGTTTCAGCAGCGGTAATGGCCATAGTATTCTCCAATTCACGCAAGGTGGAAAACTGAACTTTTAATTCATCAAGTAGTTTAGATTCTTTTGACGTTAATTCCGTGGCCTCAAAATCAGATAATAGCACTTTGATTTTCTGATTTTCCGATGCACTATTTTTTAAATTGCCAAGGTGCAGTATACGCAGTTCTTTTGTGTGAACAATAGAGGTCAACTGATAGATAATATCTTGAACCACAACCCTGTCCTTATAAACCGAATTCAGCGTGGTCTGTATGGTAGACAAATGTCTTTGGTCCAATCTATTGGAGCCCAGAACCAATAGAAATGCCATGGCCAGTACTAAACCTATCGGAATTGGTTGTGATGTGGAGAGTCTCATAAACATGGCCGCTATTATTTCTTACAACACTTAGTCTGTGTAATTCGATTCTATGTTCGTCTTTATTTAAAACCCACCCGGTCATAGTCTTTTATAGGAGTAGAAAGAATACTGCTGAACCAGGTGGGTTTTTGAGCTAACCGAACAAAATAATTATAGGAAGCCTAATTCCCCAGACTCCAAGGCTTCTTTAATATCCACCGATACCACGGTATGACTTCCGAAGAAACGATTGCCATCTTTACGCTTGATTTTAACCAGTGTGGTACCATCTTTTTTTTCCTTTATCGATGAGACCACCACTTTTTCTCCTTCTGCTTTTTTATAGTTGGCTATACCGCCTCTTTTAATAATGAAGTTCGCCCGTGGGAAATTAATGTGCTTATAGGTATTCGTTTCAGGTTTACCGATCTGAAATACATCGCCTACCTGAACGCTCGTCGCTGTTTGTTCAACCGGCGTTTGCGCATTTAACATACTTACTGAAAATAACAGGGCCATTGCATACTTGATCATATCTATATATTTAGGGTTAATAAAAAATTAAATTGTTGCTATACTATTTTTAGAGACCGCTCAGACCTTCTTTGTTTGAATTATCGGAGCGCCCGGTTTACAATACGAAGCTTTCTTTTCCTGAACGTTCTTCGGCTTTTGGGTATACGTGAATGTTGTACCCGTGGCAGAAAAGGCAAATGGCATGCCCTAAAAATTACATAGCCAACTAGAAGATTTAACTAATTGAAAATCAGTTGTTAAAATTCAAACATTTAAAAGGACTGGTTTTGAAGAGCGGTTAGAAACTCCTCATGCGGGGAAATTTTACCCAGCTGATGAATTCAATTTATCGCGTAAGGTCTTGCGGTCGATCTGAAGTATTTCGGCAGCTTTGGTCTTGTTGCCTTGGGTGTGGTTGAGTACGCGTTGCACGTATTCTTTTTCCATGGCACGAAGGGGAAGAAAACCCACAGTAGGAAAGTCTATCTGAAATTTTAGGAAGTCGGGAAGGTCTTTCACGTCGACCGCGCCATCGGACATGATTACTGCACGTTGTACGATATTTTCCAGTTCACGTATGTTGCCCGGCCAATGGTATCGTTCCAGAACCTTTAAAGCTTCCGTTGAGATACTAAGCAATCTGTCTTTGTACTCGACACCGTATTTTCGCAAGAATTTTTCGACCAGCAAGGGTATATCCGATTTTCTATCCCGTAAAGGGGGCACGTTGATTTCGACGACGGTCAAACGATAATAAAGGTCTTCCCGAAAATTTTTGTTTTTAATATCCTCCAACAGGTCGGCATTGGTGGCGGCAATGATCCTGATATCTACCTTTTCGGCTTTTTGTGAACCTACTTTTGTAATTTCCTTCTCCTGTAGGGCGCGAAGTAGCCTGGCCTGCGCGGCTAAGGACGCCGTGCCAATTTCATCTAAGAAAAGTGTTCCGCCCTGTGCAGCTTGGAAAAAGCCATTGCGGTTTTCATTTGCTCCCGTGAACGCTCCCTTGACGTAGCCGAAAAGCTCGGCTTCCTGCAAATTCTCTGGAATAGCGGCACAGTTGACCGCAATAAAGGGAGCCCTAGAAAACTTGCCGCCATAGTGAACGGCACGTGCCACAAGTTCCTTTCCAGTGCCACTTTCTCCTTTGATCAGAACGGTTGCCTTATTATCCTTTACCCTTTCGATAAGATTCGCGACTTTATGGATAGCTTCCGATTCGCCGACCATACCATTGTAGGCACTACTATTTAAATTTTCTTTTTTGAATTTTCCCCGTGCCCGTTTATCAGCATGGGCAAGCGCCTTTTCAATACCCTGTTTTAGTTCTTCCTTTGTGAAAGGTTTGGTGAGATAATCGATGGCCCCCGATTTAATGACTTCCATAGCGCCCTTTACCGAAGGATAGCCCGTAACGACAAGTTTAGGCATGCCGGGGTAATGCTCATTCGTGTACTTGAGCAATTGAAGGCCATCCACCTCCGGCATTTGAATATCGGTAATCAATAAATCAATAAAGGTATCCTTTAAGATAAAAAGGGCCTCCTTTACCGAAACCGCCTTATAGGTATGATAGTCCATCGCTTTCAAATGACGGTGCAACAGCTCTAAAATATCAATGTCATCATCTACGATAAGAATGTTCTCTTTGCGCAATGCCATACTTATAATTTAGGGAAATCAACTGTAAATATAGTTCCTTTAGGGGTATTCGGCTTATGTGAAATACTTCCCTTGTGACTGCTGATAATACCATGTACGACGCTAAGACCCAAACCGGAGCCCTCTCCAAGGGGCTTGGTCGTAAAAAAGGGCTCAAAGATCTTATCTTCATTTTCAGGAGCGATTCCCTTACCTTCATCAGAAATTCGAATGCTGATCTTATTGCCTTTTTCGGTTACGCTGACATCAATAGTTCCGCCAACGGGAGAATAATAAGCAGCGTTCATGATGAGATTGAACAATACCTGCGTCAACTGGACGGTATCTGCTCGAAGTTCCATTGAATCATTGTTGAAGGACTTGCTAAGGTTTATTTTCTTTTCCCTCAGTGACGGGCCAAGTAGCTTCAAGACATTTTCGATGACGGGCTTCAGTGCTACCGATATCATTTCCTGTGGCATTTCACAGGCGAAGAACATTAGTTTTTTTACAATTTCACGGCTGAAGATGGCATTGTCAATTATCCTTTTTAAATCTCGGACGGTATCGGGGTCGTCAATGCTGTCTTGCAATAATTCGGCAAAACCAAGTATGTTGGCCAAGGGTGTATTAAGCTCGTGGGCTATACCTGCTGTGATTTCACCAAGAATGTGCAAGCGATCTGCGCGTTCCATTTGTCTTCTTGTTGCGGCCTCGCTATCGCGAATCTGTTTTCGCTCCAAAAGGTTTCCAACGGCAAGACTAACATTATCCAACAAGGTCTGTTCTTCCTCCAGGAAGTCTTCAAGGGTATATTTACTTGCCGGATAGCCAACGGTTATACGACCGTCAATCTTGTTGAAAACCTTGATATTGGATGTTAGGCAAACGCTGTCGGTATGATATGCTTCGGTTTGTACCTCATAGCCACAAACGGAAATATGCGCTTCCGTGTCGACTACAAATTGCCATCCCCTTTTTAGACAGTATACTATGGCTTCAAGTGACGATTCTAATCGGTCGTAGTCTGAATTTACCATGATAGAGGTAACCTCATAGAGACAGGTAAGCTCCTTTACACGTTCCTTTAGTTTTGCCTCGACAGAATTCATACTCCA
>JBHJNU010000118.1:0-14790 GCA_050330515.1 Flavobacteriaceae bacterium | reverse complement strand
CAGGCACCTCCCAAGGTCGAGCCTTATCAATCAACAAAATAAGGAACGTTTTCCTTAGACTTTTTCCCGCACTCCTTGGGAAAGTATGACCTTCCGGAATTTGAAATTAATGCCAACGTATCGCTATGAACACCGGTGTTCATACATCCACTTTGTGGACACCCCTAATCTAACGGATTTTTAATTGTTTTGAAAGTATTTGTGGCAACATGGGTGTAAATTTCTGTTGTTTTGCTGGAGCCATGCCCCAGAAGTACCTGAATCTGCCTTAAATCTACCCCAGATTCCAGAAGATGGGTGGCAAAACTATGCCGAAGTACGTGGGGGGTTACCTCTCTTCTGATCCCGCTCTTACTTGCTGCCATCTTAACTATTTTCAGAACACTTTGCCCACTGTACTTTTCGTTGGTCTGCCCTTCAAAAAGATACTTTTTGGGCTTCCATTGTTTGTAATAGATACGTAGGTCGGTAAGCGCCGTTTGTGATAGAAGGGTATAGCGGTCCTTGTTTCCCTTGCCGCCCTCTACCCTGATCAGCATTCGATCACTGTCTATATCGGTGATCTTCAGGTTTAATAGCTCATTTCTTCGTAGGCCCGACCCATAGAGTAGTTCTACAATGCACTTGTGCTTTATGTTGTTGGTGTTGGCGATAATGGCCAAGACCTGCTCTTTTGAAATAACCTTTGGCAGTTTGAAATCTTGTCTTGGGCGCTCTATTTCATAGAACCTGTTGGGCATGCCCATGACCACCTCGTAATAGAATTTAATGGCGTTGATCGCCTGGTTCAGATAGGAATTGGACACGTTTCTGCGTATCAGTGTTTGCAGAAACGCCCTGATATCACTTTCGGTAATGGTATGGAGCTCCTTGTGCTTATAATGGTTGATGAACATTTCGAACAACGGCACATACGTGCGAACCGTATTTATGGCGTACCTTTTAAGCTCAAGCTTCTGCAAGTACGATTCAGGGCAAAGGCGGTATCCCTGGGGCATTTTACGTTGCCGGAACCAACTTACATCTAGTACTTCATTGCCCTTGTGTACAGGCTTGTTGGTCAAGAACCGGTTATAGTTTATCCAAGCCACTCCCTTGAAAGTGGTGTATATCCGGGCCAAGTTCTCCTTGGTGTTGGGCAAATAGACCATGTTGTACTCTTTACTCCATTTGGGATTGGTTAAACTCTTGATTAGCGCATGTATGACCTTGTCAGGTTGAAATTTGATGCCGATCATGGGCTTGTCATCAACCATCAAATGGTAAAGCGTAATGGATTTTAGTGAATTCATGTGCCAAGTTTAATGTAATTAAGAATCATAAATGGTATATTAACCGTATAAAATGCATTTACCGATGACCAATGAAAAATGTTGTCCCGTGTGTGGCGAGTTGTTAAAGGGGCGGTCCGATAAAAAATTCTGCTCCACTAAATGTAAATCGATCGACCAATATGAAAATCGGCAAGTGAACGAGGCTTTCTTCCTACAGGTAGAGCGCACGTTGAGAACCAACAGAAAGCTCCTGAAACGCCACAACAGATCGGGGTTTACCACCATACGCACCACTGAACTGCTGAAGGAGGGCTTCGACCCCAACTTTTTCACCCACTTCTGGAAGAACCAAAAAGGGGAGGTGTACCTGTTCGTTTATGAATTTGGGTTCTTGAAGAAATCGGAGAACGGTAAGGATAAATATGTTCTGGTCACCTGGCAGCCGTATATGAAAAATGGCCCCAAAGGGTAATCGTAGCAGCGTGCCGGCGATCTGTTCAACAAATCACAAGTGCTACTTTTTTGTAAATTTGGGACGGGCAAAAGTTCTTTGCTCAAGGCCAGCTTGGGGCCCGTTTTAATGAAAAACGTCAGTGACCCGATTACCATCGGTGATCAGTGGAAGGCATAAGTATCTAGCAGCAGAAATGATCTCATTGGTGTTGCCTAAAACCGGCGGATTTTCAGCTTTTTACTTTCCGGTTCCACTGTTTTCTTGTAACGGCAATCCGTATGTATCGCTTTTGTAGGCGTCTTGTTGAGCAGGAAGATGATGAATAATTGTAACTTTTGTAGCTTGTTCATTGGCATTTCAATTTGTTCCCTGGCAAGGGCACAAGGCCATTTTGCATTATTCGCACAATGGATTGGGAGCTTGACCGCCTTCATGCTCGAACCCCAAAAAGAAACTTTCCCCAGGTGCACTCTCATCCATTTGCAGAACAGCTAAACCTGCTATCGTTTCTTGCGCAAAAGCCCTATTTACCTGACATCGAGGTGGATGTTGTTGGTGAAGAACACACGTTACTTTCCGGTCCGAGCGCGGTATTGCTTGATCCGGCACTCTTTTTCGGGATGGCCTTTTTTTGGAATAATGCCCTACGAGCTTGCTATAGGGTCATACGTTGACATTTTGAAATAAGCTTTTTTGAGGAGTAGAATATTCTTCTATCCCATCATTATTTTCTTAATCCCATTAGGCCTTAAGAGCACCTTATCAGTTTCGCAGGTCGCTTGTATTGGTTATTGCCTATACGGCATCCTAAAATGGCGATTACCCGGCTGTCTTAATTTTTAGATTGTCTTTTTGATCAACCCTGTACTTTTCGGGCCCCTAATTTAGCTCGGGTTTCATTGGCACGTTGCTCTGACACATCATAATCCCACATGATCCAAATAGCAATTAGGGTTCCGGCGATGGGCAATCCGGAAAAAAACAATCTTAAACCAATTATGGCCTCTGCCGGTTGGTCCGCAGCACCCGATGTGAAACCGACCAAAGATAAAATGGTACCGGTCAAACCTCCGGCAATGGCGAAGCCAAATTTAACCATCCACCAGTAAATTGCGCCGAAAATACCTTCTCGTCGCTTACCTGTATTCAGTTCATCAATATCTATAACATCGGCGGTCATTTTAACAAACCGCCAAGATATCGGCCAAATCAAATCAAAAAATCAAAGAAAGCCTTTAATTCCTTGTATATAAAGGGATTGATCAAAATTTTAAAAAGTTAATGCACCACTGGTAATTTCGAAAAAACAACCGGGCCACGTGAACTGATAAAACGGATAATAGGAAATTCTGATGATACGAACACCACATACTTCACCGAATTGGATGATGATCTTATTTTTGGAAATTGCGACCTTTATGAGGCCGAGCCAAGGTACCGTTATAATAACAAAACAGGATGAACAAAGAATAGAAGAGAGGTTTACTGCGACCTAGGTTTACCTCGAGCCAAGCTACAAAACAGCAACATTGCCCGATACCATGCGTTTTCGAGACATTTCTATTAATGCCATATTTTTCGATAAGAATCAATGAAGGGCGACAAAGCTTGATGTCAAAAAGGCTATATTTTCAGTTGATCGCCCTTTGGGCAGTTTATTCCTGTAATCAAGACAATGGCGACCAATGCACGGCACCAAAGGGGGAATGAAGTGCCCAAGTAGATGAGGATTTTGCGTTTACGGCAAGGTTTGTCGATTTTTTCTGAAATTGAGTCAAACTCCGATGCCGTTGCCGTTATTGTGTCGGAAATTTCAAATAATTGTATATTGCTAGGCACACTGGTATTCACTTTTGAAAAAACAACCAGTCCACTTGAACAATCTTTCAATAGCAAGACTGTTCAAGTGGACTTGCTTAAATTTTAAACCCTTATAATGCGAATCCTGCCCTTTATTTTGATGCTTGTTCTACTGTCTTGCGCAACAAATTCCCAAGTTCACCATTACGTTTATCCTAAAACCGAAGCTATCCCCACCGAAGAGGTATTGGGAGCTCTCAGGGTGAGCGATGAATACAGGCATCTTCAGAATACCAGCGACCAAGGCATCCAAAACTGGTACACTAGGCAGACTTCCTATGCGGATTCCATTCTAACGACCTTAGAAGGCGTTTCTTCCATTAATAGACTATTGGACGACAACGAGGACAACGAAAACGAATATACCCAGGATCTGAGATTCGATAGCAGAGGGGGCCTGTATTACCTAAAAAGGGTTAAGCCCGAACCGGTCAGTTCGTTATATTTCAAAGAGGACGTCGATAAGGAAGCAGAATTACTCTACAGTCCAAAAGATTATAAACCTGAAAGCGGACTTGAATATTGGATAGATTATATCAAACCCTCTTGGGACGGTAATTATATTGGAATTTCACTTAGACATTCAAATACCTTTTCCTCGGAAGTAGTGATATTGGATACTCGAACAGGAAAACTGACGAACGACTTTATTTCCAATCTTAGGGACAGTGGTTTTGGCGGACTCAGCTGGACGCCCGATTCAAAGGGTTTTACCTATATACATTTTCCGGTAGACCAACCAGGGGAGGAGGGATTTTTGCAAAATTCGGAGAATAGGTACCACCCCCTAAACTCGGGCAAGAGTTTGGGCACCTATGTCTTTGGCACTAAGAACAACCCTAAAATTAAACCCGAAGAAATACCCGTGGTGCTCATAAGCTCCGATACGGACGAACAGGCCATCGCCTATATTATGGACAACAGCCATTATTATACCACATACTACACAGAAATCGAGGACCTACAGCGCGGCGGGCCGGTTTGGAAACCACTTTATGGCCCCACTGACGAAGTATGGGGCAACGAAGGGCTATACTTTAAGGACAGACTTTATTATCTGACCGCTAAGGACGCGCCCAATTTCCAAATCAACGCCGTGCATATCGACACACTGGATTTTTCCAGACCAAGCATAGAGGTGGCACACAGAGAAAGCGAGGTACTATCCGATTTTGCCTTTATTGAGAACGGCATGTACTATACCACCAAAGTTAACGGAGTTAAAGCGATGTTATATTATAGGGATTCTTCCTCCACAAAAGAAGTGCAGCTACCCTTTGCGTCAGGGGATATCGTTTTTATCGAGCCCAATGGAAGAGGGGAGTCGGTCATAATCGAACTATTGGGGTGGTCCAATGATAAAACACGTTTCCTTGTTAAGAAGGACAAGGTTGTGGGCGAGATTGAGTTGAACAGGTCCTCAGAGCTACTAACGTTCAAGACCCATACGTCAGAGGAGATAGTGGTAAAAGGCCATGATGGCGCCGAAATACCGGTTTCCATAATTTATGACAAAACCAAAGGGTACTCGAACAAACCCGTACTAATAGAATCATATGGCGCCTACGGACATAACCTTGACCCTAGGTTCACACAGTCGTTATCAACATGGATCGCTTTGGGAGGGGTAAGGGTAGTGGCACATATTCGAGGTGGGGGTGAGAAGGGTAAGCCCTGGCATGATGCCGGGAAAAAAGCAACCAAGAGCAATTCTTGGAAAGATATAATCTCGGTTACGGAGTACCTGATCGAAATGGGATATACCACCAAGGAAAAGACCGTTCTATATACAGCAAGTGCCGGAGCTGTCGCCCAAGGTATGGCGGCCATCGAGCGGCCAGACCTGTTCGCCGTCTTTTTGGCAAAAGTTCCCTTGTTGAACCCCATGAAACTTAAGGAAGGCTCCTCAAAACAACTGAGCTATACTGAATTCGGTGATATAGATGATCCCGAGGAAGCCAAATATTTGCAGGAGCTTGATCCTTACAACAACTTAACGAAGGATATCCAGTTTCCACCAACGCTTTTCTATGCAGCCGGAAAAGACGACAGGCTAGACCTATGGGAAACGGGCAAATTCATAGCCAAACTACAAAATTCCCATAGCACCAGAGGGCCTTATCTACTCAAGGTAATGCCCGAATGGGGACATGGGTCATATTCCAATAGAAGTTATGCCGAATTATTTGCATTTGCCCTGAATAACATAGCTAAGGACTCTTCCAATAATTGATAAAGTATAAATAATCGGGAGATGCCGCTATGGGGTCGCTAGGCCTCTAACGGTAATTTCGTCCCGTTCTTCCAGGGGTATGAAGCCCATCCAAATGAAAGTGTACGATTAGACCTATAATTAACTGTTTATCAAAAAACCCATACCAGAAATTTGGTCTTATTTTTGGAATAAAGCCAGCGTACGTTTCCGCAGCATAGGGCTTCATACCCCAAAACGGATAAGTAACACTTCTAAGTTGCCCACTCCTACCTCTAAATAAAGGCCGAAACTTCATGATTAAGTCTCGGCCTTTATTTTGATAAAAGGAGCTAAGGTTCAGTTGCAATCACCTCCACAATCATCGGCGCGATCAAAATCCGCCGGGATAATTTTGTATAAAAACTCTTCGTCGCCGATGGCCTCATAATTGGAATTACGGAAAAGGTTTCTATCCAAGGGTTCGGAAAATACGGAAATGCCCAAGGCGCTATAACTCAATTTCGCTTGATTGTTAAATACTATTACGACCGAGTCCGCACGGTAGGAAGATAGTGGTAAACCTTCCAATTCATTCTCGGAGAGACTAGATGGGTCGACGCCAAGTTCAGCCCAACCTCCTTCTAATCGCTCCAATACCTCTAGCCTCTTATTGAAAATTCCAGCAGACGAGTCACCCTCGACAAAGAATATTACTCGAACAGGTACGTTGCTCGAATTTTCAATAATGTACTTGCGTTGCCAGAGTTCGGGTGCCGGTATACAAGATGTAAATAAGATGAGTAAAGTAAAAACTATGTTTCTCATATCCGTTATATTTAATACCAATTGTCGAACAACTCTTGTATTTGTTCATTAATGTAATCTTTTTCACAAGCTACTAGAACAATTATCAGACATGGGATTATGACTCTTCTTAAAGATAACAATTTAATTTTTATTTTAACTGGTTGTAATGTCTGTTCATAAATTCTTACAAACGCAATGTTAACCTTTGTAATGATTTTATAATATCTGTCATATTAACCTTATGATTAACTTTTCATAATGTTAACTGTTGATTACAAAGTTAAGAAAGCACCAGCCCTCGAGGTATGATTCAGTAAAGCTAGTTTTAATATGTTATGTTGATCTTCAACTTAAACTAAAGCATTATTTTTGATATGTATCCATGATCTCTTATGAAAATTATTCCTTAACGTACGTTTTCGTAGCTTTGGGCTTCATACCCCAAAAACGACAATCTTGCCCTTAGCGCCCATAAATTTTACTAGATAATACCAAAGTAATATCGTTACATCTGATATCCTCCGATTTTACAATTCCTTTGTTCTTGGGACAAAACAAACGAGCTTTTCCATAGAAGACGCTATGGGGTCACTAGGCCAAATCGTATAAAGGCAACAATGATATTGTTCGAACCTTACAGAATTTCCTATCCCGGCAGGTATCCCTTTTCTATTTCTTCGTTCAGGCCCTCCGTTATCCGTATATAAATTGCCTCCATAACTTCCTTTTCATGGGCCCTTCTTCGTAATTGGAAATCGGCGAATACATATTGGGCGGCAAAATGGGGCACATCTCCCACACCGCACTTCAAATATTCCTGTACAATGTCCCCCCAGTCCAATTCAAAGTCCGTTCCCTTAAAATCATTGAGTATGGCGTTGACCTTGAAAAGCATCTTCCTAAAAAGGGAACCCTCCCGCTGCGGTAAAAAGGTAAACCTAGCCGTATCATAATTCACATTGTACTTTAATATTCTGCCGGAAGGAGTTGTTTCATAAGCGCTTTTTTTCATGTTCATTCGAGTTGTTGATTTATAGGACCGTTATTTGAAGGGTATTTTTTTTGAAAGGTTCCGCCACTGACGGGTAATGCCTCATTTTTGAAGTAGTAGAATACGCCCACGACAACCCCAAGACCCAAAATAAAAAGTAATTTGAAATCGGGCTTGTTGAGATAAATGTCGCCCTTGTCAAGTAACGTTATGACCAGCTGGTGCATACTGAAGCCAAGGGGTACGACTAAAAACGGTTTGTACAACTTAAAATCCGCGTCCCTTAACCAACCCAGCCAAGCGATCTGGGCCATAAGCTGTATGAAAAAGGTAAGCAGGAAGGTGCGATAGGTATTGAAGCCAAGAACGGTTCCTTCAGGCGTGGTCAGGAATTCTACCATACCGACTTCAGGCACCCACTGCCTTAAACCTACCCCTGGCAGGGTAAGGATATCATGTAAATACAAGAAGGTCGAAGCGCCGATAAGACCCGACCACCCCAACACCACCTTCGCCGAAATAGTTTTAGTGGGGCAACTACCGAATACCGCGTAGGCGGGTCGCAACATTCTTCGTCTTTTCTGGTGGGCATGACAATAGAAGCCAAAAAGAACCGCGGCCAAGACCATGGTAGCCGCAAGCTTAAGGTCGAAGTCGTTGAGCTGGGTTTTGCGGGTGTTGGTTAGGATAAGGAAAAGATGATATGCCACACTGATGGTACAGAGCAGCAATGCGTTGGTGTAGTACCTGTTCTTGCCCTTTGCCACGGTGTACCAACCGATAAAGGCTATAAGGATCGCGATTTCAGTAGAAAAATAGTAAAGGAACACACGGTACGTGGTATAGCCCAGGATCCTGCCCTCTTCATCACGGAGCAGGCCTTGAATGTTCAGGTCGGGAACCCAGTTTGAGAAAGATCCGTTCTCATCGATAATAAGCTCGTGCAAAAAAGGAAGCGATGACAACCCTACAAGGATCGCCATCGCCACTAAAAAGTCCAATACCCTTTTTCTACTAGGTATCGTGGTCGTTGTCGATTTCCGACTTCTTGATTGAATAGATCTCTTCATCCGCTGATGCGCTTTCTTTCTCACATGAAAAATTAACTAGGGCCGCACAAAATAACATGGCCACCAAAAAAACTCGTTTACTGTTCATAATATAAAGTTTAAGGATTAATACCCTTCTTTAACTATGAACGCATCGGTTAAATTGTTGTATTCCAAGGTTTTTCGACCAATAGCTTACTTTTTGTTATACGCTGGAAAAGATATGAGGTTTAGGCATAATTCGAACCTAGGAAAACCTCCGATTTTCTATTATTTTACCCCAGAAAAAAAGCTATAGCCTAAGGTTTTTAAGTGAAGATCGAAGTAGATTCAAGTTATTCAAGTTTAACTTGATGAAAGTCTGCTTAACTAGTTCTTTTAAAATTGGGCAATAATTTTATGTTGGAATGGAACGCGGATTCTAAAAATAAAGAAGGACTCGTCGTAATTGCCGAATATGATGGTTTGACCTCTGTTCCCTCTAAGGCCGGATCGGGCCGCCCAGTAACCAATACCATCAATGTGAAAAATGATAATGGCAAGGTTGTTTTGAGCAATGCATTGTGGAAAGACATTCCCGATACCGCTTTTGTGAATCTATCCGTTTTAAGGGGCAATGTCAAGATCGAGCAAATAGATGAGGAAAAGTATAAGTTCTATGCCCTGGCAAATGCCGTAATGCCAATTATTTTGATCAAGGACCTAAAAAGTTTTCAAAAATAGGTTATCAACTTGTTGAAAGGGGGAAATGTCTTCCCCTTTTCTTAATGTAGGGCTCGATTGAACAAAACGGTTGCTTCCCAATTCATACTCCGCTAAACTACCGAAAAAAGGCTCTAACGGTTCTACCCTTGGCAAGGTTTTTGAGATTCAATTTGAAATCCGAATATGTGACTGTCAATACTCTTGATCTTAATGTTCCCGTCCCTTGTCAGACCACAGGCCAACGATACCGATGCGGCCCTCTACAACGTGGCCTCACACGCGGTCATGGGAGGCATAGGCGCACTGATCAACAAAAAGCCTGACGAAAAGAGGGGTAAAGTACTGCTTAAAGGGATGTACCAAGGGGCGCTTGGCGGCTATTTGGCCTTCGAGAGCAAACGGTTGGTGAGGCAATTTTCGCGAACGGGCAACTATGCCTACCTCTGGCCGTCGAAACTGGTGAACACCGCGGGCAACTCGATCACCTACAACGCCGCTTCGAACCGTAATTTCTGGGAGCGCTGGCACATCGATTACGGCTTCAGCTACCTGGAATATGATTTCAAGCGGGAAAAAAGGCTACGCTACCGCGTACTGCCCTTCGCACTTTATGGGAACATTTCCGGTTTCGCCACCGCAAAGTTCGATTTGAGGCGTACCCTATATACGGGGCAGTTTGTTTTTGAGGACAGCGAACTCAAATCAAATTTTGTAGATGAAGTTGCTGGTGTAGCCCAAGTAAGTACGGTATATTATGATTCTAGTCTTAAAGGTTTGGAAAACAGGGAGATTATCGCCCACGAACTGGTGCACGTTTACCAGTACAACGATTTTTTTGCCGCTAACGCCTACTTGAACGGGCCAATGGCCGTATGGGACCAAAAAAGTCCTCTTTTGCGGACCTATCACAAGGTATTCAAGACCGATTTCAATTGGTTATTGAAATCGGGGTTATATGGCCTCGAAAGTACGCTTGGAGTTGGTTATGAAGACCTTTTCTTCGAGCGGGAGGCCTTTTATTATTCGAGGCAACGATTTTAAATATACTACAATGAAAAAGATTTCAATGCTTTTAATGATCTGCCCCTTGTTCTTGTGCGATTGCTATATCGAAGAGGATTATTCCCTGTCAGAACTGATCACCGGCAGGTGGGCCTTTAGCGGAAGAACGGCCTTTTACGACGATGGTACCTCGGACAGGGACCTGCCTTTGGACGTTTGCGAGTTCGAGACCGAGTTCTTTTTCGAGGCCAACGGCACGTTGCGCTATCTGGACTACACGGAAAGACCGATCAGTGACGGCACTATCGATTTCTGTGAGGAGAACCTCCTTACCGACGAATTTGGGTCGTGGGAAATCCTGACCCAGGAGCGGTTAAGAATGGTTCTGGCGAACGGCGAGGACGGCTCGGAGTTTGTCATCGAACCCTTCTCCGTGGAAGTAGAAGATTTGGATCGACTCAACATACGTTACAAAGAATCGGAAGAAGATCGCGGGGTGAAGTACTATATCTATCATTATTTTAAGATATTAGATAGATAGTATGCTATTGTCGTTGCTGGGTCATTATAGCCCCCTTCTTAGCGATTCCGTTAAAGAGTTGCAATACTAAAAGCCAGAAACTAGGTTAGTTTTTAAACGGAAAAAGCACATTTCTGGATACAATATGAAATATCCCAGTCCATGGTCCAAAGTGCGGTAGGGCAGGGGAGCCATAAGACAACGGCCCCCATATAAAATAAAGAATAGGTCAATCAATATGGGCACAAAGGTAAGCACGCAAAATATTTGTCGGAAAAGGGACGGCATAATGCCGTTCGTTCCTCACTTTTTGTTCCGTTTCCTTTCGACTCCAAAATTTAGCCTAATGTTTGTTCGTGGCGCAAATATTAATTGATTAAAATCTTTTGCCACATGGAAGCGATTACAATGTGATTATTGCCATCGCTTTCAAGAAATGATCAAGTATCCTGATCTTTGATTTCCTTTTTGTCAATGCCGTAGCGTTCGTCCGTTGTTGACGTACTTTCTTCATCACAAGAATAGTTTAGCGATACCGCCAACAAGAATACTATTGCGACCAAAATTTTTTTGGTACTCATAAGTTAAGGGTTTTAATGATTATACCTTACCTTAACTAAGAAATACCTATCTAAATTGCTTGATTGCCAGTACTTTCGATGTACGACACCTTTTGTTTTTTTTGTAGGAAAATTTATGAGGTTTTACTATATTTCCACCCAATGAAAACCTCATATTTAATGAGGATTTTCCTTAAAATCACGGAGGTTTTCGGTTTACTTTCCAACACAAACCTTGGTTCTGCGGGGGTTTCATAGAATTTATCCCCTAGACCGCGTACCAACTTTCGCTGTTCGGGGTGACCGGCCCCACTTTATACATTTAGCCATAGTCTATTCAAGGAACGCAAGGTCATTTTGTACCGCCCGTATAGTTGTGCCCGGAAAGGGCACAAACTACTTGCCCGGATCCGGGCAAGCTGCAATGATTTTCGAGTATGCACATTTAATTCGATGGCAACCCCATTTACCGGATTTTGTCATTCATGACTATTGCTATTCGCCCTACTATATGCGCGAATGTTGGAAGGATTGTTGAAACACCCTAAAAAATAGCAGTTTTACTTCCTTTATTTTTGCGCTCTGCTATAATCTAGGACGCGGACCAGCCTTCTTTTTTCGGCTAATTCAACCCATAATCCTTCCTTTCGGGTGCGCCAAGAAAGCACGATATCAAATTCACCAAGGGGAAGCATAGCGACTAGGTTGGTCAACTTGAAAAAAAAACAAAAAAAAGGTCGCAATTCATGAATTGCTCCCCATTTTGTAAATATTCTTTTGCAGCTACAGTAAGCATAACGATATTTAATCATTAATAGTTGGCAACCGAATAAAACCCATAAATTTGAAAAATCAAGGTACGTTCAGCTATACAAATCGCGCAACTTTCACAACCATTATATAGTTAACCCATAATCCACTTGAAAAACAGTATCATGAGAGACACTAACAACAAAAAAGCTTCCTTCAATATTGAAAAGTTCGAAGTTGCACGATTTGAAATTCTAGGGGGTAGCGACCATACGATCGTTGACGAAGCAAGCTCGATTAGCTGCGCGGAAAATAAGTTTACCTATTCCTTTTTTAAAAGGAAGTCCTTTTCGGGACTGCTTATTTTTTAACTATGATTAGAAAAATTACTTTGCTTTGCTTAGCTGCAATCTTTGTGAATTGCAAGCAAAAAAAGGGCGAACCCCAAGAGGATTTATCTTTACGGGAGGAAACAGCTTGGATTCATTTGGACCCGGAAATTGATTCTGTGGCCGGTATAAGCCTTGACAGGGCATACGATGAACTTATATCCGAAAACGAAGGCCAAGAGGTAATAGTAGCGGTAATAGATGAACAGGTAAATCTCCGTCACGAAGATTTAATGGGGCAGATCTATACCAACCCTAAAGAAATTCCAAATAACAATATCGACGATGACAACAACAATTATGTTGATGATGTACATGGTTGGAATTTTCTGGGCTATGACAAATACAAGTACGAGCGTTTCCTATCCTATCCCTACATTAGGGTAATCAGGGAATTGGAAGGTAAATATAAGGACAAAGCAGAGTCGGACATTGATCCTAGTAACCTTGAAGAATACAACAGGTACAGGGAAGCGGTACAAAGACAAAAGTTAAAGGCCGAAGATGAACTTTATATCGAACCTACCCTTAGGATAAAAGCGGAATATTACAGTTTCATTAAAACCTTCTCCGACCGGATTCCCGGGCATGAAAATTATACTATTGCACAACTTGACACGCTTGAAATAAGAAACGAAGAAGAGAAAAAGTTGGTACAGGCAATGAAGCAAAACGTCAATTACGGCTATACTTTTGATTATACCTACAAGGACGAGGAGAACATTTTAATAGAAGTCTTTACCCTCAACAATATAAATTATAACGAACGCGCCAATATTGGAGACGACCCCTTTGATTATGAGACGCAGGGGTACGGTAACGGCAATGTTCAAGCTCCGGACCATCTTTCCCATGGAACACAAGTATCGGGCATGATAGCCGCAACGCGGAACAACGGGGTGGGCATAAGGGGCATCTCCAACAAGATTAAGATTATGCCATTGGTGGTCTCCCCCGAATATGGCGAAGAAAGCGATAAAGACCTTGCCATGGCCATTCGCTACGCCGTAGATAACGGAGCAAAAATTATCAACATGAGCAACGGCAAGGAATACACCGAAAATAGCGAGCTATTGTTTTCCGCTTTAAAATACGCAGAAAATAACGGCGTTCTTTTCGTGACATCCGCAGGTAACAGCGGTAAGGATATCGATAGACCTGAAAACGTGATGTATTTGACAGATACCTTCGGCCAAACGGATTCGGTCAGCAACCTTATTCGCGTTGGTGCGACAACCAGGAACCTGGACTCCACCCTGTTCGACCCTCGATTGAATTTTGGAAAGGAAAACGTTGACCTATTCGCACCTGGAGTTGACATCACTACTACCGATACGAGTATTTTTCGCTATAAGGAAACCTCGGGATCGTCCCTATCTGCCGCAATGACCTCGGGCGTTGCAGCTTTGTTGCTTTCCAAATATCCCAATTTGACCCATGTGCAGCTCAAACATATCTTGATGGAGAGCGGAACTTCATTTGACTATATTGTAAAAACAAGGGAAAAAGATAGCGTTCCGTTTAAAGAACTATCCAAATCCGGTAAAGTTCTCAATGCATACAATGCATTAAAAATGGCAGCAAGTATCGGTACCCAATAATCATTTTATCTTCCTTGAGGCATGCCATTGAATCTAAAAAAGGCCAAATACCCGTTTTTTAAGCAATTCGATGCAATGACTAGTGGCCCCAACTGCCTTAAAATGATTTCCAGATTTTATGGCAAGGATGTTCCTGTCGATGATGCACGTACTTGGTGTTCCATCGGAAAATATGGGGTTTGCTTTGCTTGCCTTTCTGATACCTTTTGATCTTTTTTTGAATGTTTGAAAGTTGTCTATTGACCTTCCAAAAGTATTAAGTGTCCTTTTCAGGTTTTCATTGATACCGCATCCGCAAAATCCTATTCCCCCGCAACTTCTTTATTTCCAACGGAACCCTTTCCGAATCCCCTAGGGTGAACTTGGGCAGCACAAGGGTAAAGGTTACTTTTAGCCCATACAAGAGCAATGGTGCAATAGGGCAATTATATACAGTGCCACGTTTGATGGTTAATCCTTTAATTGAACTTTCTCCGATCACAATTGTCTATGTATACCTCCGAAACGATTCCTGACTTATTCGGATATAGAAAACTCTTAATCCAAGGCATTATAACGCCAAACCTTATCGTGCATGGTATAAAGTGTATATTCTTTTCCGTCAAAAACTAGAATCGGACTCGAATGATCACCC
>JBHJNU010000117.1:0-11062 GCA_050330515.1 Flavobacteriaceae bacterium | reverse complement strand
CATGATTCTCCAACTAGCGATCTTCGAGAAGATCAAGAACAAGCCCCCTAAGAGAATCAGGAAGGTAGGTGTTTCACCGACCGAACCGGGAATGAACCCCCAGAACATATCCCAAGTACTAAAGGCAGCCTCCATTTCCGCTCCTTTATTCTGGGCCAGGTATCCTAGAACCGTTTCACCCGAAATAGCATCAACATCAGTTGCCCCGGCCAAGATGGCCTCGGAACGCTCGCGTGCCTGATATACCCATACCTTGTCACCACTCATCCACGTGGGATAAGCGAAGAACAAGAACGCACGGATCGTGAGCGCAGGATTCAGAATGTTCATACCCGTACCACCAAAAACCTCTTTACCGATTACAACACCGAAGACCACTGCCACGGCAAGCATCCATAAAGGAGTATCAATGGGCACAATAAGGGGCACCAGCATACCGGTAACCAAATAACCCTCTTCCACTTCATGACCTTTGATTACCGCGAAAATAAATTCGACCAATAGACCTACCCCATAAGAAACCACTACCAAGGGTAAAACTTTTATGATGCCGATCCAAAAATTATCCCAAGTAACAAAGTGTTCCAAAACAGAAAAATTCTCAGGAAATCCGTTTAGCGCAGAATAATACTGATACCCTGCGTTGAACATGGAGAATATCAAGACCGGTACCATGGCCATAATGACCGTATTCATGGTACGCTTTAAATCATCTGCCCCTTTTATATGGGTTCCACCGGCATGGGTAGTTTCGTTCGGTGCATAGAGGAAGGTATGAATGGCATTGAAGGCCGGGGCCATCTTTTTGCCCTGATACTTCATCTTCAGGTCGTGCATTTTACTTTTTATGCTCATCTCTTATCCTATTTCTTGTTGTAATAAATCCAATGCTTCACGAATGATCTTCTGATGTGGTTGTTTAGAAACACAAACAAATTCGGTCAAAGAAAAATCTTCCGGAGCCACTTCGTAAAGTCCTAATTGCTCCATTTCATCCAAATCTTTTACCATACAGGCCTTTAATAATTGCATTGGGTAAATATCCAATGGGAAAACCTGCTCATACTGCCCGGTAAGCACAAAAGCACGGTGCTCGCCATTGGTATTGGTGGTCAGGTCGTATTTCTTATTGGGCTGCATCCATGAAAAGGTCAAGGCCCTTGTAGACGATATTTTATTGAAAACAGGTTTGTTCCATCCGAAGAACTCATAATCATTACCTTCAGGAATCGCCGTAACCGTAGTATTATAGTACCCAAGATACCCTGTGGGCGTAGTTTTTCGACCCGTCAACACATCGCCATTGATAATACGTATGTTCTCTGAATGAACCCCGCTACCATATAAAAATGTGGCGACCTCCGTTCCTATCTTGGTCTTGTAATATTTTGGAGCCTTAACAGATGACCCGACCAAGGCGATCAAACGCTCCGGATTGAACTTTCCTGTCAGTAACAACTCCCCTATAATGACCAAATCTTGGGGTGAGACCGTCCAAACCAGTTCTCCCTTGTTGATGGGGTCTATACGGTTTATTTGGGTTCCTACCAAGCCGGCAGGGTGAGGGCCAGACACTTTGTGCACTTCTATCCCACTTAGGCCTGCAAGCGGCGAACTTCCTGATTTTCCTACCGAAACATGCACTTTACCCGGGGTCAACTTTCCTAAAGCCGTAACGGCAGCTTGTAGTTCCGCTTCCTTACCCTTCAACACATAGTCCAAATCAGCCGCCAAAGGTGCGGTAACATAGGCCGAAACGAAAATCGATTTCGGGTTCGTATCCGGATCGGCAACAACATCATAAGGTCGTTGCTTGATAAAAGGCCAACAACCACCCTTAAGCAAATAAGCCTTGACTTCTTTTGCTGAAGCCGAGGCAACATTTATAGTTGAATGCTCCAGCGTTCGCTGATCTTTATCGGCCAATATTTTTAAGGAAAGTATGCGTCTACGGGCACCCCTCTCGATTTCAACAAGCTCTCCGCTTACCGGGGAAACGAACAACATGTCCTCACAATTCTTATTGTAGAACAAGGCCTCGCCCGTTTTTACCTCGGCACCTTGCTTGACCAACATTTTTGGGGTAATTCCGTGAAAATCTTCTAGATTTATTGCGTATACGTTGCTTAAAACGGCAAGGGAAGTAGTCTTTTCGGCTTCACCGATCAAGTTGATATTCAAGCCTTTTTTAATCTTGATGTCTTTTGACATATATGTAGACCTTAGGTTAACGAAATTTGGTGCAAAAATAATACTAAAACGAATGTTTTCATAATTATTGCCTAGAAATTTGGGCATTACAACGAGGTTAATTTTTTAGGAATGCTTTTTGTTTACCTTTACCGAAAAAACTGCCCTTAAATGCGTTTTATTCTTAAACAGGTTGTTTTTCTCCTTTTTTTGCCCTCGCTTTTCGCCCAGGTACAAGAGGAAGTAGAGCCCGCAGAAAATATAAAATCGATAATTTTCGAAGGCCCTACCGGTGACCAGTTTCCTGTATTACAGCTCAACGAACCCATCTACCTTGAATTTGACGACACCACGGCCAGTGAGCAAGACTATTATTACAAGATCGTTCACTGCGACTATGATTGGCAACCTTCGCAGCTACTGAAATCACAATATTTAACAGGCGTTGACAACCAAAGGATCATCGATTACGTAAACAGCTACACCACCTTGCAGCCCTATAGCAACTATCGCCTCACCATACCGAACGAAAATGTGCGGCTAAAGGTAAGTGGCAACTATGTGCTAGAAATCTATAATTCAACCTATGAGCTGCAGTTCTCAAGAAGGTTTGTTGTTTATAAAGACCTTGTAAAGGTCGGCGGGGTTGTAAAGCGCAGCAGGGACTTTGAATTTCTTGACCAGAAACAAGTGGTTCAGTTTACCATCAACTCGGGTAGTTTTCAACTGATCAACCCAAAAAAAGAGGTGAAAGTCGCCATCGTTCAAAATTACTATTGGCCCACAGCCATTTATAACGTGCCGCCCCAATTTACGCTTGGCAATGAACTTGTGTATAGGTATGACCAAGAAACAAGTTTTTTCGGGGGCAACGAATTTTTGAATTTCGATACAAAAGACCTTAGGGCGCCCAGTTCTGTAATTTCAAGAATAGAATTAGAGGATCTTTACCACCACTACCTATTTAGTGATCGCTTTAGGGCTGACCTGCCCTACACCTATTTCCCCGATATCAACGGTGACTTTGTGGTGCGCACCCTTCAGGGTGATGACAATGCACGCGAGGCCGAATACACCTACCTGCACTTCAGTCTTCCGTACACGGCGGCATTGAACCTAGACGACGTCTTTATCTTCGGAAAGTTCAATAACTATGCCCTTACGGACGAGAACAAAATGACCTATAACGAAGAGAATGGCATGATGGAAGCCGTTATCAAGATGAAACAAGGCTTTTACAACTACAAATACGTAATCAAACGCGAAGATGGCGCAGTAGATTTGAATACCGTTTCGGGCAACTTTCATTTTACCGAAAATACCTATCTAATCTTAGTATATTACCGCGATTTTGGAGACCTCTACGATAGTATTATAGGAGTAGGTTCCGCAAATTCAAGAAATATCAGTAATTGATCTATATTTGACCATCAACTGGACCTGATGGCAAATATACCTGCAGCACAAAAAAAAGGAAGGTACGGACTTCAGTACCGCGGTGTTGAATGCACCAATTGCGGGCACCCTTTAGATATTAGCGATCGCTTTTGCCCTAATTGTTCACAGGCCAATAGTACCAAAAAACTTTCCGTGAAGGATTATGCCGAAGAATTCTTGGGAAGTCTTTTTTCATACGATTCAAAACTTCTTAAAACCTTATCGGCCCTTTTATGGCGCCCGGGCCGAATTACCAAAGATTATATCGCGGGCAAACGCGTTTCTTATACCAATCCGTTTCGATTTTTACTCAGCTTGGCCATCCTTTATTTTCTATTGATCAGCCTAACAGGCAATTTCAAGCAATTGGACCGTTATGGACAGAAAAACGACACTGAAGATCCCTTTGATATCAATATTGACGTACTGGGTGACGACGAAGATGCTATTACCCTGAAAAGCAACCTCGATTCAATCAGCAAAAGTGATGATTACAAGGAATACCTACAAAAAACCAAGAAGCGCGATTCGGTAATCTTGGCCAACCCAAAGGCCCATTACAAGGCGATCGACACCACTACCTTTTTTGAAAGGATACCTAACAAAAGGGAAATGTTCTCCCTACTGATCAAAGAAGACACTCTATACTCAAGTACCGATGCCTTCAAAAAATACGACCTGGCACCAAGCCTAGAAAACAAGGTGGTATACAATGCGGCAAACGGTATTTTAGCGCTGAAAAAGAGCCCCGGACAGTTTTTGGGCACATTGGTATCGCGATTGCCGTTTACCATATTTTTCTTTTTACCTGTCTTCACGTTGTTCGTATGGCTAGCATACATCAGGAAAAAATACAGTTATACCGATCATTTGGTATTTAGTTTCCATAATCAAGCGCTCTTGTTTATCTTGCTCATTATTAGCTTTATCATAGGCTCGATTTTCAAGATTGATACCAATAGTTTTTTTGTAAGCGCATTTGCCGTTTACCTATTTTTGGCGATGAAACGATTCTATGGTCAAGGCATATTCAAAACATTTGTTAAATATCTATTTTTGAACACTGTTTTCTTATTTTTAACGATGTTCACCATGTTTATTTTATTTTTGGGCGGATTAATCACCTATTAGCAATTAGACCAAAATCCAATGATGATTACACAAGTTACCAAAGGCATTAAAGTTTCTGTACAAACTAGTTTTGAAGGCACTTTCTTCAAGAACTATAAGATGCATTTTGCCTTTGGCTATACCATTACCATAGAAAACCAAAGCAAAGACCCCGTTCAATTGACCTCCCGTCATTGGGAAATCTATGATGCCCTTAACGAGATGGAGGTTTTAGATGGCGAGGGTGTAATCGGCAAAAAACCGGTGATAAGACCGGGAGAGTCGCACACATACAATTCAGGGTGCTTGCTGGCCTCCCCGATCGGCGCTATGAAAGGTCATTATAATATGGTCAATTTTGGCTCAACGGAAAAGTTCAGGGTCTATATTCCTACCTTTAAATTTAGCGCGCCCTTTGCCTTGAATTGATACTTGTATTACCCTAAAGGGGCAATTTTGCCATTTACCAAGTTCACACTTCTTGCTTCATTTGACTACCTTTGTGGTTCATTTTTAACCAAAAAGAACGTTACGATGGGAAAAGGGTTTTTTCAAGTGCCGACCGCATTCAATGAACCGATCAAAAGCTATGCACCGGGATCTCCCGAGCGGGAAGAAGTGCTGAAGCAGTACAAGGACTATTTCAAAGGGAAAGAAGATATTCCCCTGTATATAGGAAGTGAGCAGATCCGAACGGGTAATACCAAAACCATGTCTCCTCCACACGACCACAAACACAGTGTGGGCCACTATCATTTAGCGGAAAAAAAACATGTGACCCAAGCCATAAAAAATTGTTTGTCATCTAAAGACGCATGGGCCAACCTTACTTGGGAACAGCGTGCGGCGATCTTCTTAAAGGCTGCCGAACTCATTGCCGGGCCTTACCGCGCCAAGATCAACGCGGCGACCATGATCGCACAATCGAAAACCATACATCAAGCAGAGATCGACGCAGCCTGCGAGTTTATTGATTTTCTGCGGTTCAATGTAGCCTATATGGCACAGATCTATGCTGAACAACCCGCCTCATCTGAGGGTATCTGGAACCGGGTAGAATACCGGCCATTAGAAGGTTTTGTTTATGCCATTACCCCGTTCAACTTTACGGCGATTGCCGGCAACCTACCCGCCAGTGCCGCCATGATGGGCAATGTTGTGGTCTGGAAACCTAGTGACAGCCAAATATTCTCAGCAAAAGTGATCGTCGATGTATTCAAGGAGGCCGGTCTTCCTGACGGTGTCATTAACGTAGTTTATGGTGATCCGGTCATGATTACCGAAACCATTTTGGCAAGTGCCGATTTTGCCGGAATCCATTTTACGGGATCAACCCACGTTTTTAAAGAATTATGGAAACAAATCGGAAACAACATTCACACCTATAAAACCTATCCGAAAATTGTTGGCGAAACAGGCGGTAAAGATTTCATCGTGGCACATCCTTCGGCAAAACCCGCCCAGGTCGCTACGGCAATAGTTCGCGGGGCCTTTGAATTCCAAGGTCAAAAATGTAGTGCAGCCTCGCGTGTCTATCTTCCAGAATCGACAAGTAAAGAAATATTGGATCTGGTGAAAAAAGACCTTAAATCGATGAAGAAACCCGGGTCTCCTGAAGACATGTCGAACTTTATTACCGCAGTCATTCACGAAGGGTCTTTCGATAAGTTGGCACGCTACATCGATCAAGCCAAAAAAGATAAAAATGCAGCTATTTTTGCCGGCGGAGGTTATGATAAATCAAAAGGCTATTTCGTTGAACCAACAATTATACTGACCACTGATCCAAAATATACCACCATGGAAACAGAATTGTTCGGCCCCGTAGTGACCATTTATGTTTACGCGGATAAAGATTGGGGCAAAACATTGAAATTGGTGGACAGTACATCTGAATATGCCTTGACAGGGGCTATACTCTCTACCGATAGGTATGCCATTGATGAGGCTACAAAAGCATTGCAGAATTGTGCCGGTAACTTCTATATCAATGACAAGCCCACAGGTGCTGTGGTTGGCCAACAACCCTTCGGGGGTGCTCGGGCTTCGGGCACCAACGATAAGGCAGGTTCAGCACAGAATTTGTTGCGTTGGGTTTCGCCCAGGTTGATTAAAGAAACTTTTGTAACGCCCGAGAATTATCGCTATCCTTTTTTAGGATAGTCCGAAAAAGGTACATTCAAACCCCGTAACCAAACAGATTTTTGGTACATTGCCCACTCTTAATAATCGAACTTGAACGATAACGCGTCATAACTTAAATGAAAGAAAATGAAAAAACTAACGGTAATCTTTTTATTGATGGCCACGGTAGCCATTTATGCCCAAGATAATTTAACCCAGACCTCGATCAATGGAATGTTGACTTACAATCAAGGTCAAGTTATTCAATTGGCACAAGCTTTTTCGGAAGAACAATATAATTGGCGCCCAACGGACGGAGTGGTATCGGTACGAGAAGCCCTTTTGCATGTGGCAAGCGCCAACTACTACTTAACTTCAAAATTAGGCTTTGCACCACCTGAGAATGTTGATATGATGAAAATTGGCGAAATAACAGGCCGGGATAATGTAATCGCCGCCTTGAAACAATCGAACGAGTTCGTTTTAGAAAATATCATAAAAATTGGCACGTCTAAATTGGCTGATGAGGTAGATTTGGGTTTTGCGAAAATGAACACCTTAAGCGTGTTGTTGCAGATTATGGAACACAATGGCGAACACAAAGGGCAATTAATTGCGTACGCACGTTCAAACGGTGTCGTACCCCCCTGGAGCGAATAACCTAAAAAAAAATCAACTCCCTTTAAAAAACCTCCGTTAAGTTATTGACGGAGGTTTTTTTACATCCACCCTTCAAAGATCTTGAACACGCTCTAATTTGGCCAACCGAAACGGACATAACACCCACTAATCTGAACGCGAAGTCGATGTTGCCTTAAATCATTGGCCTTATTACAATATCAACCCTTTTTTTTCGTTGCTTCATATACAGGGACGCCCCAAGCAAACCAAGACCTAATCGCCTTATTGTAACTATGAAAACCAAAAGACAACATTTCTTGAAGCCAGCCCCAAGGTTTTGGTCAAAGGCTGTGGAGATCATGAAGAGCTATGCCACAAAATATAGGCATTCGTTCAACGTGATGCACCGAATATAAAATTAGCCCTTAAATTTCAATGGCAGATAAACCACTTTTTTGGTCTCGAAGAATTCCTCTTTGAAGTGATCGGCCAAATCAAATACTTCTGCGGTCGCATACCCCTGAAGTTCATCGGCAAGATCGCCTCCCTTCAAATATAAAATGCCATTACGCCGTTCATGGGCCGATTCTTTTTTGATCCTTCCCTTTACCCAATGCACAAAAGTAGGCATGGCGGCCACTGCCCTGCTGACGATAAAATCGAATTGCGGCTTCACTTCCTCCACCCTTGAATTGACCGTGGTCACATTTTTCAATTGTAAACCTGCAACCACCTCGTCAACAACCTTTATCTTTTTTCCTATGGAATCGACCAAGGTAAAATGCGTTTCCGGAAAAAGGATGGCCAAAGGTATGCCCGGAAATCCTCCACCGGTACCTACATCCAACACCGAACTTCCAACGTTAAACTGCTGAATTTTAGCGATTCCTAAAGAATGTAGTACGTGGCGAAGGTATATGTCATCAATATCTTTGCGTGAGACCACATTGATCTTCAAATTCCAGTCTTGATAGCAATTTTTGAGGCCCCTAAATTGATTCCGTTGGGCTGTGGTCAAATCAGGAAAATACTTAAAAATGATATCTACGTCCATTTTTTGGTTTGATATTTTAACAAAAGTAGTATATTACACCCTAGTTCATTTTCGTTTTTTAAGATAGTATTTAAACTCTTCAAAAACGTAAGCCTTATCTTTAGTAAAAATTAGCATTTATCATGGATACTACCCCCGTACGATTTTCTAGAAAAGACTCCACCCAATTCTTCAAGACCCTAAACCAAAGGGTCAATGACTATTTTAAGGAAAATAAAATAAAAAAAACCGGTAATTGGCGTCTACACCTAAAGACCGTGGTGATGTTCACGTTATTTTTGGCTCCCTATTTCTTGATACTTACCCTAGGCCTTCCCAATTGGGCAAACCTGCTGTTGACCATCACTATGGGCGTGGGCATGGCCGGCGTGGGTATGAACGTGATGCATGATGGCAATCACGGTTCATATTCCAACAAAAATTGGATCAATAAATTTATGGGCGGCAGCATCTATATCTTGGCAGGAAACGTGTATAACTGGCAGGTACAGCACAATGTATTGCACCATACCTATACCAATATCCATGAACATGATGAGGATATGGAAGCGGGTCGCATACTGCGTTTTTCAAAACATGGCGAATGGAAAAAATACCACCGATTCCAACATTACTATTCCGTTTTTCTTTACGGATTACTGACCTTCAATTGGGCCATCACCACTGACTTTCAGCAAATGTACCGTTATATGAAACGAAAATTGAGTTACGGAAAATTGCCAAGTGCGGCAATGAACTGGAGCACCTTGGTCGTTACCAAAGTACTTTACATTACCATTTGGATCGTTCTTCCCTTGATTTTTGTTGATATGGCTTGGTGGATGATTCTTTTGGGCTTTTTTATCATGCATTATGTGGCGGGCGTTATTCTGAGCGTCGTCTTTCAATTGGCGCATATTGTTGACGAGGCAGACACCCCCTTGCCCGATAAAAGTGGGAATATGAAAAACACGTGGGCCATCCATCAATTGTTCACCACCGTGAATTTCGGAACCAAGAACAAGATCGTGAACTGGTTTACAGGAGGATTGAACCACCAGGTGGAGCATCATATCTTCCCCAATATCAGTCATGTTCACTACACGAAGATCTCAAAAATAGTGAAGCAAACGGCAAAGGAGTTCAATTTGCCGTACAATGAATACAAGACCACCCGAAAAGCCATTATTTCGCACTTCAAGCATTTGAGGGAGTTGGGCAAGCAGCCTGCGTTGGGGGTATAGTAGTTATGAAAAATAAATACTTCTAGCCAAAAAAGATTTGTAACCGGTTACGGCAACTTGTCGCCTTCACGCCCAACGTTCATTCATTGTTGGCAAAATAGCGCAATTTAACCGCATCAACCAATAATGTATAATTCGCATTTTTTAATTCCCCTTGATGCTTAAATGTCTTAATTTTGCCCTGCATTTTTAAAGACAAGCACTTCATGAACAATCAACTATCTGATCGCATCAACAACGTTACCGAGTCTGCGACATTGGCAATGGCAGCAAAGGCCCGCGAACTAAAGGCCGCTGGAAAAGACATCATAGGCCTTAGCTTGGGCGAGCCCGACTTTACCGCACCTGACTATGTGCGTGAAGCGGCCATTCAGGCTATAAAAGATGGCTACAACGGTTACACCCCCGTTGACGGCTATGTAGAGTTGAAAGATGCCATCATCACCAAGTTCAAGCGTGACAATAACCTGCACTATGATCGTTCGCAGATCGTGGTTTCTACAGGGGCAAAACAATCATTGTACAATGTAGCCCAAGTAGTGTTGAACAAAGGTGACGAAGTGATCCTACCCTGCCCGTACTGGGTAAGTTATGCAGATATCGTGAAACTGGCGGATGGTGTGCCCGTTGAGGTTCCTACTACTTTGGAAAACGACTTTAAAATGACCCCTGCCGAGCTAGAGGCAGCGATTACGCCGAAAACCAAAATGTTATGGTACAGCTCGCCTTGTAACCCAAGCGGTTCCATTTATAGCAAAACCGAATTAAGGGCATTGGCCGATGTGCTTCAAAAACACCCGCAGATTATTGTGGTGAGCGATGAAATCTATGAGCACATCAACTATGGGGTAACCGCACATGCCTCCATGGCCGAATTCGAAGATATGTTCGATCGTACCGTAACGGTTAATGGAGTGGCCAAGGCTTTCGCCATGACCGGGTGGCGAATTGGGTACATCGGCGCACCGACCTATATCGCAAAAGCGACCAATAAATTACAGGGTCAAGTTACCAGCGGTGCCAACTGTATAGCGCAACGTGCCGTAATCACCGCCTTGGTAGAATCCCCCAGTCGTGTAGACTATATGCTCAATGAATTTAAAGAGCGACGAAAAATTATATTAGCACTACTTCGCGAAATTCAAGGCCTGCAATGCAATGAGCCAGAGGGTGCTTTTTATGTATTTCCCGATGTTACCGCGTTCTTTGGCAAAACCTTGAACGGCACAAAAATCAACAACGCCTCTGATTTCTCAATGTACCTGCTTGAACATGCCAATGTGGCGACCGTAACCGGTGATGC
>JBHJNU010000116.1:0-45172 GCA_050330515.1 Flavobacteriaceae bacterium | reverse complement strand
AAATCCGACTTCTTGAATTTTACCAATGATTTCTCCCTCGATATTCGACTGAAAATATTCGAGTCGGGTTTCCTTGAATTTGAACTGTAGTTGAGAAAAATAGTCTTCAAAAGTTTTGTCTCCGTAAACTTCGGGTTCTCTCTTTCCTAAAAGATTAAGGTTGGGTCCGTTGATAATGATTAGTTTCATAAGTATAAAAATAGTTTTTTTGGCGGAAACCACACCTACCGAAAAAAGGAAATGGCCGCTGCATTAACGGCCATTTTAAATTACGATTCGAACTTCTAGAAAAAATAGCTGCCCCCGACCTGAACGACCCTATTTCTGGTGGAGATATTGTCAACAAGCTTTGAAAGATCTAATCTAAGCGCAATTGAAAGTAAATGGCATCGTTCAAACGATACCCCCGACAAAATTGAAACCTCAATGAAAAGCATTGGTCTGCAACGTACTTAAAGTAGTAGAATCGATATAATCGGAACCATTATCGGAAACAACCCAACCGATTTGTGTACCCGTTTCCATGGCTATCTCATCCGTTAGGTGATATTTTGCATTAATCGATAGCCGATAGGTAAGCAGGGTTCAATTTTCCTATACCGATATCGGCCCTTGAAAAGAACGCATGATTTCAAGTTACAGGTAAAAATCGTCCGTAAATACCGGAATTTTTAGCAACCCATAAACAAAAGCTCCTATTTGAGGGGTGAAATCAGAATAGGTGTTACTCGTAAAGGTAGAAAAATGTCATCCCGCCTTGGTGCCCAACCTAAAATCACCTTCCGCACTTTTTGCGCTACGGTTTCCTTGCAGCACATGAGAATTGGTCTTTTCAAAGCCTGCTAAGGCAATTATAAGCAGCGCTATTTTTTTTCACTGCAGTACGTTTACATTAGTGATGTATACATACTGCTTGCAGCTTTTTCTAGAAAAAGAATGCAATGCCGAGGATCAAGTTGTTGACTTTACCCGTGGTAATTGAACCTAAGGCCCCATCTATTCGATTGGTGAGCTCTACCGAATACCTTGCCTGCACGGATAAGTTTTTAAGAATATCGTATCCCGCTCCAAAACCTAAATCAACACCCAGGGTATTCACACCAATTACGTCTTGCGAATTAAATAAGTCTTCTATAAGGTTGCCGACTTTATTTGCATTCGTAGAAATACTAAACTGTGGACCAACTTGAGCGTACAAACCTTCGATCACATAGTATTTCACCATTATCGGCAGTTGAACATACTCTAAATCTCCTGCTTTCGCATAAACCAATTCCGCTTGCACCCCAAATGACTCACCGATTCCAACAGAGGTTATACCACCAACATAGAAACCAGTACCACTGGCTAAAGTGGTATTCGCAAGATTTATGCCCAAAGGAGCAACTTTGTTATTAATACGAGAAGTTATCAACCCTCCTGTGACTCCGAATTTAACATCGCCTTGAGCGTGAAGGGCGGAAAGCGCAAAAAGTGCACAAAATAAAGTAATGAGTAATTTTTTCATAATGCTTAGTGTTTTTCGTTTATCGTTCAAATATAAAAAACTTTACCAAGCATCTTGTACTGACCTGAGTTTTTACCGAAAACTGTCGGTTGTGACTACAGAGCGGGATTGAAAAGGTCGAAAACCAATTCGACAAACAACTAGTGATTAAAAAAGGAACAAAAAGCCGACCAGTACCGAAGAGAATTGGGTGTCGGCATTAACAACCGAATAAGAAACGTTAAACTCCGATGTTCCACTATTCATTTCAATACCAAGGGCTGGTCTATAATACAAACCACCTTCATTTCCTGCATTGATACCAAGCCCATAGCCAACATCTGCCCCGATCTTAAATCCCTTGGCGAGAAAAACACGCAAAGAACCCGCCAGCGGTATGAACTGAATATTGTCAAACGTAGTTTCGGTATTGACACCCCCTGCAGTAATAGTCTGTTTTTCACCAAATGCATTTGAAAATCCGGTTGCCAACCCCAAATCCAATGCTTTCGAGATACCCCAATGATGATAGACATCCAATCCTAAAACAAGGCTATACGATTCAGAATAGTCACCAAGAACCAGGCCGCCGTTTACCCCTGCCCTGAAATTCGTGCGATCCACATATTGGGCATGTATCGATTGAAAGGCCATAAAGGTGATCAAAATAAAATAGGGTAGTCTCATTGCTTTACATTTAGCTAGTTTAAACAGCAAACTTACCACTATCACAACCTTATCATAATTTAAGTTGTGACCTGTACAAAATACGTTGCAAACAGCCGTTTTTCAAGTGAGAGGTAATCTTGGCAATGTTAAAAAGCTGGTAAAGATCTGACAGGCCAAAAAAAAGGGCAGGTATTTCAAGAGCGGCAAGGCACAAATAACATCAATAGTCGCCGTAACGAACGCTGCTTTAATCGGCCGGTCTTGAAGAATGACCGTATAAGAATAAGACAAAAGCCCAGAACAATATCGCCCAACATATCATATCAACAAAAATCATTTCGAAATTTCCTTTTCATCACCAAATAAACGCAGGCCCAAAAATTCACGAACATCATAAAGCACTTCAATAAAAATTAAAACCGTTCATGTATTTTTGGTTAAGAACAGGTTTCTTAGTTCGCCCTGTTAATCAAAATTCGACGCAACCAAAATGAAATTCGTGCATCTCAACAAAAAAATACCTTTATGAAAAAAATACATTTTATCGGTTTAATGTTGTTATCAGCAATCTGCTTCTCTTGTGACGAGGCGGATGAAAAAACACAGGAACAGGAAGCAGAAAATCTAGATCAACTATTTTCTGAAATTCAAAGTTTGGCATCAAGTGAAAATTGTGAAGATTCTACAAAGTGGGCTTTTACTAGCTTTGGAAGCAAGGCCTGTGGGGGTCCGGTTGGTTTTATGGCGTATTCAACTACAATTGATACGGTACTTTTTCTTGAAAGAATTGAAGCGCATAGAGCGGCCCAACAAGCGTTTAATCAAAAATGGGCCATAGCGAGTGATTGTTCCGCTCCCCTTGAACCCACTAGTGTGCTGTGTGTAAATGGAAACCCTGTTTTTGAATACTCGAACTAGCCTTGGGAAAAGTGCCCGTATAAAAAACGAACATTGAACTAATTGATCTACACCTTTGTTTTTTAAGCCCAAAGTGTCCTAAATAGGATTCTTTGAGCTTTTTTTTATTACGGTTAACTTGGTTGTCGATTACAGAAGAAAAGTAGGCTTTAGCGTTTTGCTTAGAAAAATAATGCACGCCTGGGCTGATAACAGAAAACATGGTCACCAAAAAGAGGCCATGCGAACCTTCTTCGCCCAAGCTTTTACTTAGCAGGTAAAGAAAAATGAAACGCGATGAAAGTATAAAAAATTAAAGCCAATAAGCTGAACTGAACCCGAAGTCCATATTTTTAAAGTATTGTATACCAGATAGATTTTGATGCACTATAACTAAGCCTAATGCCCGGCATTCGCACAAGTTTGAGCGAACCTGAAGTTATCACAGAGATAATCAAAAAACTACCGAAGATAGCCGCGTTCTTGCTCTAAAATCTAAGCGGTACATGGGCGCATCGAAGTAGTAGAATAACCATGTAATATAATAGTTAGTCAAATTAATCTAGACCTATAAATACACTGTTCAGAAGATCGGAATGTCTATAACGCGCCGAGCTTACGAGGTACTTTCATGCTTTGGAACGACGCCCCTCGAAGGTCAATAAGTTTCCTAAATACCTTACCGCCCATGGCAAATGACGATCATTTTTACCAGGATAAAGTATCTTTGGTCAATGAACTGGAAACAGGCCCAACAAGACTATCAGCATTACCTAAAAATCGAGCGCGGACTAGCCGATAACTCGATAAAGAACTATCTTTTTGACATCGAGAAATTAGTGTCTTTTTTAGAAGGAAACAAGCTAAATGAAAACCCGGTTCAAATTCAAAAGGAAACGGTTCAACAATTCGTTTATGAGATTGCCAAGAAAATCAACCCAAGATCACAGGCCCGAATCATATCAGGACTCAAAAGTTTTTTCAATTATCTGATTTTCGAAGATTATAGAACCGACAACCCAATGGATCTTATTGAATCGCCGAAGATCGGTCGAAAATTGCCTGATACCCTTTCGCAAACCGAGATAGATGAACTTGTAAACGCCATCGACCTTTCAAAACCCGAAGGCGAACGCAACCGCGCCATGCTCGAAACCCTTTATGGTTGCGGTCTTCGAGTTTCCGAATTGATAAACCTACAGATTTCAGACCTCTACTTTGAGGAAGATTTCATCAAGGTTACCGGTAAAGGAGACAAGCAGCGTTTTGTGCCTATCAGTGAGGTAAACAAAAAATATATCACCATTTACCGGAAAGAAATAAGGGTGCACCAAAAGGTTCAAAAAGGGTCTGACGACGTGCTTTTTCTAAACCGAAGGGGAAAAAAATTGACCCGCGCCATGGTCTTCACTATGATCAAACAATTGGCAAATAAGATAGGGTTGCATAAGATGATAAGTCCGCATACCTTTCGACATTCGTTCGCGACCCATTTATTAGAAAATGGTGCCGATTTAAGGGCCATACAACAGATGCTGGGGCATGAAAGTATTACTACTACCGAAGTGTATATGCATGTTGATAGAACCCATTTAACCGATGTGATGAACAAATATCATCCTAGAAAATAAAAGTGAGTGAAAGGGTAACCGATGATAATCGCAAAACGTATCTACCTCATAACTGCGCCTTATGGTTTATAACACCCACTGGACTTTAAATACGAATTCAATGGAAATATAAGTCAGGAAAACCAAAACCGTTCTAACACGACTACTCTTTGAACTGGCTATAGTCTCTTTGAAAAGGGCGAATAATCAAACGCGCTTCGCGGTCAAATCGGATATAGTTATATACCCAATTGACAAAAACCACCATGCGGTTGCGAAAGCCGATCAAGAAGAACAGGTGCACGAACATCCAAACAAACCAGGCAAAAACACCTTGGAACTTAAAATGCGGCAAATCTACCACCGCCTTGTTACGGCCTACAGTGGCCATGCTGCCCTTGTCTTTATAAAAGAAGGGTTTCATCGGTTTATTTTCAAGTAACCTGATCAAATTGTCACCTAAAACACTACCCTGCTGTATTGCGGGCTGCGCCATCATAGGATGGCCAAAAGGGTTGTCTTCACTTACCATACAGGCAATGTCGCCAATGGCGAAAATACCGTCAAGACCAAGAACCTGGCTGAACTCGTTCACTTTAAGACGATTGCATGAAACTAAGAGATCCGAGGCATCCAGCCCTTTCAAAAGGGCACCCTTCACGCCAGCAGCCCATACCAGTGTCGCCGTTTCGAAGATTAGGTCGGTTTTCGTACGCACCGTTTTGCCATCGTAATCCGTTACACGGGTGTTTTTCCAAATTTGAACTCCCAGCCCCTCTAGAAAATCTTCGGCCTTTTCCGATGCTTTTTCGCTCATTTCCTTCAAGATCCGATCACTCGATTGAACCAGGTTGATCTGCACCCTTCGCGTATCGAGATCAGGGTAGTCTTTCGGTAAAATTCCCTTTTTTATTTCGGCAAGGGCGCCGGCCAATTCAACTCCGGTCGGCCCGCCCCCCACAATGACAAAATTCATAAGGGCATCGCGTTCATGGAGCGCATCGGTCAATAAGGCCTGTTCGAAATTCTCTAATATCAAACTTCTTAGGTTTAACGACTGCGGTATCGATTTCATGGCCATGCTGTGTTTCTCGATCTGTTCTTGACCGAAAAAATTGGTATTTGCCCCTGTAGCGACCACGAGATAATCATATTCTAACATACCGATACTGGTGGAAACAGATTTTGATTCAAGCAGAACCTGCCTTACTTCGGTCAGCCTAAAAAAGAAATTTGGATAATCTTTTAAGACCTTACGTAACGGATAGGCAATAGAATCAGGTTCTAAACCACCCGTGGAAACTTGATAAAGAAGGGGTTGAAAGGTATGGTAGTTGTTCTTATCCAATAAAACTACCTGCACCTCTTTTTTGCTCAATTTTTTCGCCAGCGCAATACCCCCGAATCCGCCTCCGATAATTACAATTCTCGGAAAATTCGACTTTGGTATGTTCAGCGTATTCGTATCGCCCATAGTTGACTTTGTATCTCTTCAAAAATACACATTCATTCACAACACCAACTAAAAGAACCGCTTGTTTTCTTATATTTAGTGCCGAACAAAAAAAACTTCGAAAATGAAAAAAAATACCTTGTGCCTAGCTGTATTGGCATTAATTGCCTTGGGTGCCCACGCCCAAAAGAAAACGGAAGACGTCATAAAAAATTTAGATGGCAAAACCGAGGCCTACGGTAACATTGCACAAACAATCTGGGGTTATGCCGAAATGGGCTATCAAGAAGAAAAAAGCTCGGCCCTACTTCAAAAAACCCTGGCCGACGAAGGGTTCACCGTCAAAACCGGCGTTGCAGGAATACCCACTGCCTTTATTGCAGAATATGGCAGCGGTACACCGATCATCGCCATCATGGGCGAATACGATGCATTACCAGGGCTTTCACAAGAAGCAGTAGCTGAAAAAAAATCGGCAGGCCAAGCCGCAGGTCATGCCTGTGGACATCATTTGTTCGGAACGGCATCAACCGCAGCGGCCATAGCCACAAAAGAATGGATGGTGGCGAACAATACCAAAGGCACCATCCGTTTTTATGGAACTCCCGCTGAAGAAGGAGGTTCGGGAAAAGTATATATGGTGCGCGAAGGACTTTTTAATGATGTAGATGTGGCACTACATTGGCATCCGGGTGATGACAATGAGGCCAGTGCCGGTGCGGCCTTGGCGAATAAATCTGCCAAGTTCAGGTTCTACGGGGTTTCTGCACATGCCGCGGGTTCGCCTGAAAAAGGGCGTTCAGCATTGGATGGGGTAGAAGCCATGAATATGATGGTGAATATGATGCGCGAGCACATTCCGCAGGAAACAAGGATCCACTATGTGATTACCAATGGCGGCAAGGCTCCGAATGTAGTTCCCGACTTTGCAGAAGTATATTACTATGCCCGTCATGACAGGCGCGATGTGGTCATGGCAATTTTTGACCGCATTATAAAAGCGGCAGAAGGAGCGGCACTAGGCACGGGTACCACAATGGATTTTGAGATGATCGGCGGTACCCACGAATTGTTACCGAATTTGACCTTACAAAAGGTAATGCATGACAATCTTTCTAAAGTAGGTGGCATTGAATATACGGCAGAAGAAAAAGCATTTGCTGACAAGATCGCCGTCAGTTTAGGGCAAAAAGAAGCCAATCTTGCCACCGCCAAAAATGTGCAGCCCTACAAGACCGAAGCACGTGCCGGAGGGTCTACCGATGTTGGCGATGTAAGCTTTACCGTTCCTACAGTGGGCATGGGTGCGGCAACATGGGTTCCAGGAACCCCCGCCCACAGCTGGCAAGCGGTAGCCGCCGGGGGTACATCCATAGGAAAAAAGGGCATGATGGTTGCCGCAAAGACCTTGACCCTTACCGCTATCGATTTGTTCAAAGACAAAGACCTCATTGCAAAAGCCAAGGCAGAGCTAATCGAACGCAGAGGAGCGGATTTCAAATACATTCCACTCTTGGGAGATAGGGCACCAGCATTAGATTATAGAAAGTAAATTGTCAATTGCCTACTGTATGTAGTCAGAATCAAGGTTTATGGTAGTTCGCCTTCGATGTTTGCCCTGAACACTGAGCATTTAGAATAAACTTTATTGTGCAGGGCGACGAGGCCTACTGCAGAAAATCTGTGTTAGATTTGGCAAGTTTCTTTGTCGTCTTGTATCTGGGTCATAATCTGGTTTTTCAAGGTTCACTTCGCAACCTTCGGTTTGAGTGGGCAGAACAACCAAGAATGCAAAATTTTGACCTCGCCGTTGTAACAAACCACAACTTTCCCCTACTAATTGATATCAATCAACCAACCTGCGTGAACAAAGAACTGGAACATCAATTTGTAACAGAACTAGAGAGCAACCAGAACATTGTTCACAAAGTTTGTACATTGTATACTAATGATCAGGATTCGCACAAAGACCTGTTTCAAGAAATCACGATACAGCTTTGGAAAGCATACCCGAAATTTAGGGGCGATGCCAAATTCAGTACATGGATGTACCGTATAGCACTTAACACTGCCATAACGCTGTACCGAAAAACTAAAAATAGGGTGTTGACACAAGATTATGAATCGGTAATCTTTAAGATAAAGGCCGACGAATACGATGAAACAGAAGAGCAACAGCTCAAATTGATGTACAAGGCCGTGAAGGAATTAGGTGATGTTGACAAAGCATTGGTTTTCTTGTACCTAGAAGATAAGAACTATACTGAAATTGCGGAAACCATGGGTATTTCAGAAGTGAACGCAAGGGTAAAGATGAATCGCATAAAAACAAAATTAAGAACCATATTGAATCCGTAGGATTATGATGGATGAACTAGAACTACTAAAAAAAGATTGGCAATCGAAAGACGTCGAGCTTCCTAAATTAACCTATAACGAAATCTATACCATGATCTGGAAGAAGTCTTCCTCGATTGTCAAGTGGATTTTAATTATAAGCATACTTGAATTTGTAGTACCGCATTTGCTCTATCTACATCCTTCAACAAGGCAGAGCTTAGAGGTTTATTTCGGAACGGGCTTTTCTAAATACCTATTGACTTTTACCCTAATTCAGTACGGGGTAATTTTCTATTTCATATTCCAATTTTACACGCGGTACAAAGAAATATCCGTTCTTGATAATGCCAAGAATTTGATGAGGAAGATAATCAAAACGAGGAGAACGGTAAAACACTACGTGATTTTCTCTCTTTCAATGATACTGCTCATGGTGTTATTGATGATGGTAGGTATTTATTTCAACGATGATTTTATGAACAATTTTCCAATCGAAGGATCCGATGATGACATTGACCCCGAAAATTTGAAGATTGCCTTAATAGTGGGTGTCGGAATCATAGGTGTTTTTATGGTAATCGTTATGGGCCTGGTCTATTTTCTACTGTACGGACTTCTATTACAAAAGCTTAAGAAAAATTATTCAGAACTTAGGTCTCTAGAAATTTAAGACTTGGCGCTGTAACGTCGTTGCTGGTTTAGTTCTTCGTAGGCCAAAATTTCTTCTTTAGGAATTACCTTAAGAAAAGAAGGATGCTGTTCTATCGCATACTCCAACTTCTCGATTATAGCTTCGAACGACTCGTTTTCATAATCGATATCAAGAGGTTCCTTGATCACCATTGATTGCAGGATGCCTTTCTTTTTTATACGCAGTCCCTTTTTATCGAACGAACGTCGAAACCCGTCAATAACGACAGGAACAACAACCGGCCTGTACTTTTTGATAATATGGGCTGTGCCCTTTCTTAGCGGTTTCCATGGTGTTGTGGTACCTTGAGGAAAAGTAATTACCCAACCATCATCAAGCGCTTTACCAATATTAGAAATATCACTGAATTTTACCTGTCGGTTTATATCCTTACCTTCAGAACGCCAGGTGCGCTCTACACTGATCGACCCAGCATAGGCCAAAATTTTGGTCAACAGACTCTTTTTCATAGTCTCTGCCGCTGCGATATAGTACATGTTCAGTTTAGGCTGCCATATATAACCCAAATTACTAATAGAATCATCCCTCCCTTTCAAACTTGCATTGAACACATGAAACATGGCCACCACATCGGCAAAATAGGTCTGATGGTTACTTACAAAAAGTACATTGGTCTCGGGCAGGGCCCTAATGATCTCGGATCCCTCGATCTCCAATTTATTGAAACGCTTGTAGCGCTGATGGGTAATTAAAGCCAAAATACGGATCAACCATTTCTTCAGAAACAGAACATGACCAAACGGATTTTCTTTGAATAAGCTCATACGTGATTAAGTCGGTTCGACAAATTTACAAAAACAGCACCTATAAAACCTGTTTCAAGAGATCTTTGATCTCACTCAACATCATCGCGGTAGCCCCCCAAACCGTGTACCCGTTAAACTTAAAGGCAGGCACTTCAACATTCTCGGCATATGACGTTGTTAGATTCTGGTAGAAAATTTTCGTGTCGTCCATAAAGTTAGTTAATGTTACCTCTACGGCCGCCGCCACTTCCGTTTTTTGCAAAACAAAGGAAATAGGCGCACTAGATAGGCCAAGAAAGGGCTTGACCACAAAGTTACTTGGGGGTATATAAACCTCGGTCAAACCTTTGATGATCTCTACCCGTTCAGGCGGTAACCCTACTTCTTCATGAGCCTCCCTAAGTGCCGTAGCCTGTAAGTCGTAATCTACCCTTTCGACCTTACCACCGGGAAAAGCGATCTGGTTAGAATGAACGCCTTGATCCGTTTTCCTGAGAATAAGCAGTAGTTGTGCCAACTGATTTTCGTCAGGATAAAATAACGCCAGAACTGCGGCCTTCTTCGCGTCTTTTTTTTTCAAATCTACCTTCTTGAGTTCCTCGATACGGAATTCGGGCATCATTTTAAAGTGCGAAGACTCGCCTGGTAAGGGCAGATCTTTTATTTTTGATAGCTGTTGTGAGAAATACGTAAAGTCCATGCTTTTGAAAAGAATCACGCTAGTTACAATAATACCATTATTTTTTTTAGTTGCCTGCAAAGTGGAGACCGATAATAAGCGGGCTGCTGATGAACCTGTGGTGACCAAAGAAAATGGTTCAGAAAAAGCCATTTCAGCGGTTACCGAAACAAAAGAAGCGTTCGAGCTTACCGAAGAAAACGCTATCGAATTCTTTTTCGATTATCAAAAAACACTAAAAGAAAATAAGGTAAAGGTAACCACCAGTATGGGCATCTTCACCGCGCAACTATATGACGATGTACCCTACCATAAGGCAAACTTCATCTTCTTGGCGCGGCAAGGTTATTTTGATGGAACACAATTTCACCGTGTTGTAAAGAACTTTATTGTTCAAGGCGGTAGTGCCGATGATGACGAAACCCCGAAGAAGCGCCGTAAAATTGGCCGTTACCTACTTCCCCCTGATACCAAAAAAGGGTACAAGCACCATCGCGGCACATTGTCTATGCCCAGCAGCGAAAGTAATAATCCGCATAAATTAGCCTCTCCGTATGAGTTCTTCATTGTGGTCACCAATCCCGGATCGTACCATTTAGATGGAGGTTATACCCCCTTTGGAAAAGTACTGTCAGGAATGGAGGTTGTTGACAAGATCAACGCGGTCGAAGTTGGCAAGGGCGACTGGCCGGCAAAGAACGTTTATATTGAAAAAGTAGAGGTCATACAGTAGGCAGATTGATTCATGAAGTATATATTTGGCCGTTGGCATTGCTTGGCAAAAACGCTGCGCTGACGCTTACTTTACCTTAACATTAATAGTGGGCAAAATTATTTTAAACTTTACGGCCAACAAACGAACAACAATAATGATGCTGATCGCTGTGATATAGGCAAATTCTGGATCAATGGGTAGTTTTCGTAATGAGAAGTAACCTATACCCCCTAAAATACAGGCCGTAGCGTAAATTTCCTTTCTAAAGATTACTGGAATCTCGTTGCAAAGTATATCTCTTATAACACCGCCAAAACAAGCGGTAATCGTTCCTAGGGCGATACACATGATGGGCGTTAGGGCCGTCGAAAGTCCTTTCTCTATTCCGACCATGGTGAAAAGTCCGATGCCAATAGTATCAAACAAAAACAGGGTTTTTCGTAGGTATTTCAACTGGTTTACAAAGAGTATGGCGAAAATAACCGTGCCCAGAATGATGAGAATATAGGTCGATTCACGCATCCAACCCACTGGAGTGTTTCCGATTAAGACATCACGCAGGGTGCCCCCTCCTATGGCAGTGACAAAAGCAATCATAAAAACGCCAAATAGGTCAAGCTTTTTTTCGATCGCTACCAAGACACCGGAAATTGCAAAAGCAATGGTTCCTAAAATATCTATGGCCAGGTAGAACATTTATTAAAGCTGTTGGGTGTAAAAACTATAATCGCTGATAACGACATCAACAAACTCCACCGGGCGAAGTTCGGTGGTGATACCCGTAACTTTTTTGATCTGGTCGGCCAGCGATAGAATGACGTTATGATCACCTCTACTTCTTGCGGAGGTAAACAATTCTTTAATAGTTTGCATTTCACTGTCCTTAAAAACGGTAACCTGCGAAAACCTTGGCACATAACCTTCGGGTAGTTTGCGAAATAGGGTGTCGCTAACAGATACTCTTTTTTTCTCACTGATAACGGTAGTACCAGCCGCAATGTCACCAACACGTTGGCCCTGCCCCCTTAAAAGAATCGTTAAAACCGCTACACCCCCAGAAGATATGACAACATCGAGGATCCGTAAGATCCATCGTACAAAATAACTCGAAAAATTGGGCTTTGAACCATCTAACTTGACCACCCGAATGTGCACCAGACTTTTTCCAACGGTTTTTCCATCCATAAAAGTTTCCAACAATACATAGTAAAGAAAAGCAGGTAGGCCTAATACCAAATAAAGAGCCCACATATCGGCAAAGTCGATATCTAGTAAGGCCAAAAGCAAAATGACCAGGATAGTATAGACCCCAATGATAAAACTATCAATAATATAGGCCAACATACGTTCTCCCAAATGGGCGGTATTCTGACTGATGCTAATATTTTGTGCGGTTTCTATTTGAAATTGTTCCATATTTTACGTCCTTTGAGCTTGGTCGCCCTTAGACTCCTGTAAATCGATTTTTATACTTTTTTGTACATAACTTCGTTAAAATGACACAACATGGGCATTTTTTTTATGGTTAGAAAATGGTCGACCCAATTTGAAATAATTCACTAAACCTAATATCCTTCATGCGCGAAGCCGCCTTTGTAAAGCAAAATAAAGACAAATGGGCTACTTTTGAAAGTGCACTGTCAAACAAAACGGATATTTCCCCCGATGTATTGTCTGAGCTTTACATTGAAATCACAGATCATTTGAGTTACGCAAAAACTTTTTATACAGGCAGTAATACTGAATTTTACCTGAACGGCCTGGCCTCTCAAGCGCATCAGCAAATATACAAGACGAAACGAGAGTCGAAAAACCGAATCATCAGTTTTTGGAAAACGGAATTCCCTACCATGTTCTACAACCATCGCCGAGAGCTGCTCATAGCATTTCTAGTGTTTTCATTTTTTACGGCCGTGGGCGCTTTTTCCGCAGCCAACGAAGGCGATTTTGTAAGGGCAATTCTAGGTGACGATTACGTAAACATGACTTTGGAGAATATCGAAAATGACGATCCGATGGCCGTTTACAAAAAAATGGGCGAGTTCAATATGTCTTTGGGCATTACCATCAATAACATCAAAGTAGCTCTATTCGCATTTGCATACGGTATTTTCCTTGGCATTGGCACCTTAATGATCATGTTGCAAAACGGAATCATGCTGGGTAGTTTTCAATATTTCTTTTTTGAAAAGGGATTGGGATGGGAATCTGTACGAACCATATGGATCCATGGCACCATTGAAATATCGGTCATCATTATTGCAGGGTGTGCAGGACTTGTTCTAGCTAACGGAATGCTTTTTCCGGGCACCTATTCGCGCCTTGAATCCTTCAAAAGAGGGGTCATCAACGGGTTGAAGATCATGCTTAGCACCGTTCCGTTCTTTATTGTTGCCGGTTTTCTTGAAGGGTTCGTAACCCGACATACCGAAATGCCCGACTGGTTGGCCATTTTCATCATTCTGAGCTCCTTGGCACTGATTCTTTTTTACTATATCATATATCCACAACAACTTGCTAAAAAATCACTCCCATGACGGAATACATTGAATTCAAGAAACAACGCGAACTAGGCGATATTCTTTCAGATACGTTTGCCTTTATACGTTCGCAGTTCAGGCCCTTTTTTACCACTTTTTTCAAGATTGTTGGTCCTTATCTGTTGGTTATGCTAATCGCCCTAGGGCTTTATATGTATTTTGTAGGTGATAGTTTCAACGCCCTTATGCTCGGCTCCTCGTCAAGTGAAGCCGCTGATTTCGCTACTATGTTCATTGTAGGCCTACTTTACGTTGTTTCCGCAATTATTGTTTATACCATGTCTCAATCAACGGTATTACACTACATAAAATCGTATGCCAACGGAAAAGGCCAGATCAATGAAGAGGAGATACGATCGGAGGTCTATCAGCAATTCGGAAGTTTTATCGGGCTTGGTTTCCTAGTTGGAATTTCGGTTATTGTTGGCATCCTTATTTGTTGTATACCGGGAATTTATCTGTGGGTTCCCTTGGCCCTTTCGTTCAGCATTCTGGTCTTCGACCGAAAAAACGCCACCGATTCCTATGGTTATAGCTTTACCTTGGTTAAAGACGAATGGTGGATCACCTTCGCCACTTTATTGGTAATTACCATTATCGTTGCCATCGCCAGTTATGCATTTGCCATACCTGCCGCTATTTATCAATGGTCCAAAATGGGAATCTTCTCAGGGGAAATGGATGCTGAAAGCATGACGGACTTATTCAGGGATCCGGTGTATTTGCTACTGAACATGATAGGAACCATTGCCCAGTTCTTGTTGAATTTGATATCGGTGGTCGCCGGTGCCCTGATCTACTTTAACCTGAACGAGAAAAAGAACTTTACAGGTACCTACGAAAGGATCCAAAATTTAGGGCAAACGCCGAGGAGCAATTAATGCGAAACCTAGTTTTCATCTGCTTTTTCTTATTGCCCGGCGGTCGATCGATGTTCGCGGAACAAGATTCTACAGCGGTAAAATTTGATACCGTTCGTATCGAAATGAAGCAAGTAACCGATGAAGACCTGGCAACCTATCGCCTTGACCCAAAGTTCGATTACGAAGTGGCGAATAGCGACCCTACCTGGTGGGATGATTTCAAAACCTGGGTGGGCAACCTGTTCCTTCGTTTTTTTGAATGGCTTTTCGGGGTTGAAGAAGCTAAAGGTATGTTCGCTATTTTTTTAAGGGTGGTGCCTTATATACTTCTAGTACTCTTATTGCTCTTATTGATCAAATTCTTTCTAAGTGTGCATTCAAGATCGGTTTTTCATTCGCAACGGAACGATGCGCTGGTATCACTCTCTGAGGAAGAACGGCTCATCAAGAACGAAGATCTTCAAAGATACCTGCAAAAGGCGGTTATGGAGAAGAACTATCGCCTTGCGATTCGTTATTATTACCTGTTCATGTTGCAGTTGATGAGTGAGAAAGACCTCATTGTTTGGGAATTGCAAAAAACCAACAATGATTATTTGAACGAATTGAAAAAACCCGAACTGAAACAACCTTTTACCACGATCACAAGGCTTTATGATTATATATGGTATGGCGATTTTGAAATTGATGAGCAAAAGTATTTTCGGGCCGAAACGGCCTTTTCTACGTTAAAAAAATTACTGGTCAATGGGTAAGAAGGGGGCAATATATCTCATCACAGTGGTATTGACAGTCGCCTTGTTGATGGTTTTACAATACAACAAACCTAAAGAGCTGAATTGGTTTCCGTCATACGTCGCGCAGCATAAGATTCCCTACGGCACCTTTGTACTAAATGATTTAATGGGTAAGATGTTTTCAGATGTCAATCAGGTGACGGTGCCTCCTTTTGAGTTTTTGACCACCCATCCATCTCTTGAAGGTACCTACTTTCTGGTGAACGATGACATCACCTTTGGAGCTAGTGAACTCGAAACACTTTTAGCATGGACCTCAGCTGGTAATACGTTGTTTATAGCGTCGAATTCATTCGAGGAAAAGTTGCTCGACACACTGAACCTTAAGATATCGGGCCTTTTTGCAGGTTTCGGGGACGAACAAAAACAAGTGCACCAATTAGTGAACCCCAATTTAAAACCAGAGGTAGTTTATCCTTTCGAAAAAGATGCCTACATTAACTACTTCTGGGCTATCGATACCTTACAAACTACCATAATAGGCGCAGTCGATAATGCTAATGATTCGTTGAAAATTTCAAAAGAACATTTTGATGCCATACGTCAGGGTTTTGGTGGTGGAGAAATAATTCTATCAACTTTTCCGGAAGCATTCACAAATTACTTCATCTTGAAGGATACCCATCGTGATTACACCGCCGGCCTCTTATCGTACATTGATGGAGAACGACCAGTATACATCGACAACCATCATAAATCGGGCAAATCATTCTATACCTCGCCCATGTATATTTTTCTGAATACCAAAGAATTCAAATGGGCCTACTACCTCGTTCTGATAGGTGGGTTGCTTTATGTAGTTTTTGAGGGCAAAAGAAAGCAGCGGGCCATACCGGTAATTATACCGCTTCAAAACCAGACCCTTGCGTTTACACGAACCATTGCCGATATGTACTATGAAAAGGGAGAACGCAAACAGATTTCAGAGCATAAGATAGAACAGTTTTTAGAGTACATTCGTTCACATTTACATTTGGGCACGATCCACCGTGAAGAAGACTTTTATCGCAAGCTGGCAGCGAGAAGCTCACATTCTATGGAAGAAATTAAAGCGCAGTTCAACTTTATCGAAAAACTACGTAACCAGCATCAAATAAGTGACGAGGAACTTAAAAAACTGAATACCCTAATTGAAAAATTCAAACACAAAGCCGATGGAAAATAACGAACTGAATACCAATGGGAAACCGATGGATGAAGCTCCACAAAAAAGCAACGACCAGCCTCAAAGCAATTCGCCCGAAAACTTGAACGAAATAGATTTCAGCAATCGAATTCCATTAGAAGCTTTAAAAAATGCTGTTGACGCGATCAAAGCTGAATTGGGCAAAGTCATTGTCGGCCAGCAGAATTTCATAGATCTGCTGATCGTTTCGCTTTTGGTAGATGGGCACGTACTGATAGAAGGGGTGCCCGGAATTGCAAAAACCATTACGGCCAAACTCTTTGCCAAAACGCTCAAAACCGATTTCAGCCGTATCCAGTTCACACCGGATCTAATGCCCAGTGATATTCTAGGCACCTCCATCTTCAATGTAAAGGCATCAGAATTTGAATTCAAAAAGGGACCCATTTTTTCAAATATCGTATTGATCGACGAAATAAACCGCGCACCGGCAAAAACACAGGCAGCAATGTTCGAAACTATGGAAGAACGCCAGGTCACCATGGATGGCACCACATACGAAATGGACACCCCATTTATGGTGCTCGCCACACAAAACCCTATAGAACAAGAAGGCACTTACGCCCTGCCCGAGGCGCAACTGGATCGGTTTTTGTTCAAGATAAAGGTGGCCTACCCTTCTTTGGAAGATGAAATAAAAATAATTCAAACCCATCATGAGCGCAAGGGATCACGGCCGCAAACGTTGATTGAAGAGGTAATCACCCCTGCTCAACTGGCCGACTACAAGTCGAAAATACAAGATGTGATCGTTGATGAAAAGATCATCAAATACATCGCCGATATCATTACGAAGACACGCAACCATCCGCATTTGTACCTTGGTGGTTCCCCTAGGGCCTCTATTGCAACTTTGAATGCCGCGAAAGCGTTCGCGGCCATAAATGGTCGTGATTTTGTAACACCCGAAGACGTAAAAAGAGCATTGGTACCTGTTTTGAACCATCGCGTAATTCTAACTCCAGAACGTGAGATGGAAGGTATGACCACGGAAAGTGTGGTACAGATGATAACGGAATCTGTAGAAATACCGCGTTAGGGCATGCAGTTTTTAAAGTCGCTCTACATAAACAATGTTTTCTTTAGGTATGTCGCCCTATTGGCCGCATGCTTCGTAATTTCTTTTTGGCTGCCCTTACTTTATCCTATAGCATGGCTTCTTACATTTTTGATGGCCACCCTTTTTTTATTCGATGTGTACCTGCTTTATGCGCTTGGCAACAGGTTGAAAGCCACCAGAGCCCTCCCCCAGAAATTGTCGAATAGCGATTTGAACCCTATTTCCGTAAAATTCGTCTCCCGTTATCCGTTCAAGGTCTATATTTCAATAATTGATGAGTTGCCCGAACAATTTCAAAAGCGCGATTTCTACTATGGTGCCAGTCTATCGAAAAATGAAGCTAAAGATTTCACGTACACGGTGCGCCCCACTGACCGTGGTGAGTATACCTTCGGCAATCTGAACCTTTTCGCCTCGACCTTCCTAAAAATAATAAAACGGAAATATGTTTTCCAAAAAGACCAAATGGTACCTGTTTACCCGAGTATCATTCAAATGCAGCAATATGATTTCTTGGCCATCAGTAACCATTTGACCCAGTTCGGATTAAAGAAGATCCGTAGAATTGGGCATACCCAAGAATTTGAACAAATAAAAGAATATATATATGGTGACGATTTCAGAACAATAAATTGGAAGGCGACCGCCAAAAGCGATCAATTGATGGTCAACCAATACCAAGACGAAAAATCACAACCTATTTATTCCATTATCGATACAGGTAGGGTGATGAAAATGCCTTTTGACGGACTCAAATTATTAGATTATGCTATTAATTCGACGTTGGCCTTTTCAAACGTCGCCTTAAAGCGAAATGACAAAACAGGCATGGTCACCTTTTCAAAAAACATAGAGTCCTTTGTGCCCGCTATGCAAAAAATAACCCATCTCAATACCATCTTAGAAAAGCTCTATAATATAGACACCGCATTTACCGACTCCGATTTCGGACTCCTGTACGCACATATCAAGCGAAAAATAAACCAAAGAAGTCTACTGCTACTATATACCAATTTTGAGCACATTTCTGCCATGAGAAGGCAGTTACCCTTTCTATTGGCGATCGCCAAAAAACATGTTTTGGTTGTCGTTTTTTTCGAAAACACCGAACTTGAAGAACTCATTAATGCAGATGCCGAAGATCTACAGACCATTTACCATAAGACAATCGCCGAAAAGTTCTCGCTCGAAAAACGATTGATGCAAAAAGAATTACAGCAATACGGAATTCAGACCATTCTTACCAAACCCGCGCATTTAACTATTAATACGATTAATAAATATCTAGAAATCAAGGCACGCGGCTTACTGTAATTTTAAAGATTGGAAGTTATTTGAATCTTGGCGGAAATAGATAAAACAAAACATCAAGATCATCACAAATATTTACGCTATCTTTTATTACTTATTTTAAACAACCTTTCAAAACCAATTGCTTATGAGACGCTCAAAAGTATGCTGTGTATTTTTTTGCTTTTCGCTTTTTTTCTCGACCCGATCACAAGACCTGAATACTAAGGCACAGGAATTTCTGGCAACACTGAGTCCAGAATTAAAGGAAAAAACATGCTTCACACTTACCGATGAAGAGCGACTAAACTGGTATTTCACTCCCGTATACCGCAAAGGTTCTACCTTAAACGACTTTAATGAAGAGCAAAAACAAGCTGCGTTAGAATTGCTACGGGCATCCATAAGCGCGGATGCCTATTTAAAAACCCAAGCCATTATGGATTTGGAGAATATTCTCTTCGTGATAGAAAATGATCCAAAGATGCCCGATGGCTCACATAAAAGGGACCCCTTGAACTATCATTTCTCGATTTTCGGTGATCCCGCTGATAATGGGTTCTGGGGATGGCGGTTCGAAGGGCATCATGTCTCGTTGAATTTTGTAGCGTCAAAAGGTGAACTAGTATCTAGCACCCCGGCCTTTATGGGATCGAACCCGGGTAAAGTGCGCTCAGGAGAGCGCAAAGACCATGAGGTGCTTAAACTAGAAACAGCTTTAGGGTACGCCTTGGTCCGTTCTCTTTCAGATGAACAATTAGCTAGCGCCCGTTTTTTAGATACCTCGCCCATTGAAATATTTACTAGCAATCAACCCAAAGCATCACCATTGGAGCACAAGGGTATTTCATATGCAAACCTATCTGAGCAACAAAAGACCGCATTTAAAGATTTGGTTCAACTTTATTTGGACAAATTCGAAGCTAATTTTTCAGAAGAATTCAAGATAAAAATAGAAAAAGCGGGCCTTGAAAACCATTCGTTTGCATGGGCAGGAAGTCTAGACGATGACGAGGGCCATTATTACAGCGTTCAAGGGCCATTTCTTTTGATAGAATATGACAACACCCAAAACGATAATAACCACGTTCATACAGTAGTACGGGATCTAACCAATGATTTTGGCGAAGATCTGCTACAAGAACATTACAGCAAAGATCATAGTCACTAAGCCCTTTGGGTCTAACTAATTTTAGAACCCTAGATCATCTTTCTCTTTCGTTGTCGTCTGGTGAAATTTTGATGCCTCAAAAGGTTCTAAAATATTGAAGTAAAACCCGGACGACAACCAAAACCTGCCTTCTATTCCGCTAACGGGGTCACGACGATACTCTTGAACTCAACAGGCCCATGATCGCCTTGAATTAACAATGGTCCGGCGGCGGCCTCATCGTTGTCAAGCGCCCCACCGGTCATGCCAGCTATGTTCTGTTCTTTGATAACGGTCTTTCCGTTGGCGATAATAGTTACCCTTCTACCAATTAGCGTAATATCGAATGTTTGCCATTCGCCTGCTGCTTTGGCAACATTTTCGTTGGGCGACAAATGGCCATATATACCCCCAAAGTAAACACTTGCTGGTTCGAGACCTATGTTATCTGCAATCTGAACCTCATAGCGACCGCGTAAATAGAGTCCGCTATTGCTGCCCGCCGGATAACGAAATTCAACTTGGACCCTAAAATTTTTGAACTTTTCTTCGCTTACAAGATTTGACCCTGATTTCGGACTTTTCAGTATGCCTTCTTCAACAACCCACTGGTTCTCTCCCATTGCTTTCCAGCCCTCTAGGTTCTTACCATTAAATAATTTTTTCTCCTTGCCCCACTTTGCATTCTCGATATAGGGTAATTTTGGGGCCGGGGCACCGACCCACGAATATATTTTACCATCTGGGTAAATAAGGGTTCCTGAAAGTTTTTCGCCTTCCTGCGCACCGATGATCTGCATATCAAACCCAGCAGGCTCCCATTGAGACGGAAGCGAAAAGCTAAATTTCCCCCCATCCAATTTTTTAACTTCCGATACCGGTCGGGCACTTCCGAATTTGTAGCAAAAACTTCCTACGAGTGTATTGTTTCCCGAATGTCGGACTTCAAGCCATGACGGTTCATCTTTTCCATCTTCGGTTACTGTCAGGTTCCACCTTCCCTCTAAAGGGTGCCCTTCTTGGGCAAACGAGAAAATAGTAATTGATACAAATAGTAATGAAAATAATCCCGATAATGATGTTGGTCTCATAGTTGTCGTAGTGTTAATTTCTCCAAATATATGAAATCCCGTTCATCCAAGAATTTAAAATTCAAAGAGTGCCAAAAGCTTGGGACCCATCAAAAAATACGATCGTAAAGCAGTAAGAATTCGTACTTTTGCACCATGAACAAAGCCTTGGCCCTCTTTAAATCCTATATTGGAAAAGATTCTTCAAAGTCGATCTCACCATTGATGCGATGGTTAAACCCGATCCTTCTAAGTGTCGCGGAAGGTGAATTGGAATTCTCATATGTGGTACGAGAAGAAATGACCAACCCAATGGGCATACTTCATGGCGGTACAACCGCCGCTATTATTGATGATGCCGTCGGTGCCGCGGTATTCTCGCTGGGCAAACCGAACAAGTACACCACGGTCAATCTTGCCGTAGATTATTTAGGGTTCGCCAAGGCTGGCGAAACCATAATCGCCAAAACTGCCATCACGAAAAACGGAGACCGCATCATAAACACCCATTGCGAAATTTGGAATGCCGACAAAACCCGTATGCTGGCCATAGGGCGTTCAAATTTGATAAAATTGGCTGAAGAGTGGTAATATCAGTGGCCCAATTATGCTAAAATTCGCTACCTTACTTGACTAAATCATCCCTTATGTCACGTAATTTGCTTTTCCTATTGGCCGCTTTTACCTTTGCCTGGTCCGCTGCCCAAAAAATAAAGGTTAGCGACAACAATCGGTATTTGATCACTGAAGATGGTCAACCCTTTTTCTATTTGGCCGATACCGCATGGGAACTTTTTCACCGGTGCGACCGCGAAGAGGCCACAATGTATTTGGAAAAACGCGCATCACAAGGCTTCAATGTCATACAAGCAGTAGCACTCGCCGAACTCGACGGACTGAACACCCCGAATGCTTACGACCAGATCCCCTTGTTGAACAACGATCCCAAGACACCCAATACTACCTATTTCGAACATGTTGATTTCATTATTAAAAAAGCCGACAGCCTGAACATGTATGTGGCCTTGTTGCCGACTTGGGGCGACAAAGTGTTTAAAAATAATTGGGGCACCGGACCAGAAGTGTTTACCACTGAAAATGCGCGAACGTTCGGAAAATGGATAGGAAATAGATACAAAGACTTTGAAAATTTGATTTGGATCATTGGCGGTGATCGAAACCCTCGCGAAGCAAGTAACGATATTGAAATATGGAATGAAATGGCCGAAGGTATCGCAGAAGCAGCCGGTGGATATGATGAGACCCTAATGAGTTACCATCCGCAGCCTAAAATGGGTGGCGGGTCATCAACATGGTTTCATGATCAAAAATGGCTTGATTTCAATATGCACCAAACGGGTCATTGCGCCAACCAGGGCACCTATGAACATATTTCAACAGATTACCAACTAACACCGGCAAAGCCGACGATAGATGGCGAACCCTTATACGAAGATCATCCGAATTGCTTCAATGCAAGGGAATTGGGCCATAGCGTACCCGAAGATATCCGCCGCATTATGTATTGGAACGTCTTCGCCGGGGCCATGGGCCAAACCTATGGTTGCCATAACGTTTGGCAGATGTACACTTTGAACAGGGAAGGCATTAACCAACCCTTACGGCCTTGGCCGGTAGCCTTAGACATGCCTATGGCGAACCAAGTGCAACATTTAAAAAACTTGATGCTATCGCGCCCTTACCTCAATCGGATACCCGATCAGTCAATGATTCTTGGAACGCAGGAAGATAGCAATGACTATGTAATCGCCACCCGTGATAGCGAAGGCTCTTTTGCAATGGTCTACTTTCCAACGGGAAAGACGATACAACTCGATGTAACTAAACTTTCGGGAAACTCGTTGCAAGGTTGGTGGTATGACCCCCGAACAGGAAATGCCTTTGACGCTAAGGAAATAGTGAAATCGAAGAATGTAAAAATAAACCCTCCCACCTCGGGCAAAGGCCATGATTGGGTGCTAGTTTTAGATGAGGCCTCGAAAAAATTCATGCCACCAGGAAGTACCCATTGAACTTATTAGTAATTTAAGATTAGATCACTTACTTTCAGACCATCAAAAAATAAACCCTATGACACGTAACCTCCTTACCGTTTTGTTCGCCTTTGTACTGATTAGCTCAAGTGCCCAAGAATCTATTCTAGGATTTACTGCCGAAAACGCCAAAAAACAGCAGGCACTGGAAGCCTCTTTTGAAGCCAAATTAAAGGCCGATAATCTTGATGAATGGATGCAATACATGGCCGCTAAGCCCCATTGGGTAGGCACCGAATATGGTGAGGAAATTGCCAAATGGATTCAAAAACAGTTCAATTCATGGGGTTATGACGCAAAAATCGAAACCTATGATGTACTTTTCCCCTATCCGAAAGTGCGCTTATTAGAACTCACCGGACCAACTACCTACAAGGCCAAACTGACCGCTGTACCCGTAGAGGGCGATGAGTTTACAGAACAGGGCGATGCCTTACTACCAAGTTATAATGCATTTTCGGCCGATGGTGATGTTGAGGCCGAATTGGTTTTTGTAAATTATGGTATTCCCAAAGATTATGAAGAGCTAGAAAAATTGGGTATCGATGTCAAGGGAAAAATCGTAATCGCCAAATATCAAGGTTCATGGCGCGGCATTAAACCCAAACTAGCGGCAGAAAAAGGAGCCATCGGTTGTATTATCTATTCCGATCCCAAAGATGACGGCTATGTACAAGGAGATGTTTACCCGAAAGGCGCCTTCAAAAATAAGACGGGGGTACAGCGAGGCTCCGTGATGGATATGCCAACCTATCCGGGCGATGTGCTCACGCCCGGCTATGCCGCCACAAAAGATGCCAAGCGACTAGATAGAAAGGATGCCCCTACGATAACCAAAATTCCGGTGCTTCCAATTTCCTATGAAGATGCCCAACCTCTATTGGCCGCTTTGGAAGGCCAGGTCGCTCCCGAAGCATGGCGGGGCGGTTTACCGATTACCTATCACATCGGCCCAGGTCCGGCAAAAGTGCATTTAAAATTGGAATTCGACTGGCAACTTAAGCCAGCCCATAACGTTATCGCGACAATGAAAGGAAGTGAATATCCTGACCAATGGGTCATGCGCGGCAATCACCATGATGCTTGGGTACATGGTGCCAACGATCCTGTAAGTGGCATGGTTGCTCTAATGGAAGAGGCAAGGGCCATAGGTGAACTGGCAAAAAAAGGCAACAAACCCAAAAGAACCTTGGTCTACTGCGCATGGGATGCCGAGGAACCCGGCCTCATAGGTTCTACAGAATGGGTGGAAGACCATAAAAAGGAAGTTCAAGAAAAAGTGGTGGCCTATGTCAATACCGACGGTAACGGTCGTGGATTTTTAGCTGCGGGAGGTTCTCATACCCTGCAGGCTATGGTAGGCGAAGTTGCCGAAGTGGCAACGGACCCCCAAAAAGGTGTTTCTGTAAAGGAAAGGCGCAGCGCTGCCAATATGCTTAGTGGCGGTACGGAAGATTTTGAACTCTATGCACTGGGATCAGGGTCAGATTATACGCCGTTCATTCAACATGCGGGTATCGCCTCATTAAACCTGGGATTTGGAGGTGAGGATGATGGGGGCGAATACCACACCATATATGATACCTATCCGCATTACAAAAGATTCAAGGATCCCGACTTCGCATACGGTGTGGCATTGGCGAACACAGCTGGCAGAATAACGCTTCGCTTGGCGAATGCCGATGTATTGCCCTTCGAATTCAAGCAGTGGCATGAAACAATTTCGGGCTATTTAAATGAGATCATGAAGTCGACCGAAGACATGAGAAGTGATGTAGAGAAACATAACAGAATGGTCGATAAAAATGTCTTCGAGTTGGCTTCGGATCCCACCAAGCCCTTTAAGAAACCGTTGAAAAAAGCAACCGTTCCCTATATAGACTTTACTCCCTTGCAAAATGCACTGGTCGATTTAAGGCTGAGTATAGAAACCATCTCAAAAATGGATATTGCCAAGCTCTCACTAGAGCAACGCAACCTTTTGAACAAGAAAATGATGCGCCTTGAACAAGCCCTGACCTATGAAGAGGGGCTACCAAGGCGTTCATGGTTCAAACACCAGATCTACGCTCCTGGTTTTTATACAGGTTATGGGGTAAAAACCCTACCGGGTGTGCGAGAGGCCGTAGAACAAAAAGAATGGGAAGAAGCGCATCAGCAGATTCGAGTGCTTTTGGCGACCTTACAGAAATTCAATATCCATATTGAAGAAATTAATGAGCTGATAAAATAAAAACGCCGTTTACCAAAACGTTCATGAAAATCAGACTTTCAGCCTAATGCATTACATGCCGTGAACGTCAATTGTGTGAAGAATCACTTTTTCAAACCGTAAATTATCAAACTTTAACCTAAGTAGCTTCAAATTCCGATTGCGCTCACGGGTTTGAAAAGTACTTTTGATGGTGTATAAAAATGGGCGTTACTATTTTCTAACAGACATAATAACCGAAAGAAAATTTTACCGCTACTACTACAATAATCGGAGCAGCCACTTGGATGCTTCGATGAGAAAATAGTACACCTTCATCTAAAAAGCCATTTTGGTCAATTTCCTAATGTGACCACTATTTTTCCAAAAAAGCAATTTGAACCTGAACACTTATAGCTAGTTTTGCAACCTTAAAAAAAAGAATATGATTTCTGTTGATAATTTGGCCGTTGAGTTTAGTGGTGCTACGTTGTTCAGTGATGTTTCATTTGTAATCAACCCCACCGATAAAATTGCCCTAATGGGTAAGAACGGAGCCGGTAAATCTACCATGATGAAAATTATTGCCGGGGCTCAAAAAGCTACGCGCGGCAGTATCAGGGCACCAAAAGATGCTGTTATTGCCTATTTGCCACAACATTTATTGACAGAGGATAACTGCACCGTTTTCGAAGAAGCGGCAAAAGCATTCAAGCATATCTTCTCCTTACGCGATGAAATTGAGAAGCTCAACAAAGAGTTGGAGACAAGAACCGATTACGAAAGTGATGCCTATATGGGCATTATTGAACGGGTTTCTGACCTAGGTGAAAAATTCTATGCCCTTGAAGATGTAAACTATGATGCTGAGGTAGAAAAAGCACTGAAAGGCTTAGGCTTTAAGCAGCATGATTTCTCCCGCCAAACCAAAGAATTCAGTGGTGGTTGGCGCATGCGAATCGAACTGGTTAAAATTTTACTTCAAAAACCCGATTTAATTTTACTTGATGAGCCTACGAACCACATTGATATTGAATCTGTTATCTGGCTAGAGGATTTTTTAATCAACAAGGCCAACGCCGTTATGGTTATTTCGCACGACCGTGCCTTTATAGACAATGTTACCAACCGCACCATTGAGGTTACCATGGGCCGTATTTATGATTACAAAGCGAAGTACACACAGTACCTTCAATTGCGCGAAGACAGGCGGTCGCATCAGATCAAAGCCTACCAAGAACAGCAAAAATTTATTGCCGATAATATGGCCTTTATCGAACGCTTTAAGGGCACCTATTCGAAAACCAACCAAGTATCTTCACGCGAACGCATGCTTGAAAAATTGCAGCTAATTGAAATTGACGAAATCGACACCTCTTCATTAAAATTGCGCTTTCCACCGGCGCCACGTTCTGGTGATTACCCCATTTCCGTTATCGATGTGAGCAAATCGTATGGTGACCATGTTGTTTTCAAAGGCGCCAATATGTCCATCGCGCGTGGCGAGAAGGTTTCTTTTGTCGGTCGCAATGGCGAGGGAAAATCGACCATGATAAAGGCTATCATGGGCGAAATTGAGGTAACCGGCACCTGCCAGCTTGGGCACAATGCAAAAATTGGATATTTTGCCCAAAACCAGGCCTCTCTTTTAGATCCCGAACTGACCATTTTTCAAACTGTTGATGAAGTGGCAAAAGGTGATATGCGCACTCAAATAAAGAATATTCTTGGCCGATTTATGTTCAGTGGTGATGATATTGACAAAAAGGTAAGCGTACTATCTGGGGGAGAGAAAACAAGATTGGCCATGGTAAAGCTACTGCTTGAGCCCGTAAACCTGCTGATTTTAGATGAGCCGACCAACCACCTCGATTTAAAATCAAAAGATGTGCTTAAAGAAGCCTTATCCGGTTTCGATGGCACACTTATTCTTGTTTCACATGATAGGGATTTTTTGCAGGGACTTTCACAAAAAGTATTCGAGTTCAAAGAGCAACGTGTTCTTGAACATTTTGAAACTATCGATGCCTTTTTAGAACGAAACAGAATCAAAAGTATAGCGGAAATAAATCTAATGAAGTAAGTAGCTTTTGAACCAATCCAGTTAAGGTGGTTGCCCCTTGGTTACAAGAACTGATCCTGCCCTATTTTCAATTACAACTTTAAATGATACCATAGCCTAATAAAAATTATGTATTTTTAGTTGTTCAATGCAGACCAATTAAACTTAGCTAATGAAATTTAAGCAATTCTCCCCTCGTACTTTATATGCCCTAACCATACTAGTACTGATAACTTCTTGCCAACAAAAATCGAACAAACCAAAAGAAATCCCACCGACTATCGTTGAAGATTCCATCTACGGGGCCAGCAATGCTTTAGAAGTGCGGGAAAATGTGACGGCCAAGGTAGCCGATGGTCTTGAATTGACCCTCTGGGCATCCGATTCATTGGCACCCGATCCTGTGGCTATGGATATTGATAGCAAAGGTCGCATCTATATCACAAGAACCAACCGTCAAAAACACTCTGAATTTGATATTCGCGGTTATCGCCAATGGATGACCCCTTCCATTTCATTGCAATCCGTTGAAGATAGGCGTGCCTTTCTACGCGCCACTTTCGCTCCTGAATTGAGTGAAGAGAATAGTTGGTTGATGGATCTGAACAATGACTCGATTCATGACTGGCACGACCTAACTGTTGAAAAAGATGAGGTTTGGATGTTGGAGGATGTAAACGGGGATGGTTTGGCCGATAAATCGACACGTATTCTTGAAGATTTCAATACCGAGATTACAGATGTCGCAGGGGCACTTTTGGTACGGGACGAGGATGTTTTTGTAGGCATTGGCCCTGATATGTGGCGCCTTACCGATACCAATGGAGATGGCGTTTTAGATGAGAAAACATCGATCGCACATGGTTTTGCGGTTCATATTGGTTTTGGCGGTCATGGTATGTCAGGTGCCATTCAAGGGCCTGACGGAAAAATTTACTGGGGTATAGGCGATATAGGCGCCAACATTACCACGGTCGATGGGGTTAATCACAAATATCCGAACCAAGGGGTTATCGTTCGCTGTAATCCTGATGGTAGTAATTTTGAGGTGTTCTCTCGCGGACATCGGAATACCCACGAGTTCGTCTTCGATGCTTACGGCAACATCATTTCCTCCGATAATGATGGTGACCATGCCGGCGAAAGTGAGCGTCTGGTGCATATCGTAGAAGGATCCGATTCTGGGTGGAGAACCAATTGGCAGTTCGGTAAGTATACCGATCCCAAGAATAACACCTATAATATATGGATGGATGAAAAATTGTTCGTGCCCCGCTGGGAAGGTCAGGCCGCGTATATCATCCCCCCGATTATGAACTTCCACAACGGCCCTACCGGGATGGCCTACAACCCCGGTACTGCCTTAGGCAAGGATTGGGTCAATCGATTTTTCTTGTCTGAATTTGTTGGAGACCCAAGTCGTTCGCACATCTGGTCTTTCGATCTAAAACCAAAAGGTGCTTCCTTTGATCTCAATACCGATATTGACGTGGTCAACGGTATACTACCTACAGGGGTTCGCTTTGGTCCCGATGGGGCTTTGTACACTGCTGACTGGATTAATGGCTGGGACACGAAGAATTACGGTAGGGTCTGGAAAATTGATGTAACTGAAGATAAAAATGACCTAGCAAAGGAAAGGGCGGAAACCAAACGTTTAATGACCCTAAACTATAGCGAACAATCTAATGATTCGCTGGTCGCGCTGCTTTCCTACCCCGACATGCGTATACGTCAGAAGGCCCAATTTGAGTTGGCAAAAAGTACGTTCTGGGGTCATCGCGCCCTAAAAGCTGTACTGACCGAAAATAAAGACCAATTTGCTCGCATACATGCTATTTGGGGCATAGGCCAAATCGCCGCTGATGATTTGGGCAAAGCCGATTGTTTGGTGCCTCTATTGGCCGATTCAGACCCCGAAATCATTACCCAGGCACTTAAAGTTTTGGGCGATATCAGATACAAAGAAGCGGGCGCCCTGTTCATTCCTTTGTTGGGGCATGAAAATGACCGGGTAAAGTTCTATGCGGCGCAAGCTCTCGGAAGAACGGAGCATGAAGAAGCGGTTCAACCACTATTGGATATGATCGCCGCCAACAACGATGAAGATGTATACCTGAGGCATGCAGCGGTCTTGGCCCTGTCAAGAATCGGCAAATCAGAACCGATCACGGCGTTATCTGGCAATTCGAATAGAAGCCTGCGTATTGCAGCGGTTTTGGTTTTGCGAAGGATGCAGGATGCCGGTGTAGCGAATTTTCTAACCGACGAGGATGAATACATAGTTGCCGAGGCGGCCCGGGCCATTAATGACGATTGGTCAATTGAACCGGCTTTGCCAGCCCTGGCCAATGTGCTTACCGAAACCCGCTTCACCTCTGAACCCTTGTTGCGAAGGGCCATCAATGCCGCGTTGCGTGTAGGAGGAGATAAAGAACTTGATAACCTCATAGCTTTTGCTAAGCGCAACGAGGTTTCCGAAATATTACGCGGAGAGGCTCTCGCAACGATCGGTACCTGGGCAGAACCATCGGTTCTAGATCGCGTAGATGGTCGTCTCCGGGGCGAAATCAAACGTGATGCCAGCTTCGCAAAGCAAAAAATTGGAGAAGAAATTCCGTACTTTCTAAAAGATGAAAATCCCGAGATTCTAATCGGTGTTTCAAAGACTTTGGAAAACCTAGGTATTGAAGATTATAATGACGAATTGTACGCGGTTTTTGGAAAAAGCAGATCCAATAAAGCGAGGGCGGCCTTATTATCGGCATTGGGCGTGCTCCATTTCGACAATATTGAATCGGCGATGAAAGTAGGAATGGCCGATAAGGCACAAGAAGTACGTGAGGCCGCGGTAGGTTTGCTGTCTCGGTTGGATATTCCGAAAGAAAAACTTCCTGCCCTGGTTGAACCTATTTTCAGGAACAGTTCTGTAGGTGAACAACAAACCATGTTAGGGGTGCTTGCAGAAATGCCCCTTGAAAAAAGTGAACCCGTTTTAAAGGGACTCATCGAAAAAGCTGTAAACAATAAATTTCCGGAAGGGGCAGTTTTGGATCTTATCGAGGCCGTAGAGTCCAGCAAATCGGAAAACTTGATAGCACAGTTGCAACTACTAAAGAAAAATGATCAAACGGCTGAAGGATACAAAGAAACCCTTTACGGTGGTAACTGGTGGGCAGGTCGGTCGGTATTTACCAACAACCCAACAGCACAATGCGTTCGATGCCATGCCGTTAACGGAACGGGTGGTCAAGTTGGGCCAGCCTTGGACAACATCGCGAACGTGCTTACAAGAGAACAGCTTCTTGAGTCCCTAATCGAACCTAGTAAACGTCTGGCCCCCGGTTATGGCAGTGTAACCATTACGCTAATAGACGGTCAGGTGGTTACCGGCGTTTTGGAAGAAGAAACCAAAGAGGAACTTATTCTTCGCACCAATGATGCGGAACCGTTGGAGATCCCACGCAGCAGGGTGAAAAAACGAGAGAACGGAACTTCCGCCATGCCTGCCATGGGAAGAATGATTACCAAAAGGGAACTTCGTGATTTGATGGAGTACTTGGGCAGTTTAAAGAAAATAGAAGATCAGGCTTCGGTGCAATAAGCAGCGTTCACAAGAGCTAATTTCTTGGCGGCCGGAGTTGATCAATTTTGGCTTGATGCCCAGTGATACCTAAGCCCTGAAAATATGGATTCGGGCAAGGAAAAAAAGGTATTGCCGGTTCGGAGTTAGAGGTAAATAGACATGCTAATAGGTACACCGTACTGCTCAGAATGTAGCGACCTCTTTTCGTGCAGTTTCAAATTCATGCATCATGGTCATGACGATATCGGCGGCAGGTTGAATATCACGAATAAGTGCGGATACTTGACCAATTTCCAATTCGCCCTCGTCAAGATCGCCTTCGAACATACCGCGTTTCGCACGTGCCCGGCCCAAAAGTTGTTTGAGATCTTCGATAGAGGCTCCATTCTGGTATGCCTGTTGCACGTCTTCATAGAATTTATTTTTGATCAGTCTGACCGGAGCAAGTTCCTTCAGGGTAAGTTGGGTTGCCCCTTCATCGGCCTCCACTACTTTTTGTTTGAACAGCTTGTGACATGACGCTTCATGACTGGCTACAAAACGGCTACCTACCTGCACGCCATCGGCACCCAATACCATTGCGGCCAACATGGCTCGCCCCGTGGCGATGCCTCCGGCGGCAATAAGTGGAACGTTAATTTTTTCCTTTACCGAAGGTATCAAGGTCAAGGTGGTGGTCTCGTCGCGGCCATTGTGGCCACCCGCTTCAAAACCTTCGGCAACAATTGCATCTACCCCAGCTTCCTGTGCCTTAAGAGCGAATTTCAGGCTACTGACAACATGTACAACGGTAATCCCTTTTTCTTTGAGAAATGCGGTGTATGTTTTAGGATTTCCCGCAGAAGTGAATACGATCTTCACCCCGGTTTCCACAATAATATCCATCAGCTGATCGATGTTAGGATATAACATAGGTATGTTGACCCCAAAAGGCTTTTGGGTAGCCAGTTGACATTTCTGTATGTGCTCAAGAAGTACGTCCGGGTACATGCTGCCGGCACCGATAAGACCAAGTCCGCCTGCGTTCGAGACGGTGGAAGCCAAACGCCATCCGCTGGTCCAGATCATTCCAGCCTGAACAATGGGGTATTGGATTCCAAAAAGTTGTGTAATCTTGTTTTTATCCATAAAATTTAGCGTAAATGTTATGAAATGACCCCTGACCCGATCAACTCGTCGCCCACATACCAAGCTACAAACTGCCCTTCGGTAATAGCGGATTGTAACTGCTCAAAATCAACATATAGCCCACCATCAATTTTATACAGTGTCGCCCTATCTAAGGCTTGGCGGTAACGAATACGGGCCATAACCTCCATGGTTTCATCTGTTTTCAACGCCAAATCTGGCCTTACCCAATGTAACTCTTCATTGGCGACGAAAAGGGTTCTTCGATAAAGACCAGGGTGATCTTTTCCCTGCCCCGTGTAAATAACATTTTGAACAACGTCGGTATCGATGACGAACAGCGGTTCTTTCGTTCCGCCCACATCAAGACCTTTTCGCTGGCCTTTGGTGAAATAGTGTGCCCCCTGATGTTCACCTACTACTTTGCCATCGGTTATGTGGTATTCCGGTTTCTCTGAAAAATAGGCAAGTTCCTCTATTATGGTTTTGAAATTCGGTTTCAGCCTTTGAAGTTGGGGCACGTTGGCCGGTACTTCAACAATAACCCCTTTCTTAGCCTTCAATTTTTGCTGAAGGAATTCCGGCAACCGCACCTTGCCGATAAAACAAAGTCCTTGTGAGTCTTTTTTATCTGCTGTGATCAAATCATTGTCAGCAGCAATTTGCCTGACTTCAGGTTTGGTCAATTCCCCAATGGGAAACAGTGTTTTTGCCAATTGCTCTTGGGAGAGCTGGCACAAAAAATAAGATTGATCTTTGTTGGCATCGATGCCCGAAAGTAATCGATAGGTTTCGGTTCCATCGGCATTTTTCAGAATTCCCTTTCGGCAATAGTGACCTGTCGCCACATAATCTGCCCCCAGCTGCAAGGCTATTTTAAGAAATACATCGAATTTGATCTCGCGGTTACACAGCACGTCAGGGTTGGGTGTACGCCCTTTTTCATACTCATTGAACATATAATCGACAATACGTTCTTTGTATTCAACGCTTAAATCGATGGTCTGAAATGGAATACCCAATTTTTCGGCGACTATCAGTGCATCGTTGCTGTCTTCCAACCATGGGCATTCTTCGGAAATGGTCACCGAATCATCATGCCAGTTCTTCATGAACAGACCGATAACTTCATACCCTTGTTCCCTAAGCAGGTAGGCCGCTACGCTAGAATCAACGCCGCCTGAAAGACCAATGACTACTTTTTTCATTTTAAAGTGCTAGTACCTTGCAAAAATACGAAAATAGCAGGTCAGATGGTGTCGAAAGCTTCATGAATCAAAACGAACGGAAGATCATGGAGGCAAACCCCTATACCAAGAATGAAATAAAATATTGTTTATTTTTATTAAAAAAATCATAAACATTACGCAACCATTTTACCAATCATGTATCTTAGCAACATATTAAGCAACGAGAATATTTGTTCAAACAGATACGTTATTTAATACTACTAAACACATTTAGCCGTCAAAAAAAACCAACACAGTATGAAATGATTGTATAATTGATCACTATTTAGCTGTTTAATTTTTATAAAAAATAATTAAACATTTATTTAAAACTATCAATTATGAAAAAATTTATTCAACAACGTAGTATTGCCGTTTTAACAGTCTTATCACTAGTTTTTTTCTCCTGTAATAACGATGACGAGCCAGCGGCAGTAATGGAAGACGAGCAAAGCCTGAACATTGTAGAAACCGCAGAGGCCACAGACGCCCTTAGCTCATTGGTGGCCGCCTTGAAAAAAGCCGATGAAAAAGATGGCACCGATCTTATCGGCACTTTAAGCGGTAATGGTCCCTTTACCGTTTTCGCCCCTACCAATAACGCTTTTGCGGCACTATTAGCACAGCTTGATGGTTTCGACTCGTTAGAGGATTTCGACACCGATGCTAAAAAAGATATTCTGGCAACCATACTGACCTATCATGTGGTTGCAGGCACTGCCGCGCTATCCACTGACCTGAATAACGGTCAGATGATCAAAACGGTGCAGGAAGAAAATATAACCATTAAACTCGATAACGGAGTTTTTGTAGATGACCCCACTGAAGTAGATGCCAAGGTGGTCATAGCCGATGTGGAGGCAAGTAACGGTATTGTTCATGTAATCGATAAGGTTTTGTTACCTCAGGCCATCATCGACGCTCTGAACGGGGCAATGGAAAATGATCCGGGTACCTTGGTCGATATCGTAGTAGCAACGGAACCTTTATCAATTCTTAAAGCCGCGGTCATCAAAGCTGGATTGGCGGAAACCTTGGCTAGCGAAGGTCCGTTTACCGTTTTTGCACCGACAAATGATGCCTTCGTCGACTTATTGGAAGTTCTGGGCGATCAATACAACGGTCTGGATGATTTTGATACCGAGGCGGAAATGAATTTACTGAAAGACATTTTGCTCTACCATGTATTACCTACGAAAGTCTTGGCTGCCGATTTGGCTCCAGGAGAAGTTGCAACCGCTCTAGTAGATAATAAACTGGAAGTTATAGCTTCGAACAATACCTTTGTTATCGGCGACGCATCCGGTGTTGACGCCAATATTACCGCCACCGATATTATGGCCTCGAACGGGGTGGCGCACACGATCGACAAAGTCTTATTACCCCAATCGGCCATTGATTTCATTGCTGCGTTAAGCTTGAAGAATATTGTTGAGCTTGCCGTTGCTACCGATGATCTAAGTTTATTGGTAGATGCCTTGATTCAGGCTGATGCTGGTTTGGTAGAGACTTTGGGCGGAGATGGGCCATTTACCGTATTTGCGCCGACCAATGAAGCTTTTGTTGATCTATTAAATGTATTAGGTGACGACTATAATAGCCTCAACGATTTCGATACCGAGATTGAAAAAGAACTGCTAACAAAACTTTTACTATACCATGTGCTTTCAGGAGCCAAGTTCAAAAGTGATTTGAGCACCGTAAGCAGTGTAAATACACTCCAAGGAGAAACCTTGGTTGTTGAAATTAGGAATGACGGTGTAATTGTACTTGAAGATCCGGCATCGAACGACCACACCCAAGTGGTAATAGAGGATATTGAAGCAAGAAACGGCGTAGTACACGTCATAAACAAGGTACTTATACCTCAAGAGGTATGGGATGCCTTAGTGAATTAAAATTTCTTAAGCGATGTACAACAAAGCCCTGTTTTCTAAACGGGGCTTTTTACTTGCAGTAAGAACCGATTTTTTGAAAACTCGATTCATGTGCATCTAAGTGAGTATATTCATGAATCCCGATAACTATCGGGAAACGCCGGAAAAGGGAAAAAGAAAGACACAAAAATTCGCGCTTTCATGTGGGAGAAGTTAAAATGATATCGCTGATTTAATACCCATAAATTGCCAAAGGAAGTTTTGAAATTCTGGATCATTAGGAAATACCGCTTCATTAGGGTTAATTTTCCGAAAAGAGTTTTAAATACGAAAGTTCCTTCCAAGAAGTTTTCCTGTGTGGTTCATAGATCTTTACAAAAACCGAAAACATCAAACATCATCTTGGTGAAGGTTAGCATACAAAAAACAATACTTGACAACTAAGTTTTTTTTTAAGAAGAAACATATCACATCTTTGTACACCCAAATCTCACCAAGCTTAACCTACTTACTATGAAAAGCCCCGATCTTCTGTCGGGGCTTTTTGTTTTATGATAGGTGCCACTTTAAGTTGAACAGCGGAAATTATACTGGTTGACTTAATAGTATAAAATGGTAATATTCTGTATTGGGTTGCCTAGTTAATTTTCAAGCTAGACGCAAACTAAACGCTGCGAGCGATCAAATTACCTCTTTCCTGCTTTCTTATGGTCTTCTGCCTGTTCCATCATCTCGCGCATCTTTTTCTGGAACTTGTTCTCCTTTTTAGGCTTCAGCTTGTTCTCCTGTATCTGCGCATGTATTTTGTCATTGTCCAAAATAAAGTGTTTGATAACGAGCATAATTCCTATGGTAATCAAGTTCGAAACAAAATAATACAAGCTAAGACCACTGGCATAATTGTTAAAGAAGACCAACATAAAGAACGGCATGAGATACATAATAAACATCATATTGGGCATGCCCGGTTGCTGCGGCATATTCTGCCCTGTTGTCATCATCATATAAAAGAAGATGGCGATAGAGGCCAAAATAGGGAACAGACTCACATGATCGCCATACAGGGGAACATAAAAAGGAAGTTCGAAAATAGTATCGAACGAAGAAAGGTCGTCTGCCCACAAGAACGGTTTTTGGCGCAATGCGAACGATGTTGGAAAGAACATGAAAAGGGCATAAAAAATAGGCATCTGTATGACTGCCGGAATACATCCTGCCATAGGGCTTACACCTGCTTTACCATATAACTTCATGGTCTCTTGTTGCTTTTTCATGGCATTATCCTTGTACTTCTCGCCAAGTTCGGTAATCTCTGGTTTCAGTACCTTCATTTTCGCTTGCGATAAATATGATTTATAGGTTGCCGGAGACATGGCCAGACGCACCAGTATGGTCATAACAATAATCGCGATACCGTGCGGAAAATAAGAACTCAACAATTCATAAAACGGGGTGAAAACATAGCGATTGATCCATCCGAAGATGCCCCAGCCAAAGGGAATACTATCATCTAGACCCAAATCTTCGTATTTATCGAGAACGGCGACATCGGTAGGGCCGTAGTACCAATGCATGTTCTTCAAAAGCTCGCCACCGGCCAATTTTAATGGAATACTGCTTGAATATTCTTTGGTAAACCCAGCGGTCTTGCTCTCCTCTTCGACAAGGTCTACAGAAGTTAGTTCCGCCTTTTCGAATTTTTCATTTGATGCCAGTATAGAACTGAAAAAGTGCTGCCGGTACGAAAGCCATTTCAGATCCGTTTCGCTTTCCTCATCATCACTTGAATCAGACAATTTACTGATCTTACCATCTTCATGGTTATAGGTCAATCTGGTATATCTATTCTCATAGGTAATACTTTTACTATGGCGAATGCCTTTTAGCCTCCAATCCATTTGAACGGTTTGACTACTATTCAATATCCCGTTCAAACCCTGTGAACGAACCGTAAAATCGACCAGATAATCACCGGGCTTCATTTCATAACGATACTCCAAATACTTTTCAGGAGATACCTTGGCCTTCATGGAAAGCACTTGATTATCGCCGCTTTTTGTCAAGGTCGGCTCAAAATACAGGTCCTTCGTATTCAGAACGCGATTATCTGTTGTGGAAAAATTCAGTGAGAATTGGGCATTACCGTCCTTGACCAAATACACTGGAACGGAGTCATAGGTGTTGAACTGCTTCATTTTAGCTTCAATGATCTGGCCGCCCTTATTGCTTATTTCTAAGTACAAAAGATCATTCTCCAACGTTGTGGTTGCCTCAGATGGCGTTGTAAAGCCAAAAGCGCCAATGGCGCCCTTATAGTTTGCTAGGGCCGTAGAATCTTGAAGGTTTAAAGTGGGTGCGGTGGGCGCGTTTTCTACAACTTGGTTCTCGTTCTGTTTTGTTTGTGCTTCCAGTTGTTCTTGCTTCGCTTTTTGGGCTTCCAACTCTTCAGGAGTTGGCTTGTTCTGGTAGAACATAAAAATAAGTATGCCAAAAATGAGCACAAAGCCTATAATGGAATTGATATCCAGTTTCTTTTCTTCCATCTAATACATATTCGATTTAGTATTCTGTAAATAATTGATTTACAGCTGGCAAATATATGCCCAAATGAGTGTTCTATGCCAAAGTGGCATTCGTTTTTTCTTTTTTATGTTTTAAGGAAGCCTTAACGAACCCAACAAAAAGTGGATGCGGATTAGCTACTGTACTTTTATATTCAGGATGATACTGTACGCCTATGAACCAAGGATGCGTGGGAAGTTCAACAATTTCGACCAATCCTGTCTCTTTGTTAATTCCTGAAGCTATGAGTCCTGCCGCTTCGAGCCGATCCTTGAACTCATTGTTGAATTCATAACGGTGGCGATGTCTTTCAGAAATAGTAGTCGCTCCTCCATATATTTTCGAGGCGAGGCTGCCTTTCTTAAGTTCACATGCCCAGGCACCCAGTCGCATGGTGCCGCCCTTATTGGTAATGTTCTTTTGTTCTTCCATCAAACTGATCACCGGTGCATTGGTGCCGCTATTCATCTCGGTAGAATTCGCCTTGGTCAATCCGAGTATATTCCTTGAATATTCGATGACCGCCATTTGCATGCCCAGGCAAATACCCAAGAAGGGAATGTTGTTTTCCCTAGTAAACCGTACAGCCTTTATCTTGCCTTCAATACCGCGTTCACCAAAACCTGGCGCCACCAAAATACCATCTAAACCTTCGAGCTTTTTTTCCAGATTACCCATGTTCAAATACTCAGAGTGGATGAAGCGTACCTTTACCTTGACTTGATTGGCGGCACCTGCATGTATAAACGATTCTAGAATTGATTTATAGGAATCTTGAAGTTCGACATACTTACCGATCAAACCGATTTCAACTTCGTGTTTCGGATTTTTATGACGTTTTAAAAACTCTTTCCATTGGGTTAGATCAGGTTGTTTCTTATCGGAAAGAGCCAGTTTTTTCAGGGTTACGACATCTAGCCCTTCATCTTGCATCATAATGGGCACATCATAAATGGTAGACGCGTCAATAGATTGGATAACAGCTTCTCGCCTAACATTGCAGAACAAGGCTAATTTGTCTTTCTTGTCATCAGAAATATCATGTTCTGTTCTGCAAACAAGAATATCAGCTTTGATACCACTTTCCATCAACGTTTTTACGGAGTGCTGGGTGGGCTTTGTTTTCAGTTCGCCAGCTGCCGACAAATAGGGCACCAACGTAAGATGTATGACAATGCCATTGTTATCACCGAGCTCCCAAAGCAATTGACGAACTGCCTCTATATAAGGTAATGATTCGATATCGCCAACGGTGCCCCCGATTTCTGTAATGACAATATCGTATTCACCACTTTTGCCCAACAACTGTATTCGCTCTTTGATTTCGTTGGTGATATGGGGTACCACCTGAACGGTCTTACCCAAAAATTCACCCCTCCGTTCTTTTTCAATGACACTTTGGTAAATTCTGCCTGTGGTAACATTATTTGCCTGCGATGTGCTGACGTTCAAAAAACGCTCATAATGGCCCAAATCCAAATCGGTCTCGGCGCCATCATCGGTAACATAGCACTCACCATGTTCGTAAGGGTTTAACGTACCGGGATCTACGTTGATGTATGGGTCTAATTTCTGAATGGTTGTTCGGTATCCCCTAGCCTGCAATAGTTTGGCTAAAGAGGCGGCAATGATACCTTTTCCAAGAGATGAAGTAACGCCTCCCGTAACGAAAATATACTTGGTCTTTGACATGAATCGACTTCTGTGTTACGGGGCTCAAAGATACGAATTGCAATAGGAAGTCAGCCCTTATTCGGCGGAAAATCTTTTTGAATCCTGCGAATAAGAGGTTCTAGCCCATTTACTTTGATCTCGAACATAGATTTTAGAAGTAGCCCTAGCTTGCCCTCAGGAAAACCCTTTTGGTGGTACCAGACCAAATATGGTTCGGGCAGGTCAACCAGGTACCGGCCTTTGAATTTGCCAAAGGGCATTCGATAATGGGCTAACTCTATTAATTTTTCCTTATCTGGTTGCAGGTTCAATTCGGTGTATATTTCAGGCTTGAAATGTACCAATAAATAGCTGTAAAATCAGCGATCGACCCTCAGATTCGCAGATTCACTTAGTTCAAGACGAATTACCGCGTCAATTGGCGGTCGCATTGATAGAGCAAGACGCAGATCTTTAAGATTTAATCGCGTGCAGACTTTCAACAAAATTCGTTACTTTTAGAATCCATAAAGTATAAATCAAACCAGCGATCAAACTACCTTTTTAAGCAACGGAACTAACACCTTAACATAATGCAAAGAAGAAAATTCATAGGCGCTTCGGCCGCCGTCTCGGTCGGACTTTTGGCCGGTAAAACTGCGAATGCAATGACCTCAGCCCACAATACCAACAATGAACTTAAGAACAACATCAACCACAGTGCCTGCCGGTGGTGCTATGGTAAAATACCGATGGAAGAGTTTCTCAAGAACCTCAACGAACTAGGGGTCAATGCGATGGATCTCACAGGGCCCGAAGATTGGCCGTTAATGAAAAAATACGGTATTCATGCCTCGATGTGCTGGGGTGCCGGAAAGGGAATTTTAGAAGGCTGGAACGACCCCAATTTACATGCCGAATTAATTTCGGACTATGAGCGGGTTATTCCTTTGGTTGCCGAAGCAGGCTATACCAACCTTATTTGCTTTAGTGGAAATAGAAATGGAATGGATGACGAAGAAGGCCTAAAAAACTGTGCCGAAGGGTTGAAAAAAATTATGCCAACGGCCGAAAAACATGGGGTAATCATTCAAATGGAGCTACTTAACTCGAAAGTTGACCACAAAGATTATATGTGCGATAAAAGCGCCTGGGGTATAGAACTTTGTAAAGCTGTAGGGTCTGAAAACTTTAAACTGCTGTACGATATCTATCACATGCAGATCATGGAGGGCGATGTTATTCGCAATATTCAAGATAATCATTATTATTTTGGACATTACCACACTGGTGGAAACCCAGGTCGGCACGAAATCAACGATACTCAAGAATTGTTTTACCCCGCTATTATGAAAGCTATTTTGGCGACAGGCTATAAAGGTTATGTAGCACAAGAATTCGTTCCTACTTGGGACGATCCCATTGCCGCCCTCAAAGAAGGCGTTACCATTTGTGACGTTTAAAATTTGTGTTTGAAAAAATTCCCGCCTTTTTTAAACTCAAAATTTAGCAGAATTTTATAATGGGATAAGTGTGCTAGCTTTAAAAATATTGTAGTTTTGGGCTAAAATTTCAACATGAAAAAATTAGTTCTACTTTTTACTACGTTCATTTTCTTGACCTTCAATTCTCAAGCGCAAGAATTTGAATCGGGCACTAACGTCATCAATGTTGGTATAGGTCTTGGAGGGGAATTTGGAAGTTTCTTGACCTCATCCGTTTCGCCTGGTTTCAGTGTCAGTTACGAAAGGGGTATATGGGACATAGGTGGCCCCGGGGTTATCAGCCTCGGTGGATTTCTGGGCTCGAAGGCTTACCGTTACGAGACGCAGGGCATAGATTCAAGATGGAGTTATACCACCTTAGGCTTTCGTGGCGCCTATCATTACAACGGTTTAAATGTTGATAATTTAGATGTTTATGGCGGTGCGATGCTCGCATACAATATCGCAAACTTTACAGGGGATGCCGTCGGATTTACAGTCTCGAGTACAGTGACCCCTACCATTTTTGTTGGTGGTAGATGGTATTTTAACGACACCTTTGGCGTTTTTGCGGAAGCAGGCTATGGGGTAGCATTTTTAACGATAGGGGGAAGTATCAGATTTTAAGAGCCTGACACAACGTAGTTGTTGGGTTATTCTTCCAGCCCAAGGTCTACCTTTATTTTTTTATTCCATTTGAGTTGTTCTTCCCGATTCCTTGAAAAGTTGGTCTCCTGGTCATAGCGATGCTGGAAATCGTTCAAGGCTTCGTTATTTTTTCTATAAATTTCCCTGACCTTGCTTTTTACATTGCCAAAGGTAAAGGTTGTTTCTGACAATTGGGTGCGTAATCTGCGGGCATATAACTCTGCTATATCGAAATGCAATTGCTCATGACCCAAGATTAGCTCATCACATAATTCAGGCTTGTACCATGACCTGTTCGGGTAGAAATGCGTGCTAACCTCAAAATCGACTTTCAAATTCTCGGCACCGCCCGTAGTTGAAAAACGATAGTTAATTCCACTAGCGGTCAAGGCCGCAGCCCTAGTGCCCAACAAGGGTTTGTCTTTAAAATCAGTCCATGTTAATCGGTAATCGCTGCTCCAGATTATGGTGTCGTCATCCGGATTAGGAAAGAATCCGAAGACACAAAAAATAACGATTACCAAACCGTACTTTAGAGCACCCAATTGAACGTGATTACCTTTTCAATATCAGGATGTAGGCTATAAAGCACTGGGCACGTATGGGCGGTATTTTCCAATATTTTTTTATCCTTGTCGGAAACATTGGACGGCAGATTCAAATTCGCCTCGATTTTCGATATCCTTCTGGGGTTGGCGGCCATGTGTTTGGTGATCTCAACCGTTGAATCGGTTAAGTCAACCTGCATCTGGTTGGTATTCACCTTAATACCCATCATGGTCAACATACAACTGGCCAAGCCTGTGGCAACAGTATCCGTTGGCGAAAATGCCTGACCCTGACCATTATTATCCAAAGGCGCATCAGTAAGAAAAACATCGCCGGATCCAAGGTGTTCACAACGGGTGCGCAATCCACCTTTGTAAGTTACTTTTGAAGTCATATCAATCAATTATTTCTTTCAGCCTCATATCTTGATAAGACATGATATAGGCCGCTTGGTTAAAGTATCCTGAAGGGAAATCTTTTTCGTAAAAGAACTTGTTGCCCATATACTCCGTTTCACCTATAAATTTAGATATTTCCAACAAGTTTTTCCTATAGGCCAATTTCAAAAGAAGATCGAAGGTAATATCAAATCCACGCACGGCGTATCGATCAGGTGACTCTCCAAAACGTTTCTGATAGGCCGTTGTGAAATGGGTATCGCCCACTTCTCGATAAACAGATGGGTAGGTAAAGTTCAGGTTGGATAGGTGCGACCCCGAAATCACATCATTATCAAAATCGCTGTTCTTATTGGTGGTGAACATGCGAACCTGTAGTTTCGCCCTACTCCTTTCCGGATTCAATAGGGCAGTGTGAAAAGAATTCAGAATGGAAGTTACACTTGAGATCAATTTGTAATTTTCAGACTCAACGAAAACCCAGTTCTCTTTTTCATCAGAAAATAAAGTCGCCAGTTTATCACGGTTAATACCAATATTCTTGGCCTCCTCCACTACTTTTAACACCTTGGCCACAGGAAATCGTGCCAAAATCATATCCTTCGTCGCGCTATTTTTATTATCCGCAATGATGATAATGTTCTGGTCTTCGAACTTTTCTTGAAGATAATCAAGCATTTTCTTCCTCAAAACCTTATCTGACGTGTACGTGAAGAAAACATTGCTCATACTTAGGTCTGTTTTAACCGCTATGGGAGCAACAACGGGAACCCCGCTAGCTGATGAACGCACTGCTACCTCACGAAAAGAAGCATCATCTAAAGGACCAATAATGACGTCATAATCGCTTAGATTTTCACCGAGTAGAATTGCCCTGGTCTTCTCAAGGTTCAATTGGTTATCAAAAGTTCTTACATCAACCGAAACACCTAGTCTTGAAATAGAATCTAAGGCGATCAACGCCCCGGAATAAAGGCCTAGACTCAACTTGATATCCGTTCTGTCGGCGATCATTTTTTGGGTATTCGCCGTGTTCTCCACATCCATTTTATCTAAACGAAAAGGTAAGAGGAACATTACTTTAGGTCTATTTTCCCTATTGATACTATCTACCAAGTCAATTTTATCAAGCACCAAAGCATTGCGCACTTCGAAACTACCCACTTGATCTTTTGGCAATTTTAGAACCATACCGGCTTTCAACCCATTTTTCAGATCCGGGTTCAGTGCTAGAAGCTGTTTATAGGAAAGACCCAATTTTCGCGTCAACGAAAACTCGGTCTGCTTCGGTTTAACCACGTAAAAATTATAATTATCGGTATTTACCTCGCCAGCATTTAATTTCTTTTGAGGAAGTCTGATGACCATACCTTCCTTTAAACCTCCTTTTTCGGTTATTTCGGGGTTCAGGTCCATAATTTCTTTTGAGCTGACCTGAAAATCTTGCGTAATACGGAAGATACCAACGCCCTTAGGAACGGTGTACGAGGTATATAATTGGGTCTCCTGCCCCTCTACCCCCACATCGATTTTTTTTGGAAGCCGTAATTCTTGGCCCACAGCTAAATAACTTGAAGTTTTCAAAAGTTGGGGATTGAGCACTAGCAAACTATCAATGGTAATGCCGTATTTATTTGCGATACTCCATCGTGTTTCCTTAGCCGCTACGGTGTAGCTTTCGTAATCCCCTTCGTTTATCGCATTTTCAATAGGTGCGACCCTTTTGTATTTTGGAATACGTAACTCCATCTTTTTCTGCAGTTGCGAAGAATAAAGCTGGCGATTGTATTTTTTAATCTGCTCTTCGGTAATCGCAAAGCGTTTTGCGATACTATACAAGGTTTCCTTTTTGCGCACCGTATGCGAGATAAAACCTGTCGGTTCTTGTTGGTCGGCCTTTTCTTCATTGGTTTTCGGTGCAGCTGCGGCGGCATCCACCGGAATCACCAAAATGGTATTGGCCTTAAGGTTTTGACCCGCTTTGATTTCTTTGTTATACGTAAGAATTTGGGTGGGAGTCACTTTGTACCGCTTCGCGATACTTTCAAGTGTTTCCCCCTCTTTTACAGCGTGCGTTGAAAATTTCTGAGCTATTGCCTTACATCCTATAAAAACAAACAAAAGCAGTACCGCAACCTTCTTAAAACCTTGATTCATTTGTCTTGTTTCTTATTTTGACTTTTTTTTACCGCTTGACGCATGTGCTTATTTGTTCGGGTTTCTGCCATCTGGCCCTACAACTTTAACTTAACTTCTCCCGAAGCGGCAATTTACATTTAAGTTATGTTCTACTCGTTCTAAGTTGCAAACTTCGAACTTCTACCCTCTTGTTGCATTACCAAAACCTAATTTACTCCCATTCAATGGTCGCAGGGGGTTTTGAACTAATATCATATACGACACGATTCACACCTGGGACTTTATTGATGATATCATTCGATGTTCTTTGCAAAAACTCGTAAGGCAGATTTACCCAATCTGCAGTCAT